>VXSY01000203.1 GCA_009837725.1 Gammaproteobacteria bacterium | reverse complement strand
CCTCGCCCCTCTTCCCGCCACACACACATTTCGTCCCACGCGCCAGCGGGTCAATCGCCTACCGGCCCAATGGCCAGTCTCTGCAACGACACGGCCCCCGCACGCCGCGACAGTGGTACGCTCCGATCCGACGAAGAACCGACCAATGACCACCGCCGTGCTGGACACCCTCCGCTGCGCCCAAACCCTGAAGACCGCCGGCTTCACCCAGGAGCAGGCCGAAGCCACGGCCCAGGTCCTGGGCGACGCCCTGTCGGACGTCGCCACCAAGGCGGACGTGGATCGCCTTGAAGCCAAGATCGACGATGTGGCCAGCACCGCGACGACCAATCTCGACCAGGCGGTCGCCGGCCTCGAAGCCAAGATCGATCAAGCGGTCAGCACCGCATCGACCAACCTCGACCACGCGGTCGCCGGCCTCGAAGCCAAGATCGACTCGCTCGACCACAAGTTCGAGACGAAGTTCGACGCCGTGAACCAGCGGCTCGACTCTATGGAGACGTCAACGCAGAAGCAGTTCGCCAGCGTCCAGGAGCAGCTCGGATCCTTCCGCGACCAGTTCAGGCACCAAGCCCGAGTCACGTACATTCTGCTGGGCATCATCGCCGGCCTCGTCTTCGGAAGCCTCGTGGCGCCATACCTTCCATGGGACAGGACGCCAGCCGCCACGCCCGCTGCTGCCGAATCCCCGGCCGCCGCCCCGGAGGCCCATTCCCCCCCGGCGCAAACCGGTGCCGAAGGCGAGCCACTCGTCAACCCCGCCGAACCCCCACCACCCTCTTCAGCTTCCTAACGGTGCCGGACTGACCAACACGTCGACCACAGGGGTTGCCCCTACGGCATCGTCCCGTCGGTCGCGAGGACATCTTGACCTCTCGCGCACCCTCGCCGGCGCGTCGGCGGTTCGCATGCGCGAAACTGCTGTGCTTCGATGGATTCGGCGCGGGACGGAACAAGCCCGTCCTTTAGGGCGCCTTGCCGTCACCGCGAAGGCGAAGAAAGCCTGCTCTCTGCGCGTAAGCGGTCTGCCTCGGCGGGTTGGAAACACCGATGGCACATCGATAGCAGATGCGTTGCTATAGGATTGCGGCCAACTCCACGGCGACGAGCGGCGAGCGCATGAGCGACAACTCCATCAAGACCGGTGCCTCGAAGATTCCCTGCCCGGACTTCCCCGACCCTGCATTCGTGACTCCCCCGCCGCTGGCCGATGCCAAGGTAGCCCTCGTCACCTCGGCCTCGCTGCACCACGAGGACGACGACGATTTCCTCACGGTCGATTCCGGCTATCGCGTGCTGCATCGACACCGGCGCGACATCGTCGTGGGGCATTGGAGCCCCAACTTCGATGCCAGCGGCGTCACCGCTGACCTCAACGTGGTGTTCCCGATCGACCGGCTCGAAGAGATGGCCAAGGACGGCACTGTCGGCGATGTGTCCGATGTGCATCTCGCCTTCGCCGGCAACCAGTTCGACCTCGCCGCCATTCGCATGGACGGCGGCCCGGCCGGGGCGGAGCTCTTGAAGCAACACGAGGTGGATGTCGTCCTCCTCACCCCTGTCTGACCCCTCTGCACGCGTACGGTCAGTACGCTTGCCCACATCTTCGAGGCGGCCGGCATCGCCACCGTCACTATCGGCTCGATCCGGGAACAGCTTTACGGCACGGCGCCGCCGAGGGGACTCTTCTGCGATTTCCCGCTCGGCCGGCCCCTGGGCGTGCCGGACGATGCCGCGTTCCAGCGCAAGGTGATGGGGCGGGCCTTCTCCCTGCTCGGCAGTGAAGCCCCCATCGTCGTCGACTACGACGTCGTCATCGACGACGAGAACCCCGAAGTCCTCATGTGCCCGTTGCCAGCGCGCACGGACCCGAATGCCCACCCGGCGTTGGACGAGGCGCGGGGCTTAAGGCCCGCCTACGACCGCGCCGTGAAGAAGTACGGCAACCGCGCCGGGGCTGCCCGACTGCTCGATGCCGATGCCATTCCCGCCGCCATCGAAGCGTTCGTGCGCGTGGCCCAGGGCAAGCCGTGGAAGGAGGCTGGCATTCCGGGCATTCCGGCGCGGGTGTCGCAGGACATTCGCGGCTACTACGAGATGGCGGCGATGGAGATCGCCGGGCACACGCCGGCCGCCTGGGCCGGCTTTCGCTGGTTCCGCGACCACACCCGCACCGGCGAGGTAATCCGCGCTGCCAGGGACGCCATGCGCGACTCCGGCGCCAAGGAGCCGCTGTGGCGCTTCCTCATGCCGAGCGACTCCTGAAGGTGGCGGTGCGGCGGTGGCGCAGCGGCGTTCGCTGGCTGTGCGCGGCGTTTTTCGCTGTCGGTTGCATTGCGGTTGCGGGCGCCGACAAGCCCGTCTTCTACGTCTATCTCGCCGGTCCGGAAGTGTTCTTGCCGGGTGCCGCCGAGGCCGGCCAAGCGAAGAAGGAAGCGATCGAACAACTGAACGCCAGCGGCCTTTGGGACTTTCGCCTGGTGGGGCTTTATCCGCTCGACAACGACATTCCCGACTTCGCGCCGAACCGCGACACGGGCATCCGCATCTACCAAGCCAATCTCGCCATGATGCACAAGGCCGATGTGGTTGCCGCCAACATGGTGCGCTTCCGCGGCCCCGGCATGGACGGCGGGACGGCGTTCGAGATGGGCTACATGCGCGGCCTCGGCAAGCCGGTGTTCGGCTACTACGACGCGGCGCCGTTTTATGGCAAGGAGGAGGCAGCCGGCCTCTACCCAGACAAAGTCGCCCTCCACCACGGCCTGCATCCCGACCAGCCTGACGTCGACATCGATGGCCTCACGGTCGAGAACTTCGCCATGACCGACAACCTGATGATGGTGGGCGCCCTCGCCGACACCAACACCGACGTGCAGCCCTCGTTCCAGGAGGCCCTGCTGCGGATCGCCGAGTTCCTTTCTAAGCAGGTGCAGGCGAAGCGCTACGCCCGATAGGGGGCCCTTGGAGGGAAGGCATTCTGCCTTCCCTAGCGCCGACAGGCGCTTTTCGACCGAAGCCCATTCGGCGCGCTCCTGCGCGCCAGGGAAGGCAGGATGCCTTCCCTCCAAGGGCCCGTCCATGGCCAATCGCGAAACGGGCGTCATGGGGCGTTCCTCGGTGGTAGGCTGTTAGGCACACAGCCGGCAGATGGGGAAGGCCATGAGCACGCTCGCGATTCGGAACGGTTTGGTGGTGGATGGTACGGGCCGGACGCCTGTACGGCGGGATGTGTTTGTGCAGGGCGGCAAGGTCACCTCCTCGGTGGATGCCCCAGAGCGCACCATCGACGCCACCGGGCGGGTCGTCAGCCCCGGCTTCATCGACATCCACACCCACTTTGAT
Source organism: Gammaproteobacteria bacterium (assembly GCA_009837725.1). Lineage (GTDB taxonomy): Bacteria > Pseudomonadota > Gammaproteobacteria > Pseudomonadales > Azotimanducaceae > VXYL01. The sequence continues at coordinate 8,623 of VXSY01000203.1, read as the reverse complement.
CCGCAGCTTTGCTGGGATGGCCTCGCGACGCCATCGCTGGAACACGGCGTAACCACCGTGGTCATCGGCAACTGCTCGCTTTCCCTCGCGCCGGTGAAGCCGGAAGGCACGGCGAAACTGATCTCGATGTTCCAGGTGATCGAGGACATCAAGAAGCCCACCTTCGACGCCGCAGTGCCGTGGTGCTGGGAGACCTTCCCGGAGTACCTCGACTTCATCCGCGGCAAGCTTGGCGTCAACGTCGGCGCGTTGATCGGCCACTCTGCGGTGCGCGCCTACGTCATGGGCGCAGCGAGCCAGGAACGAGCCGCCAACGCGGCGGAAATCGACGAGATGTGCCGCATCGTCGAAGAGGCGATGGCCGCCGGTGCTCTCGGCATTTCGAGCTCCTACCTCGACATGGACGAAAACATGCGTCCGGTGCCGAGCCGCTACGCGGAGATCGACGAGAAGCTTGCCCTCGCCAAAGCCATGTCCGCGAGCGGGCGCGGCGTCTGGCAGGTCGTGCCCTACATCGTCGATCCCGAACAGTTGCTCGACAACATCCGCGAGCTCGGCGACATCAGCCTTGCTGCCGGCATCCCGTGCAGCCTGCAGCCGGTGCTCGGTTCGGGTGGCCGGGCGCTCGACGATCAGGTTCGCGCGCTAACCGAGCAGCACGAACGCGGCGCAAGGGTGTATGGCCAGACGATGCCGCGCACCTTCGACATGAACATGCGGCTTTCCGAGACCAGCATGCTGCTCTTCGGCTATCCCACGTGGAAGTCGATCATGGACTTGCCGGCGGGCGAGCGAGCGGCCGAGTTCGGCGACCCCACCAAGCGCCAGGCGCTGGTGGAGGAGATGGTGCCCCGCGAGAACAGCATCTTCGGCATCGGCCACATGCGCGTCGGCGACGTCAAGTCCAAGCAGAACGAGCAATACCAGGGCCGCACCGTCAACGAGATCGCCGAGGCGGAAGGCAAGCGGATCGGCGAGGTGGTGCTCGATCTTTCTCTCCGCGACGACCTCGACACCGAGTTCAAGCTCGAGGGCGTGGTCAACGCAGATCAGGACGCGGTGGCGCGCTTGATCGACAGCCCCCTGTGCCACTTCGGCGCCTCGGACGCCGGTGCCCACATCACGCAGTTCTGCGGCAGCGGCGACACCACCTACATGCTCTCCCACTTCGTCCGCGAGGCCGGCACCATGCCCTTGGAACGCGCCGTGCATCGCATGACCGGCGAAGTAGCGCGGGATTGGGGCATTCGCGACCGCGGCACGCTCGAAGACGGCCAGGCGGCGGACATCGTGATCTTCGACGCCGATCGCGTTGCCATCACCAAGGATGAGTTCGTGGACGATTTCCCGGGCGAGGCACGTCGCTACGTGCGCCGCGCGGAGGGCTTCGACCGCGTGCTGGTGAACGGGGAACAGGTGTACGGCGCCGAAGGCTACACGTCCGCGAGGCCCGGAAGGATTGTCTAGCGCGGACGCCGGCGGGGACTTGAGCGAAGGCACGTTTCGCGACCACTGCCTGGCCGCCGCCGAACGCTACGCCGCAGGATTCGTCCACGGCGATCTTCCTTCCGCCCCCGCACGGCGGGCGGCCGTCGTCACGTGCATGGACGCCCGGATGGAGACGGGTCGGCTGCTTGGCCTGGCCGAGGGCGATGTTCATGTGATCCGCAATGCCGGCGGCGTCGTCACCGACGATGTGCTCCGCTCCCTGACCATCTCCCAACGCCTGCTTGGGACGCGGGAGATTGTCGTCATCCAGCACACGGGCTGCGGCATGATGACCTTCCGCGACGATGACCTGAAGGACGAGATCGAAGCCGAAACGGGCCTGCGCCCGCCTTTCGCCATGGAGGCATTCGCGGACCTCGAAGCCAACGTCCGCCAATCCCTCCGCCGCATCCACGCCTGCCCCTTCCTGCCCATCCGCGACCACGCCAGCGGATTCATCTACGACGTCAAGACCGGTCGCCTAGCTGAAGTCAGTTTGTAGGGGACGGGCTTGTCCCGCGCGTGGGAGTTCCTAGCAGCCGAGGCCTTGGGACATCTGGGCGAAGCTGGTGAGGGGGACGGCGCACATTCGATTCCAGTCGTCGGGGTCGATGACGGTCTGGCGCAAGAGTGCCTGCATGTCGTCGAATGTGCGCAAGGCGTTGCAGTGCACCTTTTGTGGGTCGGCGGCTTGACGGTGGCTGGGCCAGACGTGGTCTTTCGCGTGGCGCCAGAATTCGCTGTCATAGCTTGAGCCGCAGGAGTAATGCCAGCCGACGAACAGGCCGTAGCGCAGCACCGTGTTGACCAGAAACCGATTCACCACCGGCACATCCCGCTCCAGATGTTCCGACGGACGGTTCATCCGCATTTGCAGGATCATGCCGATCTGCAACTGCGCCGACACGATCGCCGTGGCTTCGAGTGGCTCCATGAAGGCTGCCGCATTGCCGATGCGCGCCACCGCGCCGTCGTAGATCTGGCGATGGACGAAGTTCGGAAACCGCAGCACGGCTCGTTGTTCGAAATCTCGCACGTCCTCTGCCTCGAGCAGCGCATCGAAGTCTGACTCGACCTCGGCGAGGGTGGTCACATCGCGGTTGAAGATGTAGCCATAGGACGTGTGTGCCGTGAGGGGAATCACGAACACCCAACCGTGCCGGCGTGCCACCGCACGGGTGTAGGTGGGCTGCACGGCCACGCCTTCGCGCTCTCCGAGGTCGATCGCGGGAGCGCGTCGAATGACTGCCGTGTTGGTGGGGATGAAGGAGATGTCGATGTGCTCGTCGGCAAGGAGCTCCTTGGGGAAGCCGCGGGCATCGAAGACGAGGTCATAGTGTTCGGCTGGCCGGCCATCGAACTCCACCCGCGCTCCCGCTTCGACTTTCGTGATGCTGAGGACCTCCGCGTCGATGTGCTGGGCCGAGGTGCTCTCCTGCAACAGAGCCGCCAAAAGGTCAGCGGAAAGATGGTAGGCATAGGACACCTGCTGGGGCGTAAAGTAGTGTGTAAAGTCCTTGTTGCGCCGACCCCAGCCCTCGAATGCAACGCCGTACTTGCGCGTTCCGTTCAGGCGCTGCTGTATGGTCTCGTGTGGCAATTCGGTCAGTCGTGCGAGTTCCTGAACCAAGCTCGGCCAGCTACCTTCGCCAACGCCGATGACCGGAATTCGAGAGTCGTAAATATGGTGCAGTTCGTGGTCGCTGCCTTGAAGCAGACGGGTCACGCTCGCGGCCGCGAGGCATCCGGCGGTGCCGCGCCCGACCACTGCGATCCTCCGCAAAGACTCCCGACCGAGCATGCTTGCGCTTGAGCCTCCGACGTGCCCTTCGATTCTACCCCTTGAGATACGCTTTGACCCCGCATCTTGGGTCGGCCGAGCCTCGCGCGGCACGTTGCCTGCCGCACCAAAGTCGTGCTACGGTGCGGCCATGTTTCGGCGACGCTTGTTCGCCGTGCGAGCAAATGGCCAAGACAGGAGTGCCGCTCATGAAAAGTGGTGACGAAATGCTGCAGCACATCGTCGAGAAGTCCGCTCTCGACGCGGGCTTCCGGCAGCAGCTTCTTGCGGACCCCAAGGCAACGATCTCCCAGGAACTCGGCATCACGATTCCGGAGTCGATGACCATCAAGGTGCATGAGAGCGACATGCAAACTGTGCATCTCGCCTTGCCCCCGGACCCCAACATCACCGAGGAACAGCTCGAGGCCATCTCGGCCGGACTTTGCTGCTGCTGGTAGGTCTTTAGGGCCGTTCCCGCGCCCCATCGGGCGCGTCAGCCTGTTGGGATGAACGGGCCTTTGGAGGGAGGGCGTCTCGCCCTCCATACGCGCCGCAAGGCGCGTTCCGTTTGGCTAAAGCACCGAACGCGTGCCTGCGGCACGCCAAGGGGGGCGAGACGCCCTCCCTCCAAGGGCCCGTTGGTGGCCCTAGGACGGACCGTAGCAGTTTTCGCGCTAGCGAAAACTGCCAGAGCGCCGCGAAGCGGCGCTAGGTTACGCCGGCGGAGAGCACCAAGAAGACGTATGCCTTGGCCTGCCGGAGCGCGCCGCCGGCGATGACGAGCTTGATGTGGTGGATGCCGCGGAGCAACACGTAGCGGCCGGCTTTGCCGAAGAGCGGCGTTGGCGTTGAGGCCCAGTCGGCAAGCGCCGCGAGTTTGTCCAGAACCACGATCTCCTCCTCGCCCAAGGCTCCGAGGAACGGGTCCCAGTCGGTGAGGCCGTCCAGCCAATAGCGCGAGTCCTTGGTGTATCTCTGCTTGACGATGAGGGTAAGCCCCAAGGTCGGGCCGAGCCCGTCTTCCCGGACGTCGATGTTCGCTCCGCTCCTGACGATGTTGGCGCGCTGGCGAAAGCGGGACATCACGTCGCGAACGGCAGCAAGATCACCGGGCCAGCCCGCCTCTTGAAGGTATGTGCAGGTCTCCTGCTGCGACTTGAAGCCCATGACAGCGAGACGGATGGCGCGCTCGCGCGACGGAAAGACGCCAAACGAGTCGAGCCGCGTGTCTTCGGGCTGCGTCAGGTAGGTGCGCTGCACCTGCCTGCGCTCGGCTTCGTTGCTTGCCCAACCCACGGACGAGAGCAGCGCATCCACCACCACGTTCACGTCGTCCACCTGGCCGGAGGCGCCGACGATGGGCCGCTCTCCGGGCCGCAGGAACACGCCCGGAAGGGGCCGCTCGCCCTCGCCGGCCGAACCGATGTCGAACTCCAGCATCAGCTTGGGGCCGACGATTTCTCGCAAGCGCGAGTTGACGGCGTCCATCTGCCGGAACAGGCGCGAGACGATGCGCGCGGTCTCGTCGGCACCGGCAGCCGCGTGAAAGAACCCTGCGGTTGCGGTCCCACTCGCGAGGGAAACGCCGAGGTCCGCCTGCGGCCGTTGGTCGTGCAGCGGCAACTCGAAGCCGAAGGGCAAGGCCCCCAGAATGATCGGCAGTCCGCCGGCGCATTCAACGATGCGCTGCCACTCGGGTTCGCCCACGAGAACCGGCGAGACCTTGCTGCGGAAATGCCCGATCAGGTCACCCATGGTCTCGCCCTCTTGGGCAAGGCGGTCCTGGGTGAGGGTGATCGCCTCGTCGATGTCCATGTCGGCTCCCTTAGGCGATCACGGGGGTGGGGTTCAGGTCCGCCTCTTCGAGCGGATGGGTGCGACGGCCCATGGTCACCGGAACGTCGTACAGGCGCCCCGGCGCAAACCGGGCCCAAAAATGTCGCATCCCGGGCACGATGACCCGCACCACGGGCATGCCGATGTCGGGCCGGGTTTGGTCCAGCACGAGCAACTCCATGCCCCGTGCCTCGACGAGCGCGCGACAGCGTTCCACATCCTCAAGGGTGTCCGTCGTGTCTGGCACCTTGTAACGCTCGGCGCGGCTGGGCGGCTCGTCAGGCCGAGGCGCAAGCCAAGGGCAGTCTGCCAGTTTCGCCGTCTTCCACCACCAGAGCGCGAGCGGGTCGTCGATCGCCGGGCTGCCGGCATTGCTGCCAGGGCGTGGCAGCCAAGTGAGGCACTGGTTCAACTCGCAGACGGCCCGCAACGCCGCCAGGCGCGGGTCGGTGTGGGCGCCGGCGCCGTAGATGATCTCTTCGGCTTCGCCATCGGGCTTCCGCGACAGGGCGACGAACGCCGGGATGTCCATGTCGGCGGTGACGTCGAGCAGCCACAGCTCGCGGTCGTGGCGGGCATAGTAGGCCGGCGCACGGGCGAGGTAGTCGTCGTCGAAACTCGCGAGGTCCACCGCCGCCACCTGCAAGCGGTTGTACCACCAAATGGCGAATGCATCGCGCTCGGCAAGCTCGAAGAACCCTTGCAGCACGGCTTCCGCGATCGTGTTGCCGGCGGCGCAGCCGTTGGAGTCGGCGATCCGGTCCCAGGGGCCGCGCCCTTCCGGCGCCGTGCTGTAGAGCATGGACGTGGGCAGATAGCGATGCCGCTTGTGCGTCAGCGACCACACGGGGCTCCAGTCGATTTCTGCATCGCGATCAAGACGCGGTGGAACGACGTTGTACGGATGCCCCTTCGCGTTGATCTTCTTGGCATCGTCAAGCTGACGCTCGCTGAAAAGCTGCACTGCGTCTGGATGGATCGCCTCGCCGTCGAAGTCGCTGAAGCGCTGGCGGATGCGGATCTCCTCGCCGTGCATTGCGCCTGAGTAGCGCTCCACGGCCTCGCACAAGGCGCTCGCCTCCGACTGCTCGCCGCTGCTGCCCTTGCCGGCACTCTTGCTGCGCAGGCTCTGCCGCAGCGAACTCAGGCTCTGGCTTCTCATGCCGAGATTGCTGCCCGCCCAATGCACGTGCAGCCAGGGGTCGGTGTCTTCGCTGGTGCGTTCGAGCCAAGTCACCACACCGCTGATGGGGCTCACCAAATGACGGTATCGCGCAAGCGTGACTTGCGGCGGCACGCTGCGGGCGCCGCCGCTCGTGGCATGGAGCTTTGGACTCGCCTGTAAGTGCAGCGGCAGCGGTGGGCGGTCCGGCCGATACAGCGCGTCGTCGCCGCAGACGGAACATTGGGGCCGCTGCGTAACCCGATGCTTGGAACTCGCGAATTCGACGACATTCATGGCGAGGGCACAGTCGTGAATCGGTGCCGCCGCATCGAGCACCAGCCACTTGATGACCTCGGCGGCCACCAAGCCCCAGAATGCTTCAAGCGCGGCCGGATGGCTCGCGGTGGGCTTGAAGGCAGCGTCCTCGCCGGCACTGCTGCGCAGGAAGTTGTGCACCTCCCGGTGGCCCTGAAGCCGCTCGGCAAGGCAGGCCCAACAGGGGCCGCTTCGCTCGCCAGGAAAGACGGGGCCGAACAGCGGCTCGGTGCCGCGCGGCCGCACCAGCATCCAAGGTTCGCCGAGCTCGAGCTGACGGCGATTCACGTCGGCAAGGCGCGACGCCAGATAGTCGTCGCAGACAACCACCGTGAGTTTGGGGGCATCCCTCGCCACCGTCACGCCGGACTCTTGCAGATGGCGGACGAGTTGGTGGGCGGCGCCGAGCACGCGGACGCGCGAATCTGCCAGCCGCGCCTCAGCCCAGCGGGGCGATGCACCGAGCGCCGAGAAGTACGCGGCTCGATTGCGTTCCATGCCGTGCTCGGCAGAGACGACATAGCCCTTGCCCGCAAGGGAAACCGTTGCGCTCAGAATGTTGGTGAAGGCGTGGCTGTCGCCGAGCGCCGCGACGATCTCCTGCTGCGAGTGCCGGCCATCGAGCAACGGCAGCAGTTCGCGGTACAGCTCGCCATGCAGCAGGGTGTTGAAGGACTCCGACACCAGCAGAGTCTGCTGCTCGCCGACTTGACGGAACTCAAGATGGGGGGCGAGCGCGGGCAGGCGGATGAGGCCTTGGTCCTCCGGGGTCGTGCGCCGCAATATGCTGCGCGGGGCGCTCGGTTCGGCCGGGACGTTCGCTTGGGTGCCCGACGTGGGTTGTGGGTCGGGGATCACGCGGCTGCAAGTGCGTCGATTTCGGCGGCGGCACCCGATGCGGCCTCATTCACCGCCTGTTCCAAGGCTTCGTAGCTCTCGCAGCCGCAGGCATTGGCGACGACAGACTTGACGTTCGGGGCGGCGCCCGCAATGTCGAATCCCTCCTCGCCCACGAGACGCATGATGCCCTCAAGGTCGCGCCAAAGCGTGGCGGCTTTCGCCAGCCTTTCGGCGCCGCAGTTGGTAAGGATCACGGCCGCTGGGGGCGGGGAATCACCGGGTTTGGCATGGGCCTCCGCTAAACGCGGCTCTTGCGTCAGCAGCAACAGGCGTGCCGCCGTTTCGGTGTCCACCAGCCCGCCGGGCATGTTGGCGTAGTTTGTCGCGCCGATGCTTTGCTCGGCGGTTGCGGCAGGGCTCGGCCGCGCCGGCAGCGACGCGTTCGCGCAGCGGGACAGCGCTTCGTGTTGGGCTTCGTCCACGCGACCACCGAATGCGGCATCGCCCCAGTCGAACACGCGGCGCGCCCTGAGACCCAAGGGAACCGCACCGTCGGGTGCCTCGGCCAAACGACCGGCCAACTCGCCAAGCCCCAGTGCGGCAACGGGCTTCGAGTCTGTCGCGGAGAACAGCAGACTGTGCTGGGCAAGGTCCCGCAATGCCATGCCGAAGCGCAGGGCCAGGCGTTGGCTTTCGCTCGCCTGCCACCCATCATGCACGAGCAACACGTCGATGGCGCTGTCTGGGTGCATGTCGTGGCTCGCGAGGTCTCCCAAGGCGACGATGGCGATGCCGCGACCCGCGCCCGGCCCCGTGCCGGCAATGTCGGCGACCACTGCAGCCGCCACCGTCGCAAGCGATGCTTCGGCGAGATTCGAGAGGGCGACCCTCGCCTCGCCGGGTGACAGGTTGCCGCGCAGCACATGCATGCCGACCTGAAATGCCTTGTCGTTGGCCCAGTTCCGAACGGCCTCTGCAGTCTCCCGGCCATCCGCTGCCGGCAGTTCGCCCGCGAGTTCCGTCAGCTCGGAGGCGCCCATTTCGCGAGTCCAGTAGAGCCGCGCCAAGCCGCGCCGAGCGATGGCCTCAGACTCCGGATCCGGCCCGAAGCCTTGCGGAAGGTCGAGATCGGTGAACTCGCGCTCCTCTAGGGAAGCTCTGAACTGGCGTTGCGAATCGCCGGTGTTGGGTTGTCG
>VXSY01000214.1 GCA_009837725.1 Gammaproteobacteria bacterium | reverse complement strand
CCCCCGTATCGCTCCGAAACTCTCGCGGGCAAGCGCCGCCAAAACGTTCGCCATCGCTCGGAGTTGGTCCCAGCCCCCACCACCCTACGACCTTGACCTCATAAACGCTGCTTCCGGGCGCTCCCGCGGTGCGGGCTCTTGGTGCCCACCCTGCGCTGCGATGCACATACGGATGCGTTGGCGGTTGCCGTCGTTGCGTTATGGTGGCGCGCAAGGATTTCGAGCCGTTCGACAAAGGCCCCGCCCTTGATAGCCCGCGATCGTCAGTCTCGCTTGGAACGCAGCCGGCGCTGGGCGTTGGCCCATGCCAAAGTGGCACGCAAGAGGATCGGCCGCTGGCCCCGTTATGTGCCGCTCATCGACGTGGCGCGGGAATACCGTCGCGACGACCTGCCGCACGATCTCATCGCCGGGTGCGTGCTGGGGGTGGTGACGGTGCCGCAGGCCATCGCCTATGCCTTCCTCGCCGGGTTGCCCGCACAAGCCGGGCTATACGCCTGCCTGCTGCCGATGGTGCTGTACGCGGTGTTCGGCTCCTCCCGGCAGTTGGTAGTGGGGCCGGTGGCGGTGGCGGCGTTGATGGTGGCGGCGGCGCTGGGCGAACACGCACCTGCCTACTCGGACCGCTATGCGGCGATTGCCACGATCCTCTGCCTTGAGGTGGGCATCCTGCTGTGGCTGCTGCGGGCATTCCAGATGGGGGGCATCGTCAACCTGCTGAGCCATCCGGTGATCAGCGGCTTCATCAATGCGGCGGCCGTGGTGATCATCGTCAGCCAGCTCGCGGCGTTCACCGGCGTCGTGCCGGCGGGCGGCGGCAGTGCCGTGGAGCAGGCGACCCGGCTTTGGGAGGCGTTGCCGGAGGCGGACCTCAAGGCGGTGGGGATCGGCTTTGCGAGCCTGGTGGTGATCTGGATCGTCCGCCACTATGGGCGTTTCGTGGGTTCGTGGGTTGGCGACAGTCCCATCCGCCGCGCTGGCCCGATGGCGGTGGTGCTGCTGGCGACCATCTGCGTTGCGGTCTTTGGAATCGACGTCGCGACAGTGGGGCATGTGCCGGCGGGCCTGCCAACGCTGGCGCTGCCGCCGCTGGAACTCGCAATATGGTGGGACCTTGCGCCCAACGCCGCGCTCATTGCTCTCGTCGCGTATGTCGAGAGCTATTCGGTGGGCAAGACGCTGGCGTCCCGGCGGCAGCGGCGCATCAACAGCAATCAGGAGCTGATTGCCCTCGGGGCAGCGAACGTCGGGGCTGCGCTCACGGGTGCCTATCCGGTGGCGGGGAGCTTTTCGCGGTCGGGCGTCAACTTCGCCGCTGGGGCGAGGACCCCGGTGAGTACGTTGGTGTGCGCGGTGGTGGTGGCCGTCACGGTCGCTTGGCTGACGCCGCTCTTTCGCCATCTGCCCCACGCGGCGCTGGCCGCCATCGTCATCGTCTCGGTGTTTGGGCTGTTCGAGTTCCACGCCATCCGCGGCCACTGGAAGTTCTATCGGGCGGACGTGTTCACCCACTTGATCACCTTCGTCGGCGTGCTGCTCGCCGGAGTGGAGGCGGGGCTCCTGCTCGGCGTTGTCATCGCCGTGATGCTGTTCATCCGACGCTCCAGCCAGCCCCACATTGCCGAACTCGGGCGCCTGGGCGACACGCCCCACTTCCGCAACGTCGATCGCTACGACGTGCAGACCTGGCGGCACGTGAAGGTGCTGCGGGTGGACGAGAGCTTCTACTTCGCCAACGCCAACAAGATCGAGAGCCGGCTGAGCCGCATCGTCGAGCGCCAGCCGAGGCTGGAACACATGGTGCTGGTGTGCAGCGCCGTGAACTTCATCGACACCTCAGGCCTCGAAATGCTCGAGCGGCTGAACTTTCGCCTCGGCCGCTTCAACGTGCGCCTGCACCTGTGCGAGGTGAAAGGGCCCGTGCGCGATCAGCTAGATACCATCGGCGTGACGGACTGGCTCTCCGGCAAGGTTTATCAAACGACCGACGACGCGCTGTTCGAGCTTGCGCGGGCGAGCTGAGGCGGGAGCAACTTCGCTTGAACCGTAGGGGACGGGCTTGTCCGAGGCAGACCGAATCCAACAATTTGATTTAACAAGATTTACTGCCGGTTGTCCAGTTCGGATTACTACGGCGTTAGTGGTATTCGGGGCGACAACAGGAACGCCTCGGTGGTACGTTCTGGATCGCTCGGGGCCTCTTGTGGGCCGGCTCCATACGAAGCTGCGCGTTAGTGCTGTGAACCGCTCGTTGTGAAGTGCCTATCGAACCGGGGGGTTGCGTTGCCTTGGCGTGGCATTCGATGACTGGAGCTCTCTGGAACAAGGGCGGCAGCTCATCGGCGGTTCGGAATGGCGACCTCAACCACCAGCGACGCGGCGACTTTGTTTTCGTTCAGGTGGGCGAAACGGCTGAGCGAGTATGAACGTTTAAGTCCGCGCGCAGGTTGGCACCCGATGGCGTGCTCGATCTTTGCCTTCTGTTCGCGAACCCGTTCCTTGGCGGGCTTGGAGTTAATCCTCTCCTTCACGATGAGGAAGGCGAGGAAACCCCGGCGCAGCGAACCTCCCCGCCGGTAGCTGCACGCATTGACGAGCTGAGTAATCCGGTCGATGTCCTCGATGCATCCACCAGTGTTCCACTTGCGTTTGACTTCGATGACGCTGGTCGGCTGGCGGTTGGCGTTGCAGATCACGATGTCGGCACGCCTGCCACCGCGCTGGCGTGGCGGGTTCTGGCCGGATGCGGAGCGGATGTCGGTGAAGGACATCTCCATGAGCAGGGACTCGCGGGGTTCCTGGCGATTGTGTACCGCTTCTGCGATGCACGAGGCAACCAGTCCCTCGATGGCGGAATCGTCGACGTTGCGGCCGTTGGACCATCGCCCGTAGTTCCGGTTGGCGGCTCGGAAGCCCTTGTGGATTGCGGCAACGATCTGGTCTCTGGTGATAGCCATGGCTGGGGTTTCCTGCAGTTGGGTAAGTCGGGAAATGGTAGAGGAACGCAATCGTGGTGCATTTGGGGTTCGACGAGGGCTCTGGGCCCCGCGGTGACTGCGCGGCCGCAAGGCACGGTGGGCCCGAACGTGGGGCTGACGCACGACAACGAGACCATGGTCGTCGGCACGGACGACGTGCTGCGCGGCAAGGAAGGCGTGGCGATCCGTCGTGACCGGGTATGGGCAAGCGGTTGAACTGTGGCGTGAGTAACGACACGCATCGGCCGATGCTGGCCACCGGGCCGGGCGGGCCTCAGGGCACCGTAGGGGGCGAAGGCGAGCAAGGCAGCTGATGGGTCGACGCAGTTGGCTGCCTAGCGCGTTGGCGATTGACAGGTCGGAGGCGTTAGTCGGCTTGTGGCGAGTTGCGCTGACTGTCGTTGGTTTCCGGCTGGATCCGATCGCAGAGGACGTTCGCGACTCTGTCGTCAACAGCCTGCCGGAAGAGGTTGTATCGGTTGATCTTCGAACCGCTTGACGGCCTGAAGGTATCGCCGTCCTCGACAGCGGCTGTCTCCTCCCGCGACTCAATCAGCGATGCACCGTATTCGCGGCAGGCGTTGGCAACGCGTGTCCGAAGCTCCCGCGCGGCGATGGCATCCTCGTAGTCGCGGACGACCTCCTTGGTGATCTCCTCGCCGAGCAGAGCGTCCATCTTGCGCCGGAAACCGCGATTTCCAAGTGTGCGTGCGTAGGCCGGAGCTGGACGTGTGGCTTCCACACCGCGAGCTTCGAACGGGCTTACGAAACTCCAGTCGAATGAAAGCGCTAGGTTGTATTGGCGTTCGACGCGCTCCTCAATGCACGTCGATACCCCTGCCGCCGCAAAGTCCCTCTCCATGTCAGTCATGCACGCTCCCATCGCGGTCAGCACTCGGTTGGGGACGTTCGCGATTCTCTTCCCAAGGAACCAAGCAGTTGAAGCGTCACGCTCGGTGGCAGCGCTTTCTAGTGCGGCAGCGTAGGCTGGGAACGCCCTGAGCATCCCCTCTCGCTGGTATTGCATTTCGCGGAGCAGCACATCAATCCGGCGTGACCTCCTACGACTGGGACGCAACACCGCATCCACGATCACGTGATGGGCGAGTTCAGCCTCGCGAACCGTCAAGGGCGTTCGCCGACTCTCGGAGTACGGGGACGGGCGGCTGCCGGCGAACTCCAGAGTGTGCGCCTTGTCGAAGTCCTTGCGGACGTCCCTCATCTCCTTCACGTCGCTGGCACGTATGAACACGGCGTCAGGATAGCTCTCCCATGGACGGCTCTTGGTTGAAGGGGAGACGTAGGCCGTCTCCCAGAGTTCGTCGACACTGAGACGTGCAAGGCTGTGCCGATACTCGTCATAGGCGATGTCGAAGGCCGCATGGAAGTCTGGGTCGCTACGTCGGAGATTCCGAACGGATGCCTCATGTTGGATGAACTCGCGTCCGTCGAGAAGCACCGTCTTCTTGTCGCTGGACCGTTGTATCGCCACCTTGCTCGGCCGTTCGCGCAGGCACTGGCGTAGCGTGTCCTCGAGGTACTTGTCGGCGTCCCTGACGCGGGCGTCGACCGCCTTGATGACGCGCAGTCGCGCGCGCCCGGGTCTCGCCGCGATGGCGCACAGCAGGCCCGTCGCTTCATCGCTCGTTTCCGCCCACAGCCAGTGGTCCGGCACGCGCCAGAAGACGTCACCAGCGTGAATGCGAGAACGAGGGACGTCGAAGTGCAGGGCCGACAGGATTCTGTCGGTTTCGCGCGAGATGGCGCGCTCCATCGTGGTGAAGAGTCCACTGTACGGCGCTCTGAGTTGCTGGGTCCGACGCATCAGGAGGGCCAACATGATGATCAGGACTGGCGTCAACAGGACAATGAAGATTGCACCCATGGCGAGCACAAAGTCAGTCATGGTTTGCTTCTCCTCCGCCCGCAATGGCCACCGTTGGCACCATGCCCATAGTCGATCGCCGACATCGCAGAATGGAGCATGGTCGAGCCTAACGACATCTAGGTTCCGGGCGGAAGGGGAGGGGTCGCGCCAGGCAGCTTGCAGCATGGGTAACCTGGACCTCGTCCTGTGACCAGCGCTCGACGAGTTTGCGGACGCCCCAATAGAAGGGATCGAGCCGCAGGAGGTATGAGTCGCGCGCAACAATGAGGCAGGGACCTGGGTCCGTGGCGCGCTCCAAATCCTCCACGCGATTCTCAGCGTCGCTGGATCCTCGAAAGGCTTGACCGATGCGGATGGCAGGGTCCCTGAGTTCGCCGAAACCCAGACAATGGACGAGGGGGTTGCGGAAAGCCCTGTAGAGCAGGCCGGACGCCTTAGCTGGCGATGTGCCGTCCGCGGGGCATGCGTCCCACGGGAAGTATCGGGTGAGACACTCCCTGAACCTGTCACCACTCCTATCGCCGTGTTTAGGCTGGAAGAGCTTCTTCGACGACAGTCCCGCGACCGCAGCAAACAAAGTAAGCGCAACCGGCAGCTGGAGTTGGCGAGGCGGGCCGTCTGCACGCGGTTCGGCGACCACGGTCCCAAGCATCCAATGCACATCCCGCAACAGTGGTTCAAGGCAACTTTCAATGGTGGCTTGAACCGGGTCGGGCAACGTCTTTGGCAACGCCAGGGGAAGGAATGGCATCTCGGCCGCCTCCGATTTTCTTGCACGAGCCAGTCGAAGCAGTGACGCTCGGAAACGGCACCTCGGCTGGGGATTCCAACACCAAAACCGTTTCCCTTCAACAGCGCCAGACTTCACCTTGGGACAAGGCACGGGTCTGCGAGGAGTCCATGCGCGGCCCCCGGAGCCATTCGCACCGGCTCGGAAAACTGGATGTGGAGACCATCGTCGAGGTTGACGTCCTTGCGAGACCACTTGGCGAACGTGGGCTGGCGATCGCCTCCGGGCTCACGGCGTGTGCGTAGCATATCTGGCGAGCGGTACGTCTTGGTGCTGGTGACGCACACCACCAGCTGCCGGACGCCAGACACGATGCGGAGGTGGCGTACGTCGATGCGTTGCGCCGGCGCAGCGTTATCGACGGCGTCCGGGTCAACGACGGGTTCGAGCGCTTGCGGGCGGCCGCCGGCGACGTGGCGGTCTTGCTGTCACGGACGGACTGTGGCCGGCCGCGCGAGCGGCGTCGACGTCAGCCTGGCTGGCGGAGGTGTTTTGGCGGGGTCTCGCGGCTTGGCGCACTGGCGCGAGGTTGGCGGGTCCGCCGGGCAGCTGTTGTTCCGGTGACGAAAGAGGACGCACTTTTGGCGTCTACCACGTCGCGGATACCGCAGCGTTTCGCGCTGTTCTGGGTGCAGATGCGGTCTTCACGCCAGTGGCTACAGGCTGGGCACTGCAGTTGTTCAACCGCTTGCCTTGCTCGGCGCCTGGCAACCAGTCGGCGAAAATGGGGTGGGTTTTCGAGACTCTCGGCACGGTCGTGGAATCGAGAACTTGGGGATTCGGTGGGTCAAGGTCGAAGGACGGGAGCCAACTCCGGCAACCAACGTGTGTCCCGACAGGTTGCGGGGGCACCTCACGACCGGGCCTTGAGACGCTGTCGGACAATGCGACCCGGTCGTCATTGAACGGGACGCCGGAGAGTGCGAGGAACCGTTCCTCCTGTGGCCGCGACGGTTACTTGCACCTGCATTGGTCACGCGTCGGCGGAGGCGGCGAGGCCGGGATCGTCGGGGATCGTGTCGGCGCTGTGGGCCTCGATCTGGCGAAATACCTCAGCGTACCGTCGTCGCCCTGCTTCCATCCACTCGATGAGTTCGTCCCAGCGCGACTGGTCGCGGACGGCAACTTCCTTAGCGATGCCGTAGTAGTGGCCGCCGCCCGTGGAGCGGTTCGGGCCAAGCGCGTCGTCAAGGATTTCGGCGTGTTGGTGCATTAACGGCTGGAGCTGTTCGCCGTCGGAGCCCCAGCGGCCACGGAGGAACATGCCGGATGTCTTGCTGCCGACGTACATGGAGAGGATCACCTCACCGCTGGAGAGCATGGGGACCCAGACGTTGGAATGGCGTGTGGGCGGGAAGACCTCGGGGTTGAGGTCGAGGTAGCGGCTCCAGAAACGCTGCCTCAGGCGGGTCAGTTCGGACTCGGCAGCGTTCGTTCGTCGACTTAGCGTGCGTTCCCAGTGATTGGGCTGCTCGACGACCTCAAAGACGGGGGCGAAGGGGCTGTCGCCGATGCGCACGACGCGGAGACGTACGGCGAAGAAAGCGAACTCTTCACCGGTGTGTTCGTTGAGCCAACGGATGGCCGAACGATGGGCGCCCTGGAAGGACCGAGCGACCCAGACGACGGTCTTGGCGTCGACACCGGCGAGGTAGGTCAGGATCTGGCCGAGGTGCCGGTGGTCGGAGGCTTCGAGCTGGTTCTCGATAAGGACGCGTTCGTCGGTCTTGACGTCCCTGGCGACGATGTCGGCGGAGAAGCCCTCTACGGCGACCTCCATGTCAGTGGCTTCGAGTTCGACGCCGAGGGCGTCGGCGAGGAAGTCGATGTTCTCGAACAGCCACGGCGTGAAGTCGCGGGCCTCGTCAGCCCAGGCGTCGCGAGGCTCGGCGTCGGCGAGCGGTGTGAACCGGGGTTCGCTCATGGGCGTTCCACCTGAACAGCTATGCGGACGCGGACTCTACAGTAGTGCGGGAAGGGCACCTGCAAACCGAAGGTGGGTCAGGCACGGGCAGGCGATTCGCGATTTGGCCGAGCGAATCGAGGCGCGGCGAGGCAGTGTCGAACCACCCTTCGCGACGTGCTTGGTCGCAGTCGGAGGGCGCCAAGCCCGTAGATCGAACGGTTACCAGCGTCGGGCGCCGACCGACGGCGGGCGACGGTGGGGGCCGACATGGCATCCTGGCAGTTGACAGTTCGACATGCGGACGGGCCTGTTTGCTTAGAACGCCTGCTGGGATGTCCGCGAGGACCGTCGCGGGTAAGCTGTCGGGGCAGTTCACGGCCAGCTTTGCCAGTGGGGACAACTATGACGATCGGTCGCATCAAGCGTGTGGGACTACGCGAGGTATGGAGCCACGAGGCCTTCGACTTCACTACGTGGCTGGAAGACAACGTTGACGTCCTGTTCGAGGCGACAGGCGTCCAGCTGACCGATGTCGAAAGGGAACAGCCGGCTGGGGACTTCAGCGTCGACCTCATCGCAAGCGACGAAGACGGCAATGCGGTCGTGATCGAAAATCAGCTCGAGAGGAGCGACCATGATCATCTCGGCAAGCTGATCACCTACCTTGTGGGCCTCCAGGCCCGCGTGGGCGTATGGATCGTAGCGGATCCTCGCCCCGAGCATGTCGCGGCAGTGACGTGGCTCAACGAGGGGGCATCGGCGGACTTCTATCTGCTAAAGCTCGAGGCGATCCGGATCGGTGATTCCGAACCCGCACCGCTCCTCACGCGGATAGTGGGACCGAGCGAGACGACCCGCGAGGTGGGACGTGCGAAGCAGGAGATGGCCGAAGGGGAGCGACGGTATTACCGGTTCTTTGAAGGACTGTTGGAGCGCGCGAAGGCCAGGACCCAGTTGCATGCGAACGTCAGCCCAGGCAAGGCCCACTGGGTAGGCGCGGGGGCAGGAATCAGTGGCTTGACGTTCAACTATGTAGCGCGACGACACAACGCCGTTGTCGAGCTGTACATCGACACGCCTGACAGCGATGCGAACAAGCACATGCTGCAGACGCTCTTCGAGAAGAAGGAGGAGGTTGAAGACGCGTTCGGCGGACCCTTGGAGTGGGACAGCAAGGACGACCGTCGCTCCTGCCGCGTGCGGAAGACCTTCGCGCGTGGTGGGGTCCGGGATGAGGGGGACTGGGACGCGATACACGATGAGTTGGCTGAGGGAATGGGGAACCTCGAGAAGGCGCTGAGACCACACCTGAAGGCACTGTAGCCAAGCGGCTGCCACAACATCGGTGGCGCCCTACCGCGCGGCGGAGACTGTCCCTGGTAAGAAGGGGCGGGGGTTCTTGGCAGTGTTCAGTCCTGCGTGACTCGAACCCGTTACGGCCTTGGGTGCGCCTAGTAACGGGAGTATGCCCTCGGCATCGGGATTCCCTCGAGGCCAGTTCTCCCACGCCACCCACGCAATGGCGAACTCGCCGAGCACTTCGTTGGTGCCAATCGTTCTGTTCTTCAGCTAGTTGATCCAAAGACGCAGATCGCGGCTTTCGACGTCGATTTCTGTGCCTCCGTGGGTATCCGGCTGTACCAACGTCCGATCAGCGTACGCTTCGCCTCCTCGTACCAAATGGAGGCGCGCTTGCGCCGCGCAGTCACGGGAGAGTCGGACACCCTGCCGTGGCCGGTTTGGTTCGTCTCCCATCAACGCCTGCGGCAGCAATCGTCGGGCGGGCACGGGTCGACTGCAACTTTGCCTCGGCGCGATTGCGCGGATGCCTCGGCGGCAGGCCAAAACGGACTGGCCAACCGTATCGCCAAAACGCCGTCACCGACGACGATACCGCATTTGAAACGGACTCCGAGGGTTGGAACCTCGTTCTTGTAGGCATCTGGCTGTGACCGCCGGGCGCGTCGAACAAGAGATTGTCCGAGGAGTTGGTCGCGAGCAGCCAACGAGCGCTGCGACGCGCACACCACCATCGCGGGGATGTTGTCGATCAGCAACGGCATCCCCTCGGCCTCTTCGGCGAACAAGGATTGGGTACGAACGCCACGGCATTCAGCGATTGGCCTGAGAGTCGCTTCTCACTCCACCATTCATCCTTCAACCCACGCCCGGATACACCATCTCCATAGGTAGTCCGTGGATGTCTTTGGTCGGATTCGGGGGCAACGTCCGGAGCAGATTCTCTGGCTGGCACGCTGTCAATGCCGCGGCAGCTGCGTCCAATATGTCGTCGTGGGCGACCCGCCTGCGCTGTTCACGTTCTAGTACGGCGTGGATCAGTTCATCGATATCTCCCCAGTATCGCCGGAGCACGGCACAGCGTTCCTCACGGCCTGCCTTTTTCCTTTTGCTGTGCTTCATGGGGTGCCCTGCCAACTCCGCGAAGCAAAGCTCGGGATGAACCTCGCGAAACATGCCGCGGGCCTTGGGACAACCGCGCAGCAGCTCGTCTACCTCCCGGATCTTGGGGACGATGGCGAAAGACTGCTTCGTGACCCCCTTTCCTCGGCCAGCACCGATAGCCGTTTGCTTCCGGCTGATCTCGCCCGCCTCATTGAAGCTGGTCGCTGTGAGCACTTCTCGAACCGGAACTCGGAAGACGCTTCTGGCACGAGGCTGGCACAGCCTTTGGCGTGCTTGGGGTTCGCACTCGCGCTCTTCGGAGCCGTCAGGAAGCCCAATCGGCATGTCGACGAATATCCTTGCGGATTCATCGGCGACGCTCACGAGGTCACCCAACGCCGTCAACACTCGCGATTCGAGCTTGCCGGTCGGTCGCACTACGACGACGAACCATCCGGCGGGACACCCGTCGACCCCATAGGCCGTAAAGCCATCCGGCCTGTGCTGGAATCCAAGGCGCTCCTTGCTAGCTTTAATGGCGGCGATTTGTGCGCCCGAATCCGTTTCGTAAGAGGCCATGGCTCGAATTGTACCGGCGCCAAAGACACCAGTAACGGGAAGGGAGGTCCCTCGGCACGGTAACGGCAAAGACCATCGGACGCGGGAGTCTGCGTGGTGGACCAGTTTGCTCTACGGGCTCGGGTTCGGAGGTTTCTCGGACTCTTGACGCCTGCGACGCACAGAGACATTGAGTGACTCGGCGGGTGGACCTAGAGGGTGCAGAAACTGAGCCCGCAAGTCACAGCCTGTGCTTCGACTCGTTCGCAGGCACTCGGGAACATGGCTTGCTCGGCGGCAACTGCCTTGGGGACGATTGAAGCGGCTCTAAGCCGATGACGACGCGCGACCCGTCGGACATCGGCGATCGGAGACTGCGTGCGGGCGCCACTAAGGCGCAAGTGCAGGTTCGCCGACGTGCCGGTGTACCGTGCACCCGCTTTCCGTTCATCCGACGTTCATGAGGGGTGCAATAGGGTCAGTGGGTCGGAGACTTGGATCGGCCAAGAGCCTTGGAGGAAGAGAGACGGTGAGTGTGGAACGGCTGGAGGTGAGCATCAGTGGACGAGTGGTGGTCGCGGGCGTCCGCGAGTGGATTGGGCGTTGGCTGGAACGCCGTCGCGCGGAGGACGAGTTCGGGATGCTCGTGCATGAGTCGAAGGATGTGGTGGAAGCCGTCTGTGGCGGCGGTCGGGTGTTGGCGACCCCGGGCAACGTGAACGTTGAGGTTCGGGGGCGCGACTGGCTTTGGCTGCAGCGACTGGCGGTGGAATGCCTGCGCTGTTGCACCGACAGTGTGCGCGATGTTGGCGGTGTTCGCGTGACTGCGGAGGTGGGGAACGGGCTCGAGCCCGACATGATTCGCGACGTGTTGGCGCGGTTGGGCGAGACGACCGGTTGGACAACGGATGAGGCGCTGGGCGGGTGCTGCCGCTTCGAGCTGGTTCCCCGCGACGAGGTCGGAGAGGAGGTCGGCGGGGTCGCGTCGGTTCGCGTGAGCCGCGTCGATGACGATGGGAAGCCGCTGCTGGTTTTGGTGGCGTCCCGAACATTCGCGACGACGGGCCTGGAGGTCGAGGGGCGGCAAGCGGCAATGGACGTGCTGACACGGAGCGCGCACGAGGTGGTGTCCGAGGCCCGGGCAATGGCCGCGGACCTAGGTGGACATGGATGAGTTGGGCAAAGGCGGCAACACGGCCAGGTCGGTGTCAAAAGGCGTTGGTCGCTTGCAAATCGCGGAATGTCTGAATGGCGCCCCGTCACTACAGGGGAGTTGCACGACGTTTCGCGTGGGGGAACGGCTGACGGACGTCAGCACGCGAGCGCGGTAGTGACGGGGCGCAGATGCGGCGTTCGGGCCAGCGGCGGCAAGCGATTCGGTAAGAAGAAAGCTGGTGCCGGCGTGGTGACGCGGTGCTAGGGAAGCTCTGAACTGGCGTTGCGAATCGCCGGTGTTGGGTTGTCGACG
>VXSY01000257.1 GCA_009837725.1 Gammaproteobacteria bacterium | reverse complement strand
ATGGGGGCTAGTTCGGGCCTGCAAGACCACCACACCCCTAAGGAGGCAGGCCCGAACTAGCCCCCATCGCACCGTCATCTGGCAACATGCCCCTCAATGGAGAGGAGGAACGCATGATCGAAAAGCGCCGCATCGGCAAGACGCAAACGCAGGTCACCAAGCTAGGCTTCGGCGGCGCCCCGCTCGGCGCGGTGGGGGATCGACTCACCGAGGCGGATGCATCGGCCATCGTCCACCGCGCCTGGGAAGGTGGCATTCGCTATTTCGACACCGCGCCGCTGTACGGCCACGGCCTGAGCGAACGGCGGCTGGGGGCTGCGCTCGCCGCCTTGCCGCGGGACGAGTTCACGCTCTCGTCCAAGGTGGGGCGGCTGCTCGTTCCGGCGGCCGAGGGCGAGCGCTATGCCGGAATGCGCGATGCCGAGCCTTTCGCGATCCGCTATGACTACAGCTACGACGGCGTGCGCCGCTCCGTCGACGCGAGCCTGACGCGGCTTGGCCTCGATCGCATCGACATTGCGCTCTGCCACGACATCGACGTCTGGACGCACGGCGACGCCCAACCCGGCATCTTCGACGCTGCGGTGCAAGGCGCCTTGCCGGCCCTGTGCGAACTGCGGGACCAAGGCGTAGTGCGCGCCGTGGGCCTCGGCGTCAACGAGTGGCAGGTGTGCAGCGAAGTCATGGACCGTTTCGAGGTGGACTGCTTCCTCCTGGCCGGACGCTTCACGCTGCTCGAACAGGAACCCTTGGACTCGTTCCTGCCGAAATGCGTCGAGCGCGGCGTGTCCATCATCATCGGCGGGCCGTACAACTCGGGCATCCTCGCCACTGACGACCGCCGCCGCGCCACCTACGACTACAAGCCCTCCTCGGACGAGCTGTACGACAAGGCGCAGGCCATCCGCCGCACGGTGGAAAGGCACGGCGTGGACCCGCGCGCGGCAGCACTGCAATACCCACTGCGCCATCCGGCGGTGGCCGCGGTCATCCCCGGCATGTGGGCTCACGCGGAGGTGGAACAGAACCTCGGCTTCATCGACACATCCATCCCGGACGCCCTGTGGCAGGAACTCGCGGAGCAGGGCCTCGCCCGCAGTTGGTGACGGCGGGCATTAGCGAGCGTTCGGAGGGAGGGCGTCCTGCCCTCCATCGCGCCGCAAGGCGCGCAGAACACTCGCTGCACCACAAGGATGCGCGCCCTCGCGGGCGCGATGGAGGGCGGGACGCCCTCCCTCCAGAGAACGGCGACGCTAGAGGCCAAACGCATCCGCTCGCTTGTTTCGCGGTTTCCTACGGCGCAGGCTCCTAGCTTAGCCAGCGCCCCCGTAGGGGCGGGGCTTGTCCCCGCCCGTCTTGAACGGACCGTCTGTGTAGGCGATTGCTGACGCGCTAAAGCGTCGATTTCCTACAAGACGCGACCGCGTTGGCCTACATACCCCGGCTCTTGACCTAGCCACAATCGGTCGTTCCAAACCACCTTGGAGGGCGCCATGACCGAACTCGAAGAGCTGCTCCGGCAGCGGCTGGACGAGCGCCGCCGCAATCTCGCGAGCCACGCCGGCGTGCGCGAGCGCTGGGTTCTGGAGTGCCGGGCGATTGCCAGGCGCATCGCGGACTGGCTGCGACCGCTCGAGATCAAGGGCTATGTGGACGTGAGCTTCGTGGCAACGCCGATTCACGAAGAGCTCCTTGGCGACTACGAGGCCGAGGGCGTGCGCCTCGTGTTCGTCGACGACCGCGTGCTGAGCCTCGTGCCGGTGGCACGGCATGTGCTCGGCGCCGACGGTCGCATCGACGTCATGTCCATCAACGCCTGTCTCGCCATGCTGATCCGGCGCGACGGCGAGTGGTGCTTTGCGCGCCGGGAGGAGCGCACCGGGCCGCCGCTGACGTGGAAGTTCAACCGCGACAGCTTCCACGACTTCCTGGTGGGGTTCATCCGCTAGGGTCGGCCGGCAGGGGATGGCATGCACGAAATCACCGTGGAGTCGCTGATCGGCGACTATCTGTTTGCGCTGCGGTGCATCCGCGGCCTCGACGACAACCACTTTTTGTATTGCACGCCGACCGAGCGCGAGGCGATGCGCGGCAAGCTGGTAGAAGAGACACGCCAGGACCATGCCTTCAAGCTCCTGGCGCTGATCGACGCCGCCTTGCGCAACGACTTCCACCAGAGCCGCGCGAGCCGGCGGCGCGACCCGGTCTCGATGCTGCAGCGGCAACTGCACACGGAGTACCGCACGGAAGTGCGTGGCAACCCGCGCTCCAGGGACGTGGCCCGCCACATTGCCGTGGCCCGCATCCTGCGCGCGTTCGAACGCTACGTCTCGCCCCTCAGCAGCGCGGCCAAGCGCGACTGTCGCATCGCCCGCAACTATCTGCCGTTCCTGCGCTGGTACCCCGAGCGCCATGCCCCGAAGGGGCCGATGCCGCTCGTTGCCGACCCGGAAGACCTCGTGGAACTGCACCAGCACTTGCAGGAACGGGTGTTTGACCGTGAAGAGGCGGTGGTGTAACGAGGCGGGAAGGCGGCTATAGTGCGCGCCCGAAACGAACGGGCTCCCCGAGTCTGCTGCCATGCGTCGAATCCTCGTCACCAGCGCGCTGCCGTACGCCAACGGCGCGATCCATCTCGGACATCTGTTCGAGCATGTCCAGACGGACATCTGGGTGCGGTTCCAGCGCATGATGGGCAACGAGTGCACTTACGTCTGTGCCGACGACGCGCACGGCACGGCGACCATGCTGCTCGCCGAACGCGAGGGCGTGACGCCGGAGGCGCTGATCGAGCGGCTGCGGGGCGAGCACGAGACCGACTTCAAGCGCTTCCACATCAGCCACGACAATTACCACTCCACCCACTCGCCGGAAAACGAACGCTATTCGAGCCTGATCTACACACGTCTCGCCGAACGCGGCTACACGTTCACGCGCGAGGTGGAGCAGCTCTACGACCCGGAGCGGGGCCTCTTCCTCGCCGATCGGCACGTGCGCGGCACCTGCCCCCGCTGCGGCGCGGCGGACCAGCCCGGCGACAACTGCGATGTGTGCGGCGCCACGTACGACGCGGTGGATCTCGGCGATCCGCGCTCGGTGCTGTCCGACGCTGCGCCGGAACTGCGCCGCTCGGAACACCATTTCGTGGACTTGGCCAAGTTCGAGTCGTTCCTGCGCGAGTGGACCGCCAGCGACGCCGTGCAGCCGGAGGTGACCAACAAGCTGGCGGAGTGGCTCGACGGGGGCCTCAAGGCTTGGGACATCAGCCGCGACGAACCCTACTTCGGCTTCCCCATCCCCGGTGCCCCGGGCAAGTTCTTCTACGTCTGGATGGACGCGCCGGTGGGGTACATGGCGAGCTTCGCCAACCTCTGCGAACGCACCGAAGGGCTCGACTTCGACGACTTCTGGCGCCCGGACAGCGACGCCGAGGTGCATCACGTGATCGGCAAGGACATCGTCAACTTCCACTGCCTGTTCTGGCCAGCGGTGCTGTCGCAGTCGGGCTTCCGCACGCCCACGAGGGTGCACGTGCACGGCTTCATCACCGTGGACGGTGCCCGGATGTCGAAATCGCGCGGCACCTTCATCAACGCCGCCACCTACCTCGACCATCTTGACCCCGAGTACCTGCGCTACTACTTCGCCACCAAAATGGCGGCGAACACGGACGACATGGACATCAACCTCGACGATTTCGTCCAGCGGGTGAACTCGGACCTGGTCGGCAAGGTGGTCAACATCGCCTCCCGCTGCGCCGGATTCATCGGCAAGAATTTCGGCGGCACCCTCACCGAGCGGATCCACGACGAGGCGCTCTGGCGTGAAGTGTCGGAGGCGCGCCATGGCTTGGCGGAACTGTTCGAACGCGGCGACGTGGGGCGGGCGGTGCGCGAGATCACGGCGCTGGCGGATCGCGCCAACCGCCACATCGCCGCGCACGAACCGTGGAAGGCGGTGCGGGACCCGGAGCGGCAGGACGAGGCGCACGAGGTGTGCTCCCTCGGCATCAACGTCTTCCGGGCGCTGGCGGTGTATTTGAAGCCGATCCTGCCGGCGATGGCGGAGCGGGCGGAGGCATTCCTGGGCGTGGCGCCCTTGGCTTGGGAGGATGCGGCCGAGCCGCTCTGCGGGCACGGCATCGAAGCGTTTCAGCCGCTGTTCCAGCGCATGGATCGCAAGGCGCTCGGCCGAGTCGTGGAAGCGACCCGCGCCGAGGCGAAGGAGACCGCGCCGCCGGCCAGCGCCGCCGACGAGAAAGCCAGCGACAGCGACACCATCTCCATCGACGAGTTCCTGAAGGTGGATCTGCGCGTTGCCCGCATCGCGGCCGCGGCGCCGGTTGCGGGTGCAGACAAGCTGCTCGAACTCACGCTAGACGTCGGCGACCATCAACGTCGGGTTTTCTCCGGCATCAAGTCGGCGTACGACGCCGCGGACCTCGTCGGTCGGCACACCGTCGTCGTCGCTAACCTCGCGCCGCGCAAGATGCGCTTCGGCACCTCCGAAGGCATGGTGCTCGCGGCCGGTGAGGGCGACAAGGAGATCTTCCTCCTCGCGCCCGACCCCGGCGCCAAACCCGGCATGGTCGTGCGTTAGCGCCCAACGGTAATGCCCATGCGAGTTTCCATCCCGGCGTGCGCCGGGCCACGGACGGCAGGAAACACCGGTGGCTCCCCCGCCACAGTCAGGCCCGTCTTGCGGGGAGAAGGCTGGTTATACCTTCTGGGCCTTGGTTTCTTCGCCTTCGGCGCGAAGAGCGGGATGGGCCCTTCACTTCGAGGCGCTTCTCACGGCGCCATCCCGCCGGCACATTGGTGTGGACTCGGCTTCGAGGCGCATCCTTGGTTCGTCAACGGCGGCAACGGTTCTTGTGGCGCTGGCTTGACGTGACCGACCTGCTCCTGCTCCTGCTTTCGGCGGCGTTGGTCAACAATTTCGTGCTGGTGCAGTTCTTGGGGCTGTGCCCCTTTGTCGGCATGTCGGCGCGCCTCCAGACCGCCGTGCCGATGACGCTGGCGACGACGTTCGTGCTCTGCGTCGCGGCGCTCGGCACTTGGGCCGTACACACTTGGCTGCTCGTTCCGCTTGAGATCGAGTATCTGCGCGTCATCGCCTTCATCGTCGTGATCGCCGCTGCGGTGCAGCTCACCGAAGCGTTCGTGCGCGCCGCAAGCCCTGTGCTGCACCGGCTGCTCGGAATCTACCTGCCGCTGATCACGACGAACTGCGCCGTCTTGGGCGTGGCATTGATTGCGGTGGAGCGCGACTTCGGCTTGCTCCACACCCTCACCCTGGCGATCGGTGCCGGTCTCGGCTTTGGCCTCGCCATCGTTGCCTTCGCGGCCCTGCGCGAGCGCATCGTCGACGCCGCCGTGCCGAGCGCCTTCCGGGGCCCGCCCTTGGCATTGGTGACCGTGGGGTTCATGTCACTTGCACTGTTTGGCCTCAGGGGCATCGGTTCGTGATCGCGGCGCTAGCCCTAGGCGGCATCGGCGCCTTGGTTGCCTTGGCGCTGTGGCTTGCCCGCCGCCTGCTTGCGCCGGTGGCCGCAACCAACGCGGACACCTTGGTGGACGCGGTGGACGCCCTCCTGCCGCAGACCCAATGCGGTCAATGCGGCCATCCGGGCTGTCGTCCCTACGCGGAAGCCGTGGTGGCGGGAGCGCCGCTCGATCTTTGCCCGCCCGGCGGACCGGACACGGCAGCGGCCTTGGGGGAACTGCTCGGGCGTGTCGACGCGCACGATGCGCTCGCCGAGCCGGAAGCCGTCGTGGCGCGCATCGATCCCGCTCGCTGCATTGGCTGCGCACTCTGTCTCGATGCCTGCCCGGTGGATGCCATCGCCGGCGCGTCCAAGTATCTTCACGCGGTGCTCTCGGAGCACTGCACCGGCTGTGAACTTTGCGTGCCGGCATGCCCCGTGGATTGCATCGACATGGTGATGCGCGAGAGCCGGGCGGCCCATGTCTGACCTTGCCGGCGCGCACGATGCGCTAGCTTGCATTCGCTGCGGTCGCTGTGCGCCGGCCTGTCCGGTGGCGCTGTTGCCGGATCGCCTGCACGAAGCCATCGAGACGGGCCGGGAGGATGCTTCGCTCACCGCCTGCGTCGAATGCCGCGCCTGCACCAGCGTCTGTCCAAGCCGCATCGACCTCCTCGGCGAGTTC
This sequence comes from Gammaproteobacteria bacterium, assembly GCA_009837725.1. GTDB lineage: Bacteria > Pseudomonadota > Gammaproteobacteria > Pseudomonadales > Azotimanducaceae > VXYL01. Next base: position 6,073 of record VXSY01000257.1, on the reverse strand, counting down.
CGGCGGGCACGGCGCGAGCTCTTCGCCGCCCAGGCGAAGCGCGCCGCCGCCGACAAGGCTCGGGAGCGCACGGACGCACGCGTGCAGCGGCTGGCCCGGCAGGCGGCGACGAACAGTGACCGTCGCCGGCAGCGTCTTAGCCGGCTGCGGTCCTGGGAGGAGTGATGCTCAAGTTCGCGGAACTGGGCCGTCTCGCGGAGAGAGGGCTGGTTGCGCGGGAAGCGCTTGGTTTCTTCGCCTTCGGCGGGAGGAGCGTGGATGGGTCCTCGCTCCGAGTGGCCTTGGGGACCGCGCCATCCGGCCGGCACCTGGGTGGCGGCTCGGCTTCGGGGTGCGCGGGGGGCTGGAGCTCGCCGGTCTCGCGGGGAGACGCTAGGTGACGCTCTCCCTGCTGGCTCCGCCGGCATCCAGCGAAGCCATCATGTTTCGCGTGAACGCAGCGTTGGTGCCGTGCATCGCGACGGCAACGGTTGCATTCGGCGCCCTCACGCTCGCCCACTGCGCGCTTGCGCTGGTGGCTGGCGCCCTGGTGGAAGGGTGTGCCCGGGCCGCGCGAGGGCTGCCTCTGCGCGTGTTTGCGGACGGCGCAGCACCGGTGACGTGCCTGCTCATCGCGCTCGCCATTCCTCCTTCTGCGCCGCTCTGGATCGCACCGGTGGCAGTGCTCGTGGGCCTCGGCCTCGCTCGCGAGGCCTACGGCGGTCTCGGCCGCAACGTCTTCAATCCCGCCATGGCTGGCTATGCGGCGGTGCTGGTCGCATGGCCGCATGCCCTTGCTTGGGTCGATGGCCAGACCGGCGCCACGGCCCTCGACGCGTTGCGCTTTCGCGGCGCGGAAACCGTGGAGGAGGCGTTTCGCGCCGCGACATTTGGCGTCGTCGGCGGCAGGGGGTTCGAGTGGGTGAACGCGGCGGCTCTCGCCTGTGGGCTGTATCTCGTGTTGACCCGCGTGGTGCACTGGCGCATCCCGCTGGCGGTGCTGTTGGGGATGGGGCTGCCGGCGCTGGCGCTGCACGACGGCGGCAGCTCCGAAAGCTTCGGCTCGCCGCTCTTCCACTGGTTCAGCGGCGCCACCATGCTGGGCGCGTTCTTCATCGCCACCGATCCGGTCACCGCTCCCCGCAGCGCTTGGCATCAATGGCTGTTCGGCATCGGCATTGGCGCGGTGACCTTCCTCATCCGCGCAACTGGCGCCTATCCCGACGGGCTCGCATTCGCCGTGCTGCTCGGCAACCTCGCGGTGCCCGCGCTCGACTCGCTACAACGCCGGGGAAGCGGTGAATAGGCAAGCGCTTCAGGGCGTGTTCGTGACTGCCGCGCTCATGGCGGCCGCTGGGGCGACCCTTGCCGGGGTGCAGCGGCTCACTGACGAGCGCGTGCGTGCCAACGCCCTCGCTTCGGAGCGGCAGGTGGTTCGCGAGCTTGCTGGCGTGGCGGCGACGGTGCCGGACGACTCGCTGGCGCTGTGCGAGCGGGGCCTCGTGCTGCGACGGGACACCACTCGGGGCTACGGCGGAGAAGTGGACTACATCGTCGCCTTCGCTGCGGACGGGCGCATTGCCGGGGTGCGGGTCCTGCAGCACGCGGAAACGCCGGGCTTTGCGGACATTCTGCTGCCTGGGTCGAACTGGCTGGCCGGGTTCGAGACCGGCGAAGTGCATGCGGTGACCGGCGCCACCATCACGTCCCGCGCCGTCATCGACGGCGTCGGGGGCACGATGCGGCGGCACGAGGCAGCAACCGGTGCATGTCCGCCGGCGCCGAGCGACGCGGCGCCGTGACTGTCCCTGCACGCGAGACGGCCCTGCGCGCCTTTGCCCGGGCGGCGATCGAGCGCAATCCGGCGGCGGTGCAGCTACTGGGCCTGTGTCCTTTGCTGGCGGTGTCGAACACCGTCGCCAACGCGGCGGGCCTTGCGGCGGCGAGCGCTGGCGTGCTGATCGGCTCGTCGCTGCTGGCGGCGGCGCTCAGCCGCGTCATCCCCGCGGAGGTGCGCCTGCCCTGCTACGTGCTGCTCATCGCCACCTTCACCACCGTCGCCATGCTGCTGATGCAGGCGTATGCCTTCGAGCTGTATCAGCGCATCGCCCTGTTCGTGCAGATCATCGTCACCAACTGCATGATTCTGGCGCACATCGAGCGGTCCGCCACCGCCGGCGGTGCGGCCGCGGGTAGCATTGTTCGGGCCTTGGCGTCTTCGTCGGGCGCGGCGGCGGGGTTTGCCCTCGCTTTGTTGACGATGGGGGCGGTGCGAGAATTCCTCGCGCTCGGCTTTCCACTCGCGGCAATGGCGCCCGGTGCGTTCTTGGTGGCAGGGGTGTTGCTGGCAATGACCCGCCTAGTAGCCGGTCGGATTGCGCCGTTTCGGCGAAGTTCGACAAGGTGACGGGAGGGCTTGGGCTGGGGCAAGCGTTGTCCGAAGGCAACGGTTCTTGTGGCGTGGCGCAGCGGCTCTTTTGAGCACCGTGTCCGGCGGTGAAGGGTAGGAACTGAAGAGGTGGTGGAACAGCGATGAATCGACAAAAGCGAGGGGAGATCTTCGAGCGCCTGCGGGCGGAGAATCCGAAGCCCACCACCGAGCTCAACTTCGGCACGCCGTTCGAGCTCTTGGTCAGCGTGATCCTCTCGGCGCAGGCGACGGATGTGGGCGTCAACCGCGCTACCGGGCCGCTGTTCGCGGTCGCTAACACGCCAGAGGCCATTGCGGCGCTCGGCGTGGAAGGACTCAAGGACTACATCCGCTCCATTGGCCTCTTCAACACCAAGGCCCAGAACGTGGTGCGTATGTGCGAGATCCTGCTCGCCGAACACGACGGCGAGGTACCGCGCTCCCGCGAGGCGCTCGAAGCGTTGCCGGGCGTCGGCCGCAAGACCGCTAACGTCGTGCTCAACACGGCGTTCGGCGAGCCCACCATCGCCGTGGACACGCATATATTTCGGGTCGCCAACCGCACCCGCATCGCCCCCGGTAAGACGGTGCGGCAGGTGGAAGACAAGCTGATGCGCTTCGTGCCGCCGGAGTATCGCGTGGACGCACACCATTGGCTGATCCTGCACGGTCGCTATGTCTGCGTTGCCCGGCGGCCGCGCTGCGGCTCCTGTGTGGTCGAGGATCTCTGCGAGTATCGGGACAAGGTGGAAACCGGCTGATCGTATGGGGCCTGCCCCCGGACCAGCACGCGGCTCACGCACTTGCCGTTTCATTGGGCAGGCAAATGGCTATAATGCGCCGCCTTCCCGCGAGGGATTGGGACACGTTTGCGACGCGCGTCGTCAGAATGTCTGGCAGGGCGCGGTCGCGTTAGCACTTTGCCAGGCAAGGATTCCCCAATGGACATCTCCACCGAGCGAAACGGAACAACCTTGGTCGCAATGCCGGAAGGCCGCATCGACGGCCGCAACGCGACCGACTTTCAGGACTCCCTCATCGGTGCGATCCAAGACTCCGATGAGCGCGTCGTTATCGACCTCGCGGACCTCATCTACATCAGCAGTGCCGGGCTACGTGCCGTGCTCCTGATCGCCAAATCTCTGGACCAGCGCAAGGCCAAGTTCTGCCTCTGCTCCCTCTCGGCACCGATCCGCGAAGTGTTCGAGATCAGCGGCTTCGACCAGATCATCAAGATCTTCGACACCCGCGACGAAGCCGTTTCCGCCTGACGCCCGCGAACACCACGTCTTTCCGCTAGCCCTGACGAAGGGCCCCGCCAGTGGGGTGGGGCCCCTGAGTGCGAGGCCATTTAAGCCCTAGCAGCTAGAACCCTACTGCCGCCGCGCCCGTCAGGGCGCGCATCCGTTTGGGAGCCTCGATGCTGCGCATTGCTCGAGGCTGGCGCTTTGTTGGCGGCGTCTGGGACGCGGGTGGCGGTGTGCGTTGGCCGGCTCCGGTGCGTGCGTGCCTCCGGAACGCTTGCGGGCAGGATGCCCTCCCTCCAGGGCGGCGCCGGTAGCTCGTCGTATTGACTCAGCGGCTGGCGATCAATCCACTTCGGAGCCATCGAAGGAGTCGAGCACCGTCTGCATCCTTGCCCGGATGCCCTCGGCGAGCGAGGCGTGGGTGAAGATGAAGGGCTTGTTGCGGCGGATGCCCTCGAGCACCTGCTCGCCCACCACGTTCGGGTTCAGCCCTTCGGTGGCGAAGCGTCGCTCGACTTCCGCCCGGCCTTCGAACATGCCGGATGAGGGGCGCGCCAAAGCCGCCGGGCGATTGCGTTCCGAGCGCAGGATACGGGTGTCGATCATGCCGGGGCACAGCGCCGAAACACCGATGCCGAAGGGGGCGAGGTCTTCCCGCGAGGCCTCGGAGATGGCGACCACGGCGTACTTCGAGGCGGCGTAGATCGACTGCCGGGGCCCGGTGAAGTGGCCGAGGATGGATGCGGTGTTGACCACGTGGCCGCCTTCGCCGCCAGCCTTGATGATGGGCACGTAGGTGCGCATGCCGTTGACGACACCGTGCAGGTTGACGCCGAGCACCCAGTCCCAGTCGTCCTCGGATGTCTCGTCGATGGGGCCGCCAGCGGCAACACCGGCGTTGTTGCAGACGATGTCCACGCGGCCGTAGTGGCGCCGCACCGATTCCGCCACGTCGCGCACCTGGCCGCGCTCGCTCACGTCGCATACGAAACGCTGCACATCCACGTTGGCGGTGTCAAACTCGGCATGGGCGGATGCGAGGGCGCCTTCCTCCACATCGAGCATCGCCACGTGGACCCCGGCGCCGGCGAGCGCCCGCACCATGCCGAGACCGATCCCGGAGGCGGCGCCGGTGACGACGGCGACCTTGTTCTGCACGTTCTCCATGATTTGCCTCTAGTCCGGCAGGCCTAGCACCCGTTTGGCGATGATGTTGCGCTGGATTTCGTTGCTGCCGCTGTAGATGGACGCGGCGCGACCGGCCAGGAAGCCGCGCGTCTCGCCAATCTCGCGGGGCGAGAAGCCATCGCCAGCCCAGCCGACGCCGAGACTGCCGCGCATCTCGACGAGAAGCTGGGCGCGGCTCTGTTCGAGCTTCGTGCCGTACATCTTGAAGATGGAGGTGGCGGGGCCTGGGGTCTTGCCGTCGGCGGCCTCCTGCGCCGTGCGGCGCTGGGTGAGGCGGAAGGCGCGATCGTTGATCTCGTGGCTGGCGATGCGCTGGCGCAGGGACGCATCACGAATGCGCCCGTTCTCTTCGCCAGAGTATTTCTTCGCGTCGCCAGCTAGGGTTGGGCCGGCGTCGGCTGCGGCGGCACCACCGACCAGCGTCGCCATGCTGCCGCGCTCGAACTGCAGAAGGCGCTTGCCGACGGTCCAGCCTTGGTTCAGCTCGCCCACGAGGTCGGCCTTCTGGGCGATGGCATTGTCGAAGAAGGTCTCGCAGAAGGGGGATTCACCGCTGATGAGGCGGATCGGCTTCACGGTGACGCCGGGCTGATCCATGGTCAGCAACACGAAGCTGATGCCGACGTGCTTGGGCACGTCGGGGTCGGTTCGCACGAGCGCAAACATCCAGTCGGCGTACTGCGCGCCAGAGGTCCAGATCTTCTGGCCGTTGATGACGAAATGATCGCCGGCATCCTCGGCGCGGGTGCGCAGGCTCGCGAGATCGGAGCCGGAACTCGGTTCGCTGTAGCCCTGACACCAAGCCACCTCGCCGCGCACGATGCGCGGAATGTGGCGCGCCTTCTGATCCTCGGTACCAAGCTCGATCAGCGTCGGGCCGATCAGCGACAACCCCATGCCACCGAGCGGCGAGCGGGCGCGAATGGCGCGCATCTCGGTGATGAGCACCATGTACTCCTCGTGCGAAAGACCGCCGCCGCCGTATTCGGCGGGCCAGGTGGGCGCAGTCCAGCCTTTCTCCACCATCCGCTCCTTCCACAGGATGGTGTCGGGATCGGTGAGCGGAATCTTGGTGCTGCCGCTGTGGATGGGGCCGGGACCACGGGCGCCGAGCGGACAGTTCTCTTCGAGCCACGCGCGCGTCTCGGCGCGGAATTCTTCGGTGGCGGACAAGGGCATTTCTCCATGGGTCGCCGGCTAGGGAAGCTCTGAACAAAGTCTGCCTCGTGGGATAATGGGATGGTGCCAT
>VXSY01000059.1 GCA_009837725.1 Gammaproteobacteria bacterium | reverse complement strand
ACAGCGCCGTGACGCTCTTGCCGCAACCGGATTCGCCGACGAGCCCAAGCGTCTCGATTCGGTCGCATTCTGCAAAGAACGACCGCACATCGGCCTGCGTCTCAAATCGCGCAGTGCGACGCATCCTCTGGAGGCGGTCTTGCGCCGCCGCCCGCAACCAAGCGCTGAGCGTCAGCTCTTCGCGCTGCGCCTGCCGCACATAGTTGAGGTGATCATCGTCCGGGATGATCAGTTGAACTCGTGTCACGGGCCTACAACCTGACCGCTTTCGCCATGTATACGAATCGTACACATGTCGGCCCCGGACACGTCCCTTTCGCGCAACACCGCCGGACGTTCTTCGGGCAGCTCCTGCGCCGCTAACCACTCGCCTGGCCCGGCAACCGCTCGACGTAATCGAGAATCGTCGCGCTCGGGGGGCCGTAAAGGTCAACGAAAACCACCGCCTCATCCCCAACGATCTCCCCGCCATGCGGCACGTTTGCCGGCGCGTGCCACATGTCCCCGGGCCCGATCTCCCGCACCTCATCCCCCACCGTGAGCCGCATCCGACCTTGCAGCAGCACGCTGAACTGCTCGTGCTCATGTGTGTGCAGCGTGTACTCCGCACCAGGCTCATACCGCGCCCAAATGAACTGCATGTGCTCTCCGGTCGCCAGGACATTGGTGTGGATATGGCGTTTGGCGTCGAGCATCGCCGCCCTCGCCGCCTCCTCGCCAGAGAAGATCCTCTTCGTTGCCATGCCGCCCACCTCCCAAGCATTGGGTACACTCACGTCGATCTTTGCCTTGGGGCCGTCGCATGTCCACGCCACTTCGCCCGGAACCCGCCGAGCATCGGCAAACGGGCTACGTTCCTTCCCCCACCATCGATCCGCCGGACGCCCTCGGTCTGCCACCCCTGACGAGGGATTTCGAAGCGGCCAAGCGCCACCTATCCGAGTACGGCCTCTGTTTCGTACCGGACGTGCTCTCCCAAAGCGACATCGCTCGCCTCAGCGAAGCGCTCGACAGCCAAGCCGCCGCCGAACGCAAGCTCGGCGATCTGGCCCCACTCGGCGCCCACGGCAACAAGCAATCCATATCCAACATGGTGAACAAGGGCAAGGTGTTCCTCGACCTCGTCGAGCGCACCGAAACCGACGAACTCGCCGGCTTCATGCTGGGCCGCACCTTCCTCGTCTCGAGCATCACCGGCGGCATGTTCCACGCCCCCACGACGGAGCCCCAGCCCCTGCACCGCGACCAAGGCTACGTTCCGGCCACGGTGAACTTCCCCGCCGCCTGCAACCTCTTCTGGCTGCTCGACGACTTCACCCCCGACAACGGCAGCACCCACGTCGTCCCCGGCAGCCACCGCTGGCGCCCGGAATACCAGATCAAGCCCCCGCCCCGCGAGATGTCCGTGCAGGTGGAAGTGCCGGCCGGCAGCGTTTTCGCCTGGGAAGGCCGCATCTGGCATGGCCTCGGCGTCAACACCAACGGTGCCCCCCGCCGCAGCATCACCACGTTCTTCTGCCTGCCGTGGATGCGCCAGCAGGAGAACTGGGGCGTATCCTGCCTGCAGGAAGTGCTCGACGAAGCCAGTCCCAAAGTGCGCGCAAGGCTGGGCCTTCGCACCTACGGCACCCTGGGCGGCGTCAACGGCACCCGCACCGACGCCGCGCCCGGCGGCCTCGGCAACGCCGATGTGGAGTTCCCGGACTACATCATCGGCGAGGGAGCGTCGCTGCACCCGCTCCGCCGCGTCGCCCGCCAGCAAGCGGTTTGAGGTCCCTAGGAACGCAAGGGCCACAGTCGAGATACCTTGGTGGATGACCACCCAACGAGACGGGGAAAAGCATGATTCGCGGAGTATCCAGACGCGGTTTCGTGGTCGCCACCGGCGGCCTCCTTGCCGGCGCCGCCGGCGCAATGGAGATCGAGAACTACCGCCGCCTTGGCCTCGACAAGCGCTTCGACCTGCCGTTCGACGCCACGATCAACGGTCGCAGCAACATGGAGATCATGGACGCGCTCAACCCGCCGGAAGACGCGCAATACAACCCCTGCCCGGAAGCCTATCCCGCACCCGACGTGCCGCGCGGCGACATGCGCAGGTTCCCCGGCTGGAGCCGGAGCGACATCTACTCCGGCACCGTCCGCGACGTCCTAATCCACGTTCCCAAGCAGCTCGCCGCAAGCACCGTCGATCCCGCGGTGATGGTGTTCAACGACGGCGCCGCCTACGCGGACGAAACCGGCCCCGTGCGCGCCCCCGCCGTGCTCGACTCCCTCATCCACGCGGGCGACATTCCCCCGACCGTGGGAGTCTTCGTCAACCCCGGCGCACCACCCGACGGCGACGCCATCGTCACCGGCCAGCGCAGCTTCGAATACGACAGCCTCACCGACACCTACGTCCGCTTCCTCACCACCGAACTACTCCCCTTCGCTGAACAGGAGATCGGCCGGGCGTTCTCGAAAGACCCAACCCACCGCACCATCGTCGGCATCTCCAGCGGCGGCATCTGCGCCTTCAACGCCGCCTGGCACGACCCCAACGCCTTCGCCCGCGTCCTCAGCCACTGCGGCTCCTTCGTCAACCTTCGCGGCGGCCACAACTACCCCTATCTCGTCAAAACCACCCCCCGCAAACCCATCCGCGTCTTCCTGACCAGCGGCAAACGCGACGCCAACATCATCGTCGGCAACTGGCCGCTGGCCAACAAGATGATGGCCGCGGCTCTGAAGTACGCCGGCTACGACTACAGGTTCGAATTCGGAGAAGGGGGCCACAGCGCGGCGCATGGGGGAGCGATTTTTGCGGAATCGCTTCGGTGGTTGAACGCGTAGAGTCGCTCCGGTCTGCAACAGTTTTAGCGCTCCGACACCTCGTTCCCTGCTACAGCGAACATCTGTCATTTCTTTGGCCCCTCCCCTCGCCATGCAGTGGTACTCTGCGCTTGTCCTTGGTGGGGCTTGCGGATCATGCTTGACGACAGAAGTAGCGCTGCCGACTCCGCCCAGGCCGTGGCCTTGGGCTTCGATTTTTCGAACGACTTTGAGCCCCCGGCGTCGAGCAGGTCGAGAAGCGACCGCCTCAAGGTGCCGCTGAGCACCGTCATTGATCGAGCTGCCGATCTCATCAAGCGCGGGTGGACACATTCCGCTTTGGCTCGAGACCTCAGGGGCAACAGCGTCGATGCCCTTAGTCAACGCGCTAGCCATTACTGTGCAGTCGGAGCGTTGAGGCGAGCACTGGCAGAGGCGGGAAGCGATGATCCCGAAGGAGACGCACTGAACATCGGAGAATCGCTGGCAGGAGTGGAGTCCGACTTGATGGCCTTCAACGATTACCCGGTCCGCCAGCACCAGTGTCTTGGAATCCAACCGAGGCCGCAAGACATGCGCGGCGGGCATGTGGTGGCGCTGTTCGAAGAGCACCGCAACAGCACGCGAATACGCGAGAGATTCAACGGACGGTCGGGATGAGACTCCACGCCTACTTCGCCGGTGGGTCGCGGATTGGTGGATCAAGGCGAAGCGTCCCGCTGCCAGTCGAGCCGAAGGTGGCGTCTCACACATGGGGCTTCACTCTTGAACGGTGACCCAGACTGGTCCGTTCGAGCCCAAGCCTTTGAGGCCTTGGAACAGCTGACCCTCGCGCACGGCAGCCGACTACCGTGGTCCACGATCCAAGCGGGATTCGAGTGCCACGGCGAGAGGGTTTTCTTCGCCAGCCGCGCTCTCGGGATTTTCAAGCCCAAGCGCATGACAGCTGCGCTCAGCGTGAAGACTGTGGTGCCGCGGGGCGGGCGCTCGACGACCTATCGCGACCAAGAGACTGGGTTCGATCGCTCAACGGGTCTTTTCTCGTACGATTTGGAGGCGGGACGCGATAAACCTGCCAACGAGTTCTTGAGACATGCCAAGGACCGGCGCGCACCTCTGATCTACTTCCGCGGCGTTGAGGCCGGTGTATACGAACCCATCTGGCCCGTCTGGGTCGAGCAGTATCAGGAAGTCGAGGGCCGCGTGCTGCTAGCGGCGGCCGACACAGCGCAGCCAGACATCAGTTCAGCCGAAGCCGCCTTGCCGTCTGCCAATGAGGTACGTGATGCTTCCTATTCGCTCGCTCTGGTGCGCAGACGCAACCATCAGGCTTGGTTCAGCAGTCGCACCAAGGCGGCATACGACTATCGCTGTGCCTTGAGTCGGCTCCCCCTTAGATCCCTTTTGGTAGGTGCCCACATCGTTCCTGACGCAGAGGACGGACCCCCATCCGTCAACAACGGCATCTGCATGTCCACACTGCACCACGCCGCGTTCGATGCGTATTTGATCGGTGTGGACCCAGATCTTCGGGTCCACGTAGCTGACCATGTGATCGCTGAACGCGACGGCCCGCTTCTCGCCGCATTGCAGGGGTTGAACGGCACGCATCTGGTCGTTCCAGCGGATCCGACCGCGCACCCGAACCGAGACTACCTCGACCAGCGTTACAGCGCTTTCCTTGCCGCACGCCGTTAACGCAGTTCGCGCTTGACGTGGGTGCACGATGTAGCGACGCCACTACGGCCAAGGGGATGCTTGTCTCGTCTTTGCTGGCGTCAGCGGGCCGCGAGGCGGCGCTTGAGTTCTTCGATCTCGCGGGCTTGCTGCGCCGAGAGTTCGCGTTCTTTGGCGAGAAGGTCGTCCTTCTCCTCGTTCGTCGCGAGAAACTCGTTCGTGACCAGGTCGAAAAGACGCAGGCGGCCTTCGTCGAGGCAGAGGTCGAGAGAGAGGACCCTGGACTCGCCGGAGAGTGTTCCGTCGGGCTTGGTGGTGAAGGGAATGGGCTCGTAGGTGCCGGCTGCGTTCAGTCGCTGGCCCTTCAGGATCGCCGGCATGTATTCGCCCGTCGGATCGTGCTGCCAATACTCGGCCACGCCTAGGCGTTCGAAGAGCCGGCGCTTTTCCTCGTCCTTGCGGCGGGTGCCCTTTGAGGTCACCTCCAGCACGAAATCGGCGAGCTTGCCTTCCTCCCAGGTTTTCCAGACGCGACGGGACGGCTCGCGGGGCGGGCCGAAGGCCACGAATATGTCCGGCGAGACCGAGAGGTTTGGGGCACCCTCCTCGTAGTACATCATCAAGTCGCCGCCCACGAACATGTCCTCGCGGCCACGGTAGCGGGTCGAAAGCATGGTCGCGACGTCGATGATGACGCGCCGGTGGATATCGGTCTCGGCCATCGGCTTACCGTCCGACTCCGGATACTCGACCGGCGCCGGGCGCGGCGGCGCGGCGTGCCAGCGGAGCTTGCTGGCGGCATCGGGGGGTGGGGCGGTTGGCATGGCCTTCTCCTTGGGCGCAGGGCCGACCGGATGCCCGGACCGTAGCATAGGCTGGCGCTCGCGGGCGCGGTGGCGGTTCGATGGGCGAACTGCTGGTCCTCGCGAGGCGCGGGCCAGCGTCGATGGCGCGGCTGGACGCTGGTGGCACGGCGTGGGCTCTGCTGAGTTCGGGTGCCGCACCGTGCCACGGTGTTCGAGCGGCGTATGTAGGAGAGCGCCGTCAAGGCTTGTGCGAAATCGACGCTTTGTGCGTGCCACCGGTCGGTGGCGTTGCGCTTAGCGCATGAGGAAGGCCACCCGAAGAAGGGCGACGCATGCGTCGCCCCTACGGCCCGGGACATGACCGACACCTTCCTGTAGGGGCGACGCATGCGTCGCCCTGTCCGGCAGCCTGGTGCATCGCCGCCAAGTCCGACAGACTGCAAGCGCGTGAACGAGGCGCGCCGTTGGAGGGAAGGCATTTTGCCTTCCCTGCGCGCCTTCTGGCGCGCTGACCGAGACCTGCAGTGAGAAGGCGCCTATCGGCGCCAGGGAAGGCAGGATGCCTTCCCTCCGAAGGCCCGCCCATCACAAGTCCGACAGGCTGCTATCGTTCGCGCTTTTCCGAACTGCGGAGGATGATTGGTGCCGTTGACCGAACAGCAGAAGCGCGACTTCGTGCGGGACGGGTTTCTTCATGTGCCCGGTGCGGTTCCGGCGCGTCTGGTCGAGCGGGCGCGGCGGGCGATCAACCATTCCGTTGGGTTGGGGATGGATCGGGACGACATGGTTCGGTTCAGTGCACAGTCCTTTTGCATGGAGTTGCGGGAGGATCCTCGGCTGGTGCGACTGGCGACTGCGCCAGAGGTTTGGGCGCATGTTCGTGCCTTGGTGGGTGAGCGGCGGGTGGTGAAGCCGGCTCGGTGCCAGATTGCGCTCAGGTTTCCGCGCCCGGAGGGAACGCCCCGCAAGCTCGATGGACCGCACATCGATGGCTACCACACGCCGGAGAACGGCGTGCCGGACGATGGGGTGGTGCGGAACTTCACGTTGCTGCTTGGCGTGATGCTGAGTGACGTGCCGGCGCCGTTTGGAGGCAACTTCACGGTTTGGCCGGGGACGCATCGACGGATGGAGCGCTACTTTCGCAAGCATGGCGTGAATTCGCTGCAGGGCGGTTCGGTGGGAGAGATTGGGGTGCGGTTGCCGAGGCCCGTGCCAGTGATTGGCAAGGCTGGCGACATCGTGCTAGCGCACTATCAGGTGGCGCACACGGCGTCGCCCAACCTGTCCGGGGATGTTCGCTACATGTGCTTCTTTCGGCTGGCAGTGCGTGGTTTGGACGAGCATCGGGTGGAGTCGATGCTGGATATCTGGCGTGACTGGCGGGCGTTACGGGCTGTAGCGGGGAGCGCGTAGGCTCGGCGGGGGGCTGTTTCCTGCCTCAACCAACGTCAGCCTGCCGGGTGGGTCGTGTGGTTGCGCCTATCGGCGTCCGAGGGCAGAAACTCCTTCCGCAAAGCTCTCGCCGCGTCCCTTAGCGCCTTTCGCCTCGTCAACGTCCTCCATTGAAGGGGCCACAGGGGCGGGGGTTCGTAAGCGCGTCTCAGCGACCGTTTCCTGCTTGCGAGACCCGCGCCAGCAGGTCGCCGGCGGTGTCGCAGTCGATGATCCAGTCGGCCACTTCCGCCAAGCGCGCCGCATCGTCCACGGCTGCCAGCAATGGTTCCAAGCTCTCGGCCGATTCCGCATCGAACTTCCGGGTCACCACGCGGATCAGGAGCGCGCGCTGCTGCACAAGACTCTCCGCGCGACCTTCTGCGCGACCCTCTGCGCGGCCTTCCGCGCGTAGCCTGCGGGGGTACTCGATACCCATTCTTGCCAGTGCCATCATTGTTGGTTCCTCCTCGCGCTTGAGCGTGCGCCGTCGGCGGGAGCGATGGGGGGGCCGCGCAACGCGCCTTTGAGAGGTCAAACCGGCAGGAGGCCCAGGGCGTAGTACGAATCGACTGTGGCGCGCAAAGTGTCGTCGATGGAGTAGGTTTCGAGGCCCAGCTCCTCTTTCGCCAGCAGGCAGTAGGAGCGGGGGGATTCGTAGGTGTGCTCGGCGGGGACGTCGCCTTCCATCTCTTCGCCGCCGATTTCGGCGGCGTGGGGATAGAGCTCCTTCAGGCGGGCCTGCATCTGCCACGTGTAGAGTTCGCCGGTGCGGTCGGTGGCGGAAAGGATGTAGCGGGAGCCGTTCTTGGCCACCGTGCTTTCGGCACAGAGGCGGTGGGCGCGGGCCGTATCGCGCACGTCGACGTTGTTCCACAGCATCCGGCCGCCGCGGGATTTCTTGTAGGGCTTGCCGGCCATCATGTAGCGGATGCAGTTCTGCCAGCTCCAGCCCTGGTCGTGGTTGGCGCACATGAGCGGGCCGATGACGTGCAGCGGGAGGATGGCCATGGCGTCGAAGGAGCCGTCGTCTTCCGCCACGGCATACATCATGCGTTCCGCGTTGGCCTTGGCCATGGCATAGGCGATGTCGCGATTCTTCGGGATTTGCTCTTCCGTCCAGCGACCGCGATAGCCCTCGATGTTGTCGCCGCACCAGTCCTTCTCGGTGAAGACATAGCCTTCCGGGCGCGGATGCCCCACGGCGGCGAAGGAACTCGTGAAGACGAAGCGCTTCATGCCGCCCTTGCGGGCGGATTCGAGCACGTGCTCCACCTCGGTGAAGCAGCCGTCATAGACTTCCTGCGGCGTCTCGCGGTTGTAGCCGACGGCGGCGCCGGCGTGGATTACGGCGCCGCAGCCGTCGAAGGCGGCGTCGTAGCTGCCGCGCTCGAAGAGGTCGCCGGCGTGCAGCTCCACGTGACCACGCAAGCCTTCGCTGTTGAGGGCGAGGAGGTGATCCACCTTGGCGGCGTTGGCGGGGTCGCGCACGCAGGCGCGCACGGTGTAGCCCTGCTCGGCACAGTCCCGGACGATCCAGGAGCCGATGTAACCGCTCGCGCCGGTGACGGCGATGGGGCCGTCGGCGGGGGAGACGGCGTGGCTGGATGCGGCGTTGGTCATTGTCGGTGTCCTCTCTTGGTCTGTTGCTGCGCGCCTGTTCGGGGGCGGGTTGCAGTTGGGCTGCGCGAACTGCTGGCGCCCTACGTGCTCGCTTTCGCTCAGCTGCGGTTGGGGCCTCCTAGCCCATGATCTGGCGCCAGGTGGGCAGGTCTTTCACGGCGAGGTAGGCGTTGTGTTCCTTGGCTTGGCCCATGGTGGCGTTGGGGACGGCGCTGTAGTTGTGGCCGGGCAGGAGCAGCGTGTCGTCCGGCAGCGCCTTGAGCTTCTGCAGGCTGTGATACATCTGTTCGGAATCGGAGCCGGGCAGGTCCACCCGGCCGCAGCCGTCGATGAACAGGGTGTCGCCGGAGACGAGGGTTTTGCGGATCCGGAAGCACTGCGAGCCGGGGGTGTGGCCGGGCGTGTGCAGGAACTCCACCTCCACCGCACCGATGGCGAGGCGATCGCCGGAATCGACGCGGGCAAGGTCGGTTTCGGAAACGCCGGTGACCTTCTTCACGCCCTCGGCCTCGGAGCGGTGCGTATAGACCTTCACGGGACGCTTTTCGAGCAGTTCGACGATGCCGGCGATGCTGCGCCCACCCATGCCGCCGCCGATGTGGTCCGGGTGATAGTGCGTGGCGAGGGCTGCCGTGAGGGTGTAATCCTGCTCGTCGATGTGCGCGAGGAGGCCGTCGATGTCCCAAGCGGGGTCCACCACCGCCACCTCGCGCGTCGACCGCGACCCGATGATGTAGGTGAAGTTAGCCATGGGGCCGATCTGGATCTGCTCGACGATGAGTTCGCTCTCGGCCATCCGGCTGCCGCTTGCGGGGAAAGCACGGCACCTTATCACGCGCGTCCCGCGGGTGAGGGCTGGTCGCGTCTTCGGGCCCTTGGTTGCTTCGCCTTCGGCGGGAGGCGCGTGAAAGGCCCTCGCTCCGAAAGGCGTGTGGGACCGCGCCACCCGACCGGCACGTTTGGTACTGACTCCGCTTCGAGGCGCATTGACGGTTTCGAGGGCCCAGGGCCTATGCCGTTTCGCGGGCGGTCAGGACTTCGCTCGTCTCGACGGCCACGAGCGTCGCCGGCCTTGGCGCAAGGAAGGCTTGGCGGGCCGTGAACGTGGTATTCGGCGCGCGTAGCTCGCCGCGTGCGGTCCAGCCTACGCACCATGCCGGCAAGGGCAACGTCGCACCCTTGGCGACGATGTGGCGCGTCACCTCGAAGGTGTGCGCGGTTGCCAGAGTTTGCCGCGGTTCCGTGTTGGTTGGGCGCGGCGGTGGCTGCGGCGCAAGGTGCATGGCGTCGGTGGCGGCGGCAGAGTCCCAGTGGTTTTGGGTTTGCACCGGTTGGCTTGCGGCAAGGATGAGGCGTTCGTACACCGGCGTTTGGAACTCGATCACTTCCACGCCCTGGCGAAGCGAATGCGGCACCCCGGGCATTACCTCGACGCTGTCGCCCACGGCCAAGCGATGGCGGGCCATGAACCCATCGACGGCGGCAACCGACGCCGCGCGACGTTCCGCGGCCGAGGCGGCGTTGAGGATGGCTCGGCGCAAGGCTTCGTCTCCGAGTTCGGCTCGTACGGTGGCATCCACGCCGCAGAGCACTTCGCCACAGCCGTCGGACCACACCGCCGGGTCCACGCGGTCCACCACATAGACCTCGTGCTTCGTGCGATGCACCTCCAGGTACAAGTGCCCGGACCGAGGAACTAGGCGCTTCAGCAGCAGCGGAGGCTTGGAGCGACCGTGTCGGGCGAGGAAGCTCGAGAGGGGCTCGGTTTTCTCTCCAAGGCGAACGCGACTCTCGCCGCGTCGCTCGATGCCGCTGTACCATGTTTCCGTGCCCCAGGGCTTCGCCACCGTCACCGGTTCGAGGGCCACAGGGCCTCGGGCCAAGCTGGGCGCTGGCGCGTTGGCGGCGGCTCGAGAAACGGCATCTTTCATGGCGCGTGTCGGTTCATCCGGCTCGTGCATAGCGAGGAACGAGTCGATGTTTTACACCATGCTAGCGAGTCCCGTCGGTGAACTGTTGCTCGCCGGCGACGAAGATGCGCTGCACACCATCGGTTTCCCTTCTGGACGCGGCGCCGTTGTGCCCGATGCCGGCTGGGAACCCAATCCTGCACCCTTCGCCGATACGACGCGGCAGCTCGAGGATTACTTCGCCGGCAAGCGCCGCACGTTCGATCTGCCGCTGGCACCCACCGGAACGCCGTTCCAGCGCGAGGTGCTGGCGGCGCTGCAGCAGATTCCGTATGGCGAAACGAGAAGCTATGGCGAGCTGGCAAAGGCTGTCGGGCGGCCGCGGGCGAGCCGTGCCG
Source organism: Gammaproteobacteria bacterium (assembly GCA_009837725.1). Classification (GTDB taxonomy): domain Bacteria; phylum Pseudomonadota; class Gammaproteobacteria; order Pseudomonadales; family Azotimanducaceae; genus VXYL01. Next base: position 1,649 of record VXSY01000059.1, on the reverse strand, counting down.
TGGGCGCCGCCAACGGCCGCAACCCCCTGCCGATCGTCATCCCCTGCCACAGCGCCATCGGCAGCGACGGGTCCCTAACGGGCTTCGGCGGTGGGCTGGCGACGAAACGGTTCTTGCTGGGCTTGGAACGACGGCACGCGGGGGCGGCGTTGCTTTGATTCGGCCCTTGGTGCGGCGCATCAAGGGGACCTGCGGACCTGGAGGCAGGGCGTCCCGCCTGCCATCGCGCCCGGGCTATGTCCGACAGGATTCCTCGCGTTGGTGGCGTCGTTTGGGGCGGGCGCTTTGTTGGCATTGTCTGGTACGCATGTTGCGGTGGCCTTGGCCGGCTCCGCTGCGTGCGTGCCTCCGGCACGCTTGGAGGGCGGGACGCCCTCCCTCCGAAGGTCCCCGCCAAGTCCGACAGGGCTGCAGGGGAGACCGTGAACCTCGGCTCCGCGCAAGGAATCTAGAGCTTGCTGAAGTGCTCCACCACCGCCGGATGGACGAACTCGGAGATGTCGCCGCCGAGCCCTGCGATTTCTCGCACGCGGGTCGATGACAGGAACGACCACTGCCGCGAGGTGGGCAGCAGCACGTACTCCATGTCGCTGTCGAGGGTCTGGTTCATCTCGATCATCTGGAACTCGTAGTCGAAGTCCGACATGGTGCGCAGCCCCCGCACGACGAAGCGCGTCCCCTTCGAGCGCACGTAATCCACCAAGAGGTTGTTGAACCCCTCCACCTCCACCCGGTCGCCGAACTCCGCAAGCGCCTGCCGGCACAGCGAAATGCGGCCCGACAGGAACGAGGCCGGGTCCTTGTCGGCGGAAGTGCCGATGGCGACGACCACGCGATCGAACAGGCGCAAGGCGCGCTCGACGATGTCGCGGTGGCCGTTGGTGATGGGATTGAAGCTTCCCGGATAGACGACGATGGTCATCCCAAACCCTTTGTTGCATGTGGCGACGCGACGAAATGGCAGGCGCTGCAAGGGCGCCGCCGCTGAAGGCGGCGCCATCATAGGACAAATGCCGCAAGAGCGCGTTGGGCGCCTCGAGCCAGCGAGACGATGGGATGGAGGCAGATGCCTGCGCTTCCGAGCATGAGTGCCTTGCCTGCTGGTGCGCTCTACGAGCGCGTCGGCAGTTCGCCGGCGCGAACTGCTATCGCCACAAGAACCGTTGCCTTCGGACAACGCTTCTTGCCCAGCCCAAGCCGTCCTATCGCCCCGTCGGACCTGGCCGAGACGGCGAAGTCCGACGGGCTGCTATCGCCACAAGAACCGTTGCCTTCGGACAACGCTTCTTGCCCCAGCCCAAGCCGTCATATCGCCCCGTCGGACCTGGCCGAGACGGCGAAGTCCGACGGGCTGCTATCGCCACAAGAACCGTTGCCTTCGGACAACGCTTCTTGCCCCAGCCCAAGCCGTCATATCACCCCATCGCACTTCGCCGAGACGGCGAAGTGCGACGGGCTGCTATGATGTGCAGATGAACCGGATCCTGGTGGTCGAGGGCGACGCCGAGCATCGCCGTCAGTTGTGCCGGTTCCTGATCGACGGCGGATTCGGCGTCGTGGAGGCGACCTCCTTCGACGCCGCGGCACCAGAGAGCTTGTCCGAAACGGATGCTGTGGTTGCCGGCACCGCGACGTCCTTGGGACCCGAG
>VXSY01000230.1 GCA_009837725.1 Gammaproteobacteria bacterium | reverse complement strand
CTGGCCTTCGTGCTCGCATGCGCTCGCAGCTACGGCTAGGAGCCAGCGCCGTTTCCCACGGCGCAGCCTCCTTAGCGCCGCCAAACCCCTTGCTACGCTCGGCGTCTGGCCCCAGCCCCCACCTCCCTATGACCTCGCGCCGCAGAAAGCCACTTAAGTGGCTTTCTGCGGCGCAAGCTCCTAGGCTTGCGTCGCAATCCATCAGCAAGCGGAGCGAGCGTGACCGTAGCCACCGACCTTTTTGACCTCACCGGGCGTGTTGCCCTTCTCACCGGTGCCTCCAAGGGCATGGGACTTTCCATGGCCGAAGGGCTTGCCGAGCATGGCGCCACTGTCGTCGTCTCGAGCCGCAAGCTCGATCAGTGCGAGGCGGCCTGCGAGCAGATCAACGCCAAGGGCGGGGGCACGGCCATCCCCATCGCCTGCAACATCGGCTACAAGGAGCAACTCGAAGCGCTCGTTGCCGAGACGCGAGAGAGGGCCGGGCCTATCGACATCCTTATCGCCAATGCCGGTGTCAATCCGTTCTATGGCCCGATGTCCGAAATCCCGGACTCCGCCTTCGACAAGATCATGAGCTCCAACGTCAAGTCGAATCACTGGCTTTGCCAAATGGTGGCGCCGGACATGGTGGCCAAGGGGCGCGGCTCGATGATGATCACCTCGAGCACGGGCGCCTTTGCCGGCTCGCTCACCCTCGGCACCTACAGCATCTCCAAGCTCGCCGACATCGCTCTCGTGCGCAACCTGGCGCTGGAGTACGGTCCGCAAGGCGTGCGCGTCAACGCCATCTGTCCGGGCCTCATCAAGACCGACTTTGCCCGAGCCCTCTGGGACAATCCGGAGGCCAAGGCGAACGCCGAGACGAACACGCCGCTTAGGCGGCTCGGCGAGTCGGACGACTTCAAGGGCATCGCCGTATATCTGGCCTCGGATGCGAGCGCGTTCATGACCGGGCAGGCGTTGACGGTTTGCGGCGGCACGAACATGTGGCGCTAACGTCGGGGAAGGCGAGAGGCGTGCCTTCGTAGGGGCGACCCCTTGTGGTCGCCCGTGTGGGGCCAAACCGAAGCCTCTCGATGCCCAAGGCACGGGCGAGAACAAGCCAGGAGACTCCATGCCGCAAGCGGATAGGGCGGTGGGGACATGGGTAGTGAAACGGTAGAGCGCGGTTTCATCCTGCAGGCCAGCTACCGCATCCGGGGCGGCGTGCCCGTTGTGCATCTCTATGGCGTGCTCGAGTCGGGCGGCACGTTTCTGGTGCGGGACAGCCGCCAGACCCCACACTTCCACATCCGCGCCGCCGACGCCGCGAACGCCGAGGCGCTCGGTGCGAGAACCGCGTCGGGCGAGGGCCGACGCACGTTCCGTGGCGAGGAAGCGGTGCGGGTGGATGTCCGCATCCCGCAGGATGCGCCGCCGTTGCGCGACCGCCTGCACGCGGCCGGCATCGGTACGTTCGAGGCGGATGTACGCTTCGCCGTGCGCTACTTGATCGATCGCGACATCCGCGGCGGCTGCGAGATTCGCGGGCCGGCGATTGCCGGTGGCTGCCTCACGCGCATCTTCGACGACCCGGAACTCACGCCGGCAGACGTGACCATCACGCCTTCCGTGCTCTCCTTCGACATCGAGACCGACCCCACGGCAAAGCGCCTCTATGCCATCGCGCTATCTGGCGCGGGCGTCGACGAGGTGTGGATCGTCGATGCCGCCGGCCGCCCCATGCCCGAAAGGGCGATCGGCGTCGCCAACGAACGCGCCGCCATCGACGCCTTCTGCGCCCGCGTGCTCGAGGTGGACCCCGACATCCTCACCGGCTGGAACGTCATCGACTTCGACCTCGGCGTCTTGGCCCGCATCGCCGCCCGCGTGCGTCACCCGTTCGAGTTTGGCCGCGATGCCGGTCGCTTGCGCCTGCGCGCCGCCGAGGGCTATTTCGGCAGCGGTCAGGCCAGCGTGCCGGGGCGCCTGGTGCTCGACGGCATGGACCTCGTCCGAGGCGCGTTCCTGCGCTTCGATGACTACTCCCTCGACTCGGTGGCGAGCGAAGTGCTCGGCGAAGGCAAGGTGACCTTGGCTGACGGCTTGCCGGAAGACGACGAGGCATCCCGCAAAGAGGCGATGTCGAACCGCGCCGGTGACATCGAGGCGCGCTATCGGGAAGACCTGCCCACCTTCGCCCGCTATGCCCGCACCGACGCTCGGCTTGCGTTCGACATCGTCGCCAAGCTCGATCTCGTCAATCTCGCCATCGCCCGCAGCCGCCTCACCGGCATGACGCCGGACCGCGTGGCCGCCAGCATCGCCTCGTTCGACTTTCTCTATCTCTCGGCGCTCTACAAGAAGGGCATCGTTGCGCCGAGCGTGCATTCCGTGGACGGTGCGGCATCGGCCCGGGCGCAGGCCGGCGGTCACGTCCTCGAACCCATCACCGGCCTGCACGAAAACGTCTGGGTGTTCGACTTCAAAAGCCTCTACCCGAGCGTGATCCGCACCTTCAACATCGATCCACTCGGCTATGTTGCCGACGGCGCCGGAGGCGATGACGTCATTCGTCTCGCTGGCGATGCCGCGTTCCGGCGCGAGAAAGCCATCTTGCCGACGATGCTCGATGGCCTGTTTCCGCAGCGCGAGGCGGCCAAGGCGACCGGCGATGCGGTGGCCTCGCAGGCCATCAAGATCCTGATGAACTCCTTCTACGGCGTGCTCGGCACCTCCGGCTGCCGCTTCCACAACGTCGCCATCGCCAATGCCATCACCGGCACCGGGCGACGCTTCCTGCTGTGGTCGCAGGCGTGGTTTGAAGAGCGCGGCTACGAGGTGCTCTATGGCGATACCGACAGCGTGTTCGTGCGTTCCGGCCTTGGAACGGATGAGGCGCGGGAACTCGGTCCTAGGCTGGCGGCGGAACTAAACGAATCCCTGGCCGAGCATGTGCGCGCCGAGTGGCGTGTGCAAAGCCGCCTGACGATGGAGTTCGAGAAGCTCTACGTGAAGCTCTTCCTGCCCACCATGCGCGGCGGCTCGAGCGGTGCCCGCAAGCGCTATGCCGGACTCGTGGACGAGAAGGCGGAGGTGGAGTTCGTCGGCATGGAGGTGGTGCGCCGAGATTGGACGGAGCTTGCGAAGGATGTGCAGCGGGGCCTGTTCGCCCGCCTCTTCGCCGAACAGCCGGTGGACGCGTATCTCGCGGAAACCGCCGCGCGCCTGCGCCGCGGCGAACTCGACCACGCCCTCACATATCGCAAGGGCCTGCGCAAGCGCGTCACCGACTACACCGCCAACACCCCGCCCCACGTGGTGGCCGCGCGCAAGTCGAAGGAGTCGAGCCGCGTCGTCGCCTACGTCATCACCACCGCTGGCCCCGAACCCTTGGATGCGCTAGAACACGAGCCGGACCGCGAACACTACCTCCAGAAACAACTCCGCCCCGTCGCCGAACCGGTGCTCGCCGCCTTGGGCCTCGACTTCGAACGCACCGTCGGCGACGACCGCCAGATGGTCTTGTTTTGAGGGCCTTCGCGCTAACTACCTGTCGGACTTGCGGCATGGGCGGGCCTTTGGAGGGAAGGCATCCTGCCTTCCCTAAGCGCCGATAGGCGCTTTCATGTTGCAGGTCGCCGTCAGCGCGCCAGAGGGCGCGCATGGAAGGCAGGATGCCTTCCCTCCAAAGGCCCGCCTTGTCACGCGCTGGCGCCGCGCAATGCGGGCTCAATCAGAAGGGCTTTCTGGCGCGGAGCAGGAACCGGTCCGTACGGAGGTAGATGGCGTCGTTGTAAACCAGCAGGCTGTGGTCGTCCTCGGGGTTCGCATACAGGTCGCTCTCGGCTTCGATGACGAAGCCTGCTTCCTCAATGAGCGCGCGCGCGATGCGGGGGTCCAGGCGATGGAGTCGCTTGTTGTTCGCTCCGGGCACCCCCACATGATCGGCGACGCCAAGCACGCCGCCGGGCTTCAGCGCCGCATGGATGCTCCTCAGGAAAGCCAAGGCAAGCTCGCGTCCGTCGCGGTGGTAGAAGTCGTGCAGCAGGTTGCCGAGAAAGGCGAGGTCCACCGTACCCTCTAGGCCCATGGCGTCGTACTCGCGCAGGTGCAGCACGACGTTGGGCAGGCGACCATTCGCCAGACGCTCGTCCATGGTGCGCTGGTAGTAGCCGTCCGCGAAGTGGGTTAGAACGCGTTCACGGTTGTGGGAATAGACCTTGCCCGTCGGCCCCACCGCCGCGGCGAGCATCTCTGTCGTGTAGCCGGCATAGGCACCGACGTCCAGCGCCGTCATGCCTTCCCTCAGACCGAGAAAGCGGAACGTCAGCGCAGGCTTGCGTGCGTCGTCGCGCGCCGCATCGAACCGATGCCGATCGGGCGCCTGCATCTGCGCCTCGATGCGGGCCGCCATGGCTTCGTGTTCCTCTGTGGCGCCCGCGCACAAGGCGGTGCCACCGAGCAATGCGAGGACTAGGAGTCCGCGCCGTAGAGAACCCCCCGAGAAAAGGCGAACGGATGCGTTGGCCTCTCGCGGTTTTCGGGTAGCGAAAACTGGGACGTGTCTCATGTTGACTTGCACAGGCCCTGGCGCCGTCTTCTGGAGGGAGGGCGTCCCGCCCTCCATCGCGCCCGCAAGGGCGCGCATCCTTGTTGCCTAAGCCCGACTGTTCCTGAACCGTCGTAGGGGCGAGGGCCGTCCATCCGGTGTTGCGCCATCTTCCTTCCCTTACTGGAGGCCGACGACGCCTGGGTGCGAGTTCGGCCCCGGGGTGACGTGCCAGAGGTCGCGCATGGCTTCGCGGTCCAGGCCGTTCTCCAGGAATGCCTCGTCGTTGAAGAGGCAGGTCAACTGCACTTGGTGTGTTCCCGCGCGGCGGTTGCGGTTGCAGCTGACGCCGGTGGCGCCGCGGCCGTAGCGTTTCTTGTAGGCCTCGGTGACTGCGGTGAGGTCTTGGGTGAAGCGTTCCGGCACGATTTTCCAGATCTTGTTGAAGTAGCGGCGGATCCACGGCACGGTTTCTGGGTCGGCCGCCACCGCGAGCCAGCCGATGCCTTGGATGGGGTCGTAGTCGACGCCACCGAGCGCGTGCAGGTACATGTAGCCGAGCCGCGCCTGGGAGGTCTTGAAGCCCCGCTTGGCGGTAGCGAGCAGGTGCGGGAACGCCTCCTCGTAGTTGCGCCGACGGAAATGTTTGTTGCCAAGCTCCTGGGAGTCGTAGATGGCCTCCATCTCGAGGATGGTGAGCGCCTCGGTTTGGGGTGCCGTGACCTCGACGCGTTCCACGTCATCGGGATTGGCACGCACGGTCGCCGTCTCACCGACTGGTGGATGTGCCGACGCCCCGCTGGCGGCGTCTTCTTCTTGCGCGGCCAGCGCCATCGAGCCGGCGACCACCGCCGCCACCGCCACGACGCTGCGCCATCCATGCATACTGTTGCGCGCCTCAAACATTCGCACCTGCTCGCGCCTGTCGAGCTCCCCGCTTGTGGGCGAACCCAACCATAGCAAAGGAGATTCCAAGATGAGCCTCGACCTCGCCGTCTGCGACGAACTGCTCGCCACCACCCGCGCCGTCCGCAAGCGCCTCGACCTCAGCCGGCCCGTGCCGCGCGAGGTCATCAATGAATGCCTCGAACTCGCGGTGCAGGCACCCACCGGCTCCAACAGCCAGACCTGGCGCTGGGTGGTTGTGGACGATGCCGACAAGCGCCAGGGCCTTGCCGACCTCTACCGCCGCCAGGCGGAGCCCTACCTCACCACGGCGAGCAAGACCGCCGCTGGTCAGACCGGGCGGGTGTTCGACTCCGCGCTGTACTTGATGGAGCACCTGCATGAGGTGCCGGTGCATGTGATCCCTTGCCTGCAAGGGCGTCCCGGCGAAGGTGCCAGCGTCACCGCGCTCGGCGGCTATTTCGCTTCCATCTACCCGGCGGTGTGGAGTTTCCAACTCGCGTTGCGTGCTCGCGGTCTCGGGTCTTGCCTCACCACATTGCACCTCGGCCACGAGAAGGACGCGGCGGAACTGCTTGGCATCCCGGACGACGTGGTGCAGACGGCGCTGTTGCCGGTGGCGTGGACTCTCGGCACCGACTTCCGCCGCGCCACCCGCCCGCCGGTGGCTGACATCACGCACTGGAACGCGTGGAGTTGATGCGCGTGGCTTCGATGGGCAGGGCGTTCGGCACCGTTCTCGTGGCGCTGGCGGCATTTGCGGCGCCCGCTACGCCGGCGGCGAGCGCGGATGATCCGCTGGAGCCGTTGAACCGCAACATCCTGTTCGTCAACGGTGCCTTCGACCGGGGGGTCGTGCGTCCTGTGGCCAGCGGCTATGCGCAGATCGTGCCGGCACCCATCCGCGCCGGCATTGGCAATTTCCTCGACAACCTGCGCGAGCCACGCACGGCCATCAATCAACTGCTGCAAGGCCGGCCAGGTCTCGCGGTGGCCGATACCGCCCGCTTCCTCATCAACAGCACGCTCGGCATCGGCGGGTTGTTCGATCCGGCAGCACAGATGGGTCTGACGCACCACCGGGAGGACTTTGGCCAGACCTTTGCCGTGTGGGGGGTCGAACCCGGCCCCTACCTGATGATCCCGTTCGTGGGTTCGAGCAACGTCCGCGACGCCATCGGCACGGTGGTGGGATTCGCCGCCATGCCACAGACCTACATCGACTTTCGGCCCAGAGCCGGTCTGACGGCGATGTGGGTGATCCGGCAGCGCTCGGAAAACCTGCACCTCGACGCCGAGATCACTGGCGACCCCATGTGTACCTACGTGAGGCATGGGTGAAGCGGCGGGCAGCGGAGATTGCCGACGCTGAGGAGAATGGACCATAGCCGAACTGCCCAGCGCCGTTACCGCGTCAGCAGGTCCATCAAGCCTTCGCGTTGGCGAGGGGAGAGTTGGCGGAAGCGTAGCAGCAGCTGGGTTTCCTGTGCGCTGAGGTCACGGCGGAAGGTCGTCTCAACGTAGGGAAGGAGCGGTGGTTCGACGGCGGACTGATCCTGCGTCAGTCCGCGCAGGGAGTGGTCCAGGCGAGCAACGATTTCGGAGTTGGTGCTGCGTCCGTAGCGACGGGCCGCTTCCACCACTTGGCCGTGCAAGTCCAAGGGTAGCCGCAGCAAAAGCTGGTGGCGTTTGGGTTTGGTTGGCATGAATCCCGCGGGTTTTCCGCTGCAATGGCGAGCCTTGGCCATTGCGTATGGACAACCGTTTTCAGTCCTTTGCCGTTCGCGCAGCCAAATGCGATGCACGGTGCGTGCCATCGCCGTCGCGATCCTCAAAGGCGAGATGAGCCTTCCGCGTCCTGCCCTGAGCCAGAGACGATGCCGGAGTCCCGCTTGGCCGACTGCAACGGAAGGTAGTCGGAGCGGCGGGCCACCCGCTCAGCAATGCCGCTACGCTGAAGGTAGTCCCCCGTCCGCGTGCCGCGGGCCCTGGCGGCTACGGCACGAAGTTCGTCGATGGTGTCCACGTCGAGGCCGAAGCCGGGCAGCCGGACGACGCGAGGTTCCAGGCCCGCTCGGCGGGCGGAAGCGATATGGGGCTTGAAGCTTTTGCCGTCGAAGAGGTATTCGAAGGCGTTGGGCGGCGAACAGGCGGCGGCGTTGGTGCCGATGTCGTTTGCGTCCGGGACCAGCGTCACGGTGGTGTGGCCCTGCAGCACGGTATCGATCTCGGCCGGCGTCACGAGCGGCACGTCGCCGGGAACGAACAACGTTCCGGTGGCGCCGCGGCTTCGCGCCACGTATTCGCCGGCCTCGACGACCGCACCGGAAAGATCCGTCGCGCTGTCGGCGAACACCTCGACGCCAAACTCGGTGGCGAGCTGCGCCGCCACCGGGGCCCGGGAGACGATGACGATGCCGGCGAGCAGGCGACTGCCGACCAGAGCGTCGAGCACGTCCCGTACCATCGCCAGCACGAGCCCTTCGCGCTCGGTCGGGTCGAGCGCCGGCGCGAGGCGCTTCTTGGCGCCGGCGGCGCCTTTGAACGGCAGCAGCGCCCATACGCCCGCATGCCCTTGCGGTGCCCGCCGTTTGCTTTGCGAACTGCCGCGTGGCGGGATGCCGGCTTTGCTCGTCACGTCGGCTAGGGCCTCAAGGCCCGCTTGCTGCCGCGCCGGCGCCCAGGAAATCGAGCACCACGCGAGCGAGATCGACGCGGTCGTCGAGAGAGCGCATCACCGTTTGCGCCACGGTTGTCGCGAGGCCAAGCGCTTGCACTTCTCCCTCTGCGTCGGTATCCACCGCATCGATGACGAAGCCGGTGACCAGCGGCGCACCGCCGACAGTGCCCGGCGCACCGCCCACGGTGCGCTGAGCGTAGTGCTTTGCCACTTCCACCGTGGTGGCCGGGACGCCAAGCTCTTGCATCATCTTCGCCGTGGGCCCCTTGATGGCCGCGCCGCCGACGATGGGCGAAACAGCCACCACCGGCGCCCCCGAACGCCTGATTCCTTCGCCCATGCCGGGCACGGCCAGCACCGGGTCCACCGACACGAAGGGATTCGACGGGCAGATGACGACACCGGTCACCTGTTCGAACGGGATCGCCGGATTCACGCTGGCGCTTGCGGCACCGTGGAAGTCGAAGCCCGTGACCTCCGGGGCGCAGCGGTCGCGAACGAAGTAGTGCTGGAAGGCGAGAGGCCCATCCCGAGTGTGTACGAAGGTACGCACCGGATCGTCGGACATCGGCAGGATTCGATGCCTAACGCCGAGGCCTTGGGCGATGTGCGCGGTGGCCGCAGTGAGGGATTGGCCGGCTGCGAGGAACTCCCGCCGGCGCACATGCAAGGCGAGGTCCTTGTCCCCGAGCCGGAACCAGGTTTCGCCGCCGAGCTCTTCGAGTGCCTCCATGAAGTGCCAGGTCTCGCCCTGCCGGCCCCAGCCGGCAACGGGGTTGGCGGCATCGGCCAGCGTGTAGGTGAGGGTGTCCACGTCGGGCGAGATGTGGAAGCCAAGGTGCTCGAAGTCATCGCCGGTGTTGACCACGAACACCACGTCTTCCGGCGAGAGCACCCGGGCGAGGCCAAGACAGAGCTTGGCACCGCCGACGCCGCCGGTGAGGGCGAGAATGGTCACGGCGGCGTTGGCGCGCCCTTACGGGCGTTCGCTGCGCGAACTGCTGGCCTTCGTGCTCGCATTCGCTCGCAGCTACGGCTCGAAGGCAGCGCCGCATTTGCGGCGCTGCCTCCTAGCGCCTGCACGGGCCGGACGCGGCTCACCGAAACAGGTCCTCTTCCAAGGGCCGGTTGATGTCGGCAGCCACCTGACCGGGATTGCGCTCGATGGGGAATCCTCGGACGATGGCGGCGGGGGTGCGCTCGTCCGTCTCACCCATCGCCAGCGTCGCCGCGGTGGCGATGCTGTCGGCGCGGTTGATCAGCGTGACCTTCAGCTCTCGACCAAAGATGTCGCTGCCGCCGCGGCGGTCGTCGAGCACGTTGAATCCCGCCGCGCCGATGGCTACGCCGATGGTGCCGAGTCGCCAGGGTCGGTTCGCGCTGTCGGTGATGAGCACGCCAACGTCGACGCCGCTGGCAGCGCGCATGGCATCGCGCAGGCGAGCGGCGGAGGCATCGGGGTCTTCCGGCAGCAAAAGCGCTGCACCTTCCTCCTCGCCTTCGCCGTGGTCGATGTTGGATTGATCGATGCCGGCGTGGGCGCCGACGAGCCCGAGCCGGTGCCGGACGATGAGCACACCGGGCTTGTGGCGGACGACTTCCGTGGATTCGTCGAGGATGAGTTGCACGAGGCGCGGGTCTTTCTCGACCTTCTCGGCCAGTTCCGTTGCCGCTTCTGTGGGGATGACATCTGCCAGCCGAATGAGGCGGCCTTCCGCCTTGGAGACGATCTTCTGCGCCACGGCGAGGATGTCGCCATCCTCGAGTGCGAGGCCGCTGGCGGCGATGGCACCTTGCAGCAGCGCGGCGAGGTCATCCCCCGCCTGCACCATCGGCAGCCCCCGCACCGGCACGATGGAGATAGACGTCATGGCGGCTGTCTCTTCGGATGCAAGCGGTCCCTAGTGGTCGGCCTGACCGACGATCTGAATTCCGGAGTGGGAAATCTCGTGGCGTCGGTTGATCTGGATGAGGATGCTCGTCAGCGCCTCGGCGGCGGCGGCGTTGTCGATGGGGCCGGCGTGCCAACCCCGCATTCCGGCCTCGGTGGCAAGGGTGATCACCTTCTCGCGGGCGGCGCGCTTGTTGCCCGCCACTAGCACGTCGCACTCGATCTTCACGTCTTCCTTGAGCAGGTGCGCGGCCACGTTCTGGAAGGCGGAAACCACCATCACTTCGTCACCGAGATAATCCTGTGCCCGCTTGCCGGCGCTGCCCTCCGCTGGCAACTGCACCGTCCCCACGCGAGGCGGAACCAGCGGCACGGTCACATCGATGAGGATCTTGCCGGCGAGGCTCTCGCGCACCGTTTCGAGTGTCGAAATCTGGTGTTCTGCCGGCACCGTGAGCACCACGATGTCGCCAGCCGCGGCGGCGTCGGCGTTTTCAAGGGCATCGGCGGGGGTCTCGGGGCTGATCTCGTGCAGGCTGGCTACCGCCGCCTGCGCCTTGGGCAGCGTCCGTGAGCCGATGATGATGCGGTGACCGGCGCGGGACCAGCGGATGGCAAGGCCCGTGCCGAGATCGCCGGTGCCGCCGAGAATGGCAATGGATTCGCTTGTCGCCACGAGGGTCCTCCCGAGGGGCTGGTGTTGCTTGCTTGTCGCCGTGGCCTCGCTGGCGCAACGCGGCCCAAGGCTGGCGGCGGCGCATTATCGCCGATACGAGGAGCTTTGCGCCTTAGGACGCAGTTCGTAGGGGCGCAGCGCGTGCCCGATCGGCCGCGCATAGGCAGAATGTCGCCCCTTCGAACTCGCTTCTAAAGACGCCCACGACCAGTGACTTCATCCCGCACTGCGCACGCCCGAGAGGCGCGAGCCGTGCTCCGTTTGGGGGCGCCGATCGCCCTGACGCAGTTTTTCATCATGGCGATGGGCTTCCTCGACACCGCCATGGCGGGGCACTATGCGGCGGTGCATCAGGCCGGCGTCGGTCTTGGCGGCTATGTGCTCTGGCCCACCTTCATGCTGCTCGCCGGATGCACCATGTCGGTGACGCCGATGGTCGCCCAGATGATGGGTGCCGGACGCGGCTCCGAGACGGGCCGCGTGGTGCGCCAAGGGCTGATCGTGGGTGGCGTGGGCAGCGTCCTCGCTGTGGTGGCGGTGGTCAACGGTGGGGTGCTCTTCGCCGCGGCAGGGGTGGACGCGGTGACCGCCGATGTCGGCGAGCGCTATCTCAAGGCTGCCGCGTTCGGCCTGCCGCCGGTGATGATCTACATGGTGCTTCGGCACGGGGCGGAAGGGCTTGGCCGCACGGTGGGGCCGATGGTCATTGCCGCGCTGGCGCTGACGCTTAACGCGATTCTCAACTATGCGTTCATCTATGGCCGCTTCGGTGCCCCCGAACTCGGCGGTGAAGGCTGTGGCTGGGCCACCGCCATCGTCATGTGGTTCGAGCTTGGTGCCATCGTGTTGCTGTGGCGGCGGCGACCATTCCGCGCGACCGGCCTTTGGCAAGGCGCAGAGCCTGGACGAGCGCAGGAGGTCTATATCGGCCGCATCCTCAAGATCGGCGTGCCCATTGGCTTGTCGTCCTTCGTCAGCATGGGGCTCTATGCCGCCGTGGGCATCCTCATCGGCGGTTTGGGGGTGGTGCCCGTGGCTGCACACAACATCGCCGGCCACATCAACTGGGCCACCTTCGTGGCGCCGATGGCACTCGGCTCCGCCGCCGGCATCCGCATCGGCTTCCATGTCGGCGGCGGAGACCTGGCCGGTGCGGCCCGGGTGGCGCGGACCGCGTTCCTGCTGTCGATCGGCTATGCCGTCACCATCAGCGTGGCGCTGGTGCTGGCGCGCAATGTGGTGGTGCTGGTGTACAGCAACGACGCCGCCGTCATCGGCGTCGCGGCAACGCTCATCCTCTTCATCGCCGTCTATCAGATCTTCGACGACGCCCAAGCCACCATGGCGGGGTCGCTCAGGGGCTACAAGGACACCCGCGTGCCGATGCTCTATTCGGTGGCCGGCTACTGGCTGCTGGCGTTCCCGGTGGGCCTCGCGCTCGGCTATGGCTGGGGGGAAATCCCGGAGCTCGGCGTCTATGGCTTCTGGATCGGCCTTTCTGTGGGCCTTGCTGCCGTCGCGGTGGCGATGGGGTTGCGGCTGCTCTCCACGAGCCGCAATGAGGAGCGCATCGCGGTACTTTCGCGCTAGGGAAGCTCTGAACTGGCGTTGCGAATCGCCGGTGTTGGGTTGTCGAC
>VXSY01000100.1 GCA_009837725.1 Gammaproteobacteria bacterium | reverse complement strand
AGCCCGATCCCTCCAGCGCCAGCCGCACCCGGCTCGTGCTTCCCGAACCCGCCGCCAGCCCCGCCGCCGCCTCCGACGACGTTTCCGTGAACAGCGCGTCCGACACCACCGCCAGTTCGAAGCCGCCGGCGCGCTGGTTCAGCGCGGCCCGGCCGCCGAACGCCGCCATCGCGTTCGTCAGCGGCGTCTCGACGGCGCCTCCGGAAGACTCCGGGTAGAGGACGACATGGCCCGCGCCGTAGCCGAGCGTACCCCAGACGCTGACACGCCCGTTCGGCGCGTAGGCGGCGTAGGGATTGACGCTCGTCAGCGCGCTTTCGACCGCGCCGCCGTCGCCCGCCCCGGCGTAGCGGCCCTCGCCGAAGCTTTGCGAGAGCGTCGCGCCGAACGTGAAGCGGCCCCGCTGTGTGTCCGCCCCCACAAGGGCGGTCACCACGTCGCCGCCGACCGTCAGCGGGCCGTCGGTGCCGTCGAAGCGCGTCCGCGCCCCCCGGCCCCAGGCCGACCAGCGCGGCGCGCCGTCCGCCCCGTCCGCCGCCGGGGCGGCGTAGTCGAAGGAACCGTTCGCGATCAGCTCGCGCCAGTCGGTCCCCCGCAGGCCGTCCGCCAGCCGCAGGCCCTCGACCAGGCCCCGGCCGGCGCGCGTGCCGCCGCCGTCCAGCCGGGACAGCAGCGCGGCCCACGCCGCGCCGGGACCGCCGCCGGCCACACGGCCGGAAGCCCCGCCCCGGCCGGAAGCCGCGAAGGTGGAACCGGCCGGCGGACCGCTTCCCGCGGCGGAAGCGGAACCGCCTGCCCCGAAGCCGCCGCCGGTGAAACCGGTTCCGGCGCCCGCCCCGAAGCCGCGCCCTGCCGGGAGTTCGCGCCGCATCCGCGCCATCCGCTCCTCCGCCGGGGTGAAGGCCCCGGACGCGGCGGCCGCGCCGCCGGGACCGCCTTCTCGGTCTCCGTCTGCGCTTTCCGCGCCTTCCGCGCCCTCCGTCCCGAACAGCCCGTCGAGCCGCCGCCCGCCCAGCGCGAACTGCGTCTCCGACACTTGCGTCCCCCCGCGCAGCCGCTCCGCGATCGCCTCCGCCGCGTGCGACGACGCCGCCCGGCCGAAGCGCGAAAGCCACGCGTTCGGCATTGGGTCCGTGTTCACGATCGTCCCGCGCGCGGTCGCGTCCTCCAGTTCCACCCCGGCCGACGGGTTCGACAGCGTCAGCGTCAGATACTCCCGCCCCTCGTCGAGGAGGTCGTCTAGCACCGTCACCGACACGGTCTTCGCCGTCTCGCCCGCCGCGAACGTGAGCGTCCCGCTCGCGGCGTTGTAGTCCTCGCCGGCCCGCGCCGTGTCGTTCGACGTCGCGTAGTCCACCGTCGCCGCCTCCAGGCGCGCGGGGCTCAGCGTCACCGCGAACACGAGCTCTGCGCCCGCGGCCTCGTTGACCTCGGCGTCCGCCACCGAAAGCGTGGAACCGGCGTTCACCTTCCCTTCGGCGATGTCGGACACCGCGCCGAACGCGAGCACCGCCGGGGTCATGGGATCGCCCTTGGCGTACAACTCGGCACCGGAAGGCAGCGACAGCGCGTTCGCCGGGAAGCTGATCCCGTCCATGTCGCGGTCACCGGCCTGCACGGTGTAACGGCAGCGCAAGGCATTGTAGGCGCCGTTGCGCCACAGGCGGAAGCAATCCGTGGTCGTGTGCTCGGTTGTGCCGAAAATCATCCGCAGGTTCGGCGTCGTTGTGGCCTTGTTCGGGGTGTCCCCGTTGCTGTCCGGGCCGATGGCGCTGTCGAAATCGACGTCAATCCGCACCAGGTCGCCGGTCTCGTACCAGCCGTCCGCACCCGGGTTCTGGGGCAGCGAGATGCCCGTTACCGCCGGCGGGTTCGCGGTGTTCACCCGGCCTTCGGCGATGTCGGGGACCGCGCCGAAGGTGATCACCGCCGGCGCCGAGGGATCGTCCTTGGCGTGGAGCGCGGCGCCGGCTGGCACCGAGAGCGCGTTCGCCGGGAAGCTGATCCCGTCCGCGTCGCGGTCGCCCTCCTGCACCCAGTAACGGCACCTGAGCGCGTTGTACGCCTCGCCCCGCCACAGCCGGAAGCAGTCCGTCACCTCGCGCTCGGTTTCGCCGAGGATCATCCTCAGGTTCGGCGTCGCCGTGGCTTTGTTCGGAGTGTCCGAATCAGTGGCCGGACCGATGGCGCCGTCGAAGTCAACGTCGATCCGCACCAGGTCGCCGGTCCGGTACCAGCCGTCCGCGCCCGGGTTCTGCGGCAGCGAGATGCCGGTCAGTGCCGGCCCAACGGCCGCGGTGTCGGTCACCGGCTCGTCCGGTTCGGCCGCGTCCGCGGGCTCACCCCCGGTCGAGCCCGTTGCCGTGTATGAATACGGCCCCCAGCCGTTGCCGTTCTCCGCCTGCACCTGTGCCTTGTAGCGGGTGCCGGGCTCGAGGTTCTCCAGCGTCACCTCGGTCGGCAGCGTCCCCGCGTTCCGCTCCACCATGGTTCTTTCGGTGAAGCCGCCCGGCACGTCCAGGCCCCACAGCACCCCGTAGCGCCGCACCGGCGAACCCTGGTCCCTGGGCGCTCTCCACGAAACCCGCAGGCTCGTCTCGCCCGCAGCCTCCATCGACAGCCCGCCCGGCGCCAGCGGCGTCGCCGCCGTGCGCGCCTTCGCCGGCGCCGACCACGGACCCGCGCCCTCGCTGTTCACCGCCCGCACCCATACGGTGTGCTCGGTGTCGGGCCGAAGCCGGATGAGCGACAGCGCGAACGGGTTCTCGTCCCGGTGGTGCGCCGGCACCTCGATCCACCTCACCGAATAGCGGGCCGACGTGCGGAGCTCGTCCGTGCCCGGCGGCGTGTAGCGCGCCTCGTAGCGCGTGATCCAGTCGCCCCCGTCCGCCTTCGGCCGCGCCGGCCACTCGATGCGCAGCATCGTGCCGTTCATCCGCGTGAACGTCGGCGCTCGCGCCACCTGTCCGGGCTTGTCCACGTTCGTCACCGTAACGGTGATGTCCTGCGAGGCTTCCTCCTTGTTTGCCCCGGTCCCGCTGGTCGCGGTCACGGTCACGTCATAGACATTGTCGCGGTCCGTATCGCGCGGGTTCTCGAAGTCCGGCGCCGCCTTGAACGACAGCCGCCCGAAGGCGTTGTGGAAGCGCCCCGCGTCCGGGCCGGAGAGCGCGTAGCCCGTGATCCGGTGGCCGTCGATATGCTCCGCCCTCACGTCGAACGCGCCCCGGTGGTTCTCCTTCACCGTGAAGGAATCGGCACTCGTGAAGACGACCCCGGAGTTGACCCTGCTGCCGGCGATGTCGGGGACCGCGCCGAACGTCAGCACCGCTGCCACCGCGCTGTGGTTCAGGGCGTGCAGCGCGACGCTGCCCGGCAGCTCCAGGGCGTCCGCCGGGAAGCTCACGCCGTTGTCGTCCCGGTCGTCCTCCTGCACGGTATAGCGGCAGCGCAGGATGTCCCGGGCGTTGTTGTTGGAAATCCGGAAGCAATCCGTGATCGTGCGCTCGGTCTCGCCGACCGTCATGCGCAGGTTCGGCGTCATTGTCGCCCTGTTCGGGGTAGACGAACTCGTGGCCGGCCCGATCGCCCGGTCGAACCGGACGTTCACCTTGATGCGGTCGCTGGTCTCGTACCGGCCGGACGCCGGCAGCTCGACCAGCTCGATGCCGATGATCAACGGGCGCGGTACGGCGAAGGTCGACCCCGTGCCCGCGGGCGACCAGGGGCTCTGTGCGTTGTCGCCCGGGCGGCTCTTCTCCGCGCGTATCTGGACCTCGTAGACGGTGTTAAGCGTCAGCCCCGTGATGGTGTGCGTCTCGTTCGCCGTCTTCCCCG
Source organism: Gammaproteobacteria bacterium (assembly GCA_009837725.1). GTDB lineage: Bacteria > Pseudomonadota > Gammaproteobacteria > Pseudomonadales > Azotimanducaceae > VXYL01. The sequence goes on along the minus strand of VXSY01000100.1, from coordinate 8,780 downwards.
AGGGGTTCGTCCAGCCCCCCGAGGTGCCCGCGCGCCAGCGCAGGTCGTAGCGGTCCGCGCCGGTCACCGCGTCCCACGTCACCTCGAGCACCGTCTCCCCCGCCGCCGTCACCGTCGGCGCCGCCGGCCTGGCGGGCGCGGTGGTGCCCGTCGCCCACGCCGACCAGGCGCCGTTGCCCGCCGCGTCGTTCTCCGCGCGCACCCGGAACTCGTAGTCGGTGCCCGGCGCGAGGTTCGCGATGGTCCTCGACGTGACGTTGCCGAGGCCGGGATTCTGGGTCGGCCCCGGCTCCCCGCCGTCGACCGCAGCGGTGCGCCAGTTCAGGTCGTAGTCGTCGATGTCCTGGCCGCCGTCGTCGGCAGGGGCGGTCCACGACACGTCGAGGCTCGTCGACACGCTGCCCGCGGTCCGCGTTACCGTCGGCGCCGCGGGGGCGGCGGGCTTCTGGACGACCGGGATGACCACCGGCGCCGTCGGCGAGAAGTCGCCCCAGCCCGCGTCGTTGTGCGCCCGCACCCGCACCTCGAGGTTATGCGTGTTGGTGGCGGACAAATTGTGATAGGCGACGGCCGCGGTGGTCGCCGTGGTCTGCGTTAAGGCGAACTGGAAGTCCGGTTGGCCCGGGACGAGGACCATCACCTGGTACTCGTAGTTGTCGATGGCCGGCCCGTTGTCATCGGGCTCGACCCAGTTCGCCGTGAACCCGCGCGGCGAGACGTCCGAGAAGGTCGGCGGCGCGGGGGCGTCCGGCACGGCGCCGGTGGTCGCCTCCAATACGGGCGACCAGGTGCCGGGGTTGGCCGCGCCCCCACTCCCCGAGTTGTTCACCGCCCGCACCTGGAACTGGTAGGTCACGCCGGTGGTCAGGCCCGACACCGTCCTCGTCTCATCAGTGGTGCTAGCTTGCGTCCAGCTCGACGTGCCCTTCTCCCTATGCCGCACGCTATAGCTTGTGACGGTCAACCCGCCGTTGTCGAGCGGCGACAGCCAGCTCAGCAGCACGGTGGTGTCCGTCACCCCGTCGATGGTCACTTCGTCCGGGGCGCCGGGGGCCTCCGCCATCACCGTGAGGACCGGGGAGATGGCGAACAGGTTACGGACACCGCTGGCCGCGCCAACAGCGTTGCTGCGGAGCAGGTGATCCGTGCCTGAAATGGTACCTCCGCGCCTGACGGTCCCGACCCCCAAGGGGTGCGAAGGGTCCGAAGTTCCGTTGGCATTGCATCCGACCCAGGCGGCGCCGGAAGATACCGCATTGCCCGATTGGTCCCGTACGGCCCTCGAGTCCCAGCTGCCGTCCCAGAAGTCGCCGTAATTGTCCGCGACCTTGTGGTCGTTGCCGCTGCCGCCCAGCCAGTAGATCTTCTCGCCGCCGGTGGCGGCCATGCCCGTGTTGGTCCTGGCGCTCACGGCGGAGGTGCATGCCACGACCCGGAACTCGCCGCTGAAGCCCCGAATGGCCGTGTGTCCGGCGTCGGCGTGGTTCTGCGCGTAGGTGTTGTAGATGCCGATGTCGGAGGACGTGGCGCTTCTCGTCGACGAGCCCATGAACAGCAGGCGGAAGCTGTCGCCGATATTGATGTCGGAGGGCTTGAGCGCCCAGTCGGGGCGTACGTTTTGCGCGGTCTGGGCCTGGGCGGGCGCGGCGGAGAGACCGGCAAGCAGCCCGAGGGAGAGCAGGACGAGCAGGCTGGCGGCGTTGCGCCCCGCCCGGAGGCCTGCTAGGGAACGTCCGCGGCGCGGGCGGTCAGATTGCGGGACGGAGACGGTTCGGACGCGCGGGAGGTGGGCGCAGTCATCGCGCTCGGCCCCTCGGCCCCTCGGCCCCTCATTGTACCGCGCATGCCGCGACTTCGAAGCCCGATGTCGGGCACGCATCGCTTGCTGCCGATGCTGACTGCCTTGTTTCCTACCCGTACATACATGTCCGCTTCACTCCCGACCGTTAGTGTAAAAGCAATGTCTATCATATCCGTATAGTGTCTTTACAGTCATCTTGAGGGCGCGCATTCTGCTGGCGCAAGCGTGTGTTCTGCGCGCCTTGCGGCGCGATGGATGGCAAGCGCCGCCAAATGCGCTGACGCTCGGGGTCGGCCCCAGCCCCCATCGAGGGCCCGTACCAAGTCCGACGGTCCCGCAAGGGCGGCCAGCGGGCACTAGCGCGCGCTACGAGCGCGTCGGCAGTTGCTTCGCAACTGCTGGTCTATGGGTTCGCTTGCGCTCACCCTCCGGCTCTAGGAGCCAGCGCCGTCTTCTACGGCGCAGCCTCCTGGCGAGCCCTCCTCGAACAAGCCCGCCGGCAGCCACGGAAGCAACAGCCCCTGCCATGCGAGGGCTTTTTTGGGGATTCGTCCCGCCCTCCACGTCGCCGCAAGGCGAACACCACTCGCTGCATTCGCAAGAGGCGCACGCAACCGTGCGCATCGAGGGCGGGACGAACTCCCTCCAAGGGCGTCCGGACGCGGTCGCCGTGCCAGCAAACATTCGTCCCGGTAGGAAAATGTCAAAGTGGAAACGCCACTCGGACGAGTTTCGTCTTGCCATTGGCGCTGTGAGTGGGCTACTTTCGCCGGTTTGACGTGCTCGTGAGCGTGGTGGGGGCCGGACGGTGCCCCAAGCGCTCACCAAGGAGGGGTTCGATGGCGGAGGCGGTGCAGACTGCGGGGGCAGAGGATTTCGATGCCGATGCGTTGCGGGAGAAGTATCAGCAGGAGCGGGATCGTCGGCTTCGGGCTGAGGGCAACGAGCAGTATGTCGAGGTCACCGGCGTGTTCGCCGGCTACGTCGAAGACCCCTACGTCGAGCCCGGCTTCGAGCGCGAACCGCTCACCGACGAGGTGGAGGTGGTGGTCATCGGCGGCGGCTTCGGCGGCCTTTTGGCCGGCGCCCGCCTGCGGGAAGCTGGCGTCGAGGACATCCGCGTCATCGAGAAGGGCGGCGATTTTGGCGGCACCTGGTATTGGAACCGCTATCCCGGCGCCCAGTGCGACATCGAGTCGTACATCTACCTGCCGCTGCTCGAAGAGATCGGCTACATCCCCAAGGAGAAGTACAGCCACGCGCCGGAAATCCTCGCGCACAGCCGCGCCATCGGCGAGCGCTACGGACTATATGACAACGCCTGCTTTCGCACCGAGGTGACGGAGCTGCGTTGGGATGAAAGTGACCTGCGCTGGATCGTCAAGACCAACCGCGGCGATGCCATGCGCGCCCGCTTCGTCTGCATGTCGAACGGCCCGCTCAACCGGCCGAAGCTGCCCGGCATTCCCGGCATCACCGAGTTTCGCGGCCACACCTTCCACACCAGCCGCTGGGACTATGACTACACCGGTGGCGACACCAACGGCAACCTGACGAAACTGGGCGACAAGACGGTCGGCGTCATCGGCACCGGTGCCACCGCCGTGCAGTGCGTGCCGCATCTGGGCGCCGCCTGCAAGCAGCTTTATGTGTTCCAGCGCACGCCTTCATCCATCGACGTGCGCGGCAACAAGCCCACGGACCCCGAGTGGGCCGAGGGCCTGGAACCGGGTTGGCAACAGGAGCGGATGACCAACTTCAACGTCCTCGTCACCGGCGGCGAGCAGGCCGAAGACCTCGTCAACGACGGCTGGACGGACATCATCCGCAACCTCGCGACGATGGCCTCCTCGCGCGGCGGCGATGAGGAGCTCTCGCCGCTCGAACGGGCTGAGCGCGTGGAGATGGCCGACTTCCGCAAGATGAACCAGATTCGCGCCCGCGTGGACGAGATGGTTCAGGACGAGGCCACCGCCACAGCGCTCAAGCCTTGGTATCGCCAGTTCTGCAAGCGTCCCTGCTTCCACGACGACTACCTGAAGGCGTTCAACCGCCCCAACGTGCAGCTCGTGGACACCCAAGGTCAGGGCGTCGAGCGCATCACCGAGCGCGGCATAGTGGTGGACGGCACCGAATACGCGGTCGATTGCCTCATCTACGCCACCGGCTTCGAGGTGGGCACGGCCTACACCCGCCGCGCCGGCTACGAAGTGGTGGGCACCGGCGGCCTCACCCTGTCCGAGAAGTGGGGCCAGGGCATGCGCACGCTGCACGGCTTCCAGACCCACGGCTTCCCCAACTGCTTCTTCATGGGCGTAACCCAGGGCGGGTTCACGGCGAACTTCCCGCACATGCTGAATGAGCAGAGCCTGCACATCGCCTACATGATCGCCGAGGCGCGGGGCAGCAACGCCCATTGCCTCGAAACCACGCGAGAAGCCGAAGACGAATGGGTCGACATCATCCGCGAGAAGGCGATTTTCAATCAGGCGTTTCTCGAGCAGTGCACGCCGGGGTACTACAACAACGAGGGCCAGCCGGGCGCCGGCAACTCCCTCATCGGCAGTCAGTATGGCGGAGGCTCGGAGGAGTTCTTCCGCATCATCCGCGCCTGGCGCGACGAGGGCAGCATGGCCGGCATCGCTTTGTCATAGGGTCCATCGGGGTGGCAGTCGAACGGCAGCCGCAAGCGAGAAGGCTCGAACCAAGGGAGGCGCAGACGAGGTGACGCGGATCGCAGGCGCGCCATTGGCGGTTCTCGACCAGATTCGGAGCTGGCACGAGGGTCGTCAGGCGCGGCGGCTGGCGCGACTTGCCATCGACGACGGCATCTGGCGGCAGGTGATGGCCGCATCGCCGGTGTTCGACAACATGAGCGACGCCGCCAAGGGTCGGCTGCGCGATCTATCCACCCGATTTCTGCTCGAAAAGCGCTTCTTCGGGGCGCAGGGATTTCTCATCCATCCCTCCGTGTCCGTTTCCATTGCGGCGCAGGCGTGTCGGCTGGTGCTGCACATGGAACTCGATCACTTCGCGCCGTTCCGCACCATCATCGTCTATCCCGGCTCCTTCGTCGCCGAGCGCGAGGAGGAGGACGAACTTGGCATCGTCCACTCCGGCTACGAAGAACTCGACGGCGAGTCCATGGAGCAGGGAGCGGTGGTGCTGGCTTGGTCCGAGGCCCAGCCGAGCCAGGAACTCGGCACCAGCAACGTGGTGATGCATGAGTTCGCCCACAAGCTCGACGAGGCCAGCGGCTCCCAGAACGGCGTGCCGATCCTGCATCCGGAGATGAACCCGACGCACTGGCAACTCGCGCTGCGCGGCGCCTACACGAGAATGGTGGAGGAAAGTCAGCGCGCCGTCTCGGAGGGGCGGGTCGCGTCCACCGCCATCGACGACTACGCCACCACCAACCCGGCGGAGTTCTTCGCCGTGTGTGTGGAGTATTTCTTCCTCGCACCCGAGTTCCTGGCGGAGAACCTGCCGGCGGTGTTCGAGCAGTTTTGCGCCTTCTTCCGCGAGGACACGCGGCATTTCGCCGATTGGATACCGCCCGAGCCGGAAGAATGACGCGCCGGCAAGGGCGCGCACGCAATGTGCCTTTGGCGTCGGCTGCCTTGCTTTGGACATCGGTTGTCGCGGCTGCGGATGTTGCTCTCCAGCCAGCCCTCGATGTTGGTGTCGCGGCGTTCGCGCCATGCGACGAAGGCAGCGCAGCTTGCCGGATGCTAGACGAGCCGTCGGCGTCGAGTCCGCTGGCGGTGCCTTTCGACGAAGCCATCGATGCCGACGAAATCTGGCCAGAGATTCGCCGCGCCGAAAGCCTGTACATGGCCGAACGCATCAAGGCCGCGCTCGAAGCTGCGGTGGAACGAAAGGAGGCGCCCTGGGGCGCGGTGCGGGTGACGCCGCGGGCGAGCCATGCCTTCGACGTGATCGTCTCCGGTGCCATCCTGCGCTCGGACGGCGATGGCATCGCCTTTCGTGCGCAGGTGCACGACGCGAGCGGCAGGACATGGATTGCCGGCGTTTACGAGTCACCGGCGGTGCAGCCGAGAGCCGACGGTTCCGTCGCCGCAGCGAACGGCACGGTTGCCGACGCCTTCGCCCGGCCCGCCGGCGAGCTTGCGCGCGACATGGCCGATTGGGTGCGGGCGAACCTGCCACTTAAGGACCGGCATCGCCTCCGCGCCCTCGCCGAAGTGCGCTTCGTGCGCGACTTCGCGCCGGAGTCCTTCGCGGGACATGTGAGCGTGGACGGCGCTGGCGTGGTGGAGCTGAAACGGCTGCCGGCGCGCGACGACCCCATGCTCGTGCATGGCCGCCGCATCCGCTCCCTCGAACAGCGATTCGTGGATGCCCTGGACGACCACTACGGGTCCTTCAGCCAACGCATGGCCACGCCCTATCGCAACTGGCGGCAAGCGGTTCAGGGCGGCGTCATCACCCGCAGAAATATCATCGCCCGGGCCCGCGCGCGCAGAGCCTTCGGTGCCGTGGCATTGATCGGCGGGCTCTCGGGCCAGTCGGGCGGCGACGACGAAGCGCCAAGCGAAGGGCTGCCGAGGCACGACTTCGCGACGGTAGTGAGCGCGGTCGCCAACCTCTACAGCGCTTCCCGCGAAAGCGACGCCGCCGTGGCGTGGACACAGTTGCTCGAGGAACTCGGTCAATCCACCAGCGCGGCCATCGCGCCCCACCTCTTGGAGACCGAGAACCGAACGGTGCGCCTGACCGGCGCGGTGGATGAACAATACGACGAACTGCGTCGCATCATGGCAGTGATCTACCGTGAGGAAACCACAGGCGAACCTCCCTTGCCGGGCGAGGAGGACTTCGAGCGCCATGTAGCCACCGCAGAGGAGATCGTCACGCGGCCTACCCGACCATCGCACCGGCCAATGGCGTTGACAGCGCCGCGGGTCGCTCCATCCGGCTCCGGCACGGCAGGGCGCAGCAACGACGAGGACGATCCCCTGTTCGCCCTGCGTCCCGGTGACTTCGTCCCGAACCCACCGCCGGCAAAGGCCGCCCCCACTGTACTGCCGGATAACATGCCCATGGGAATGCCGGGCCTAGCCCCCGTGCTCATGGAACGGATCTTCCGCGACATGGAGAGCGACATCTCGCGACCCATGGGCGCACCCCGAATGCCGAAGTTGGGCTCGCGCGCATCGGCGTTCCCCGAGTCCGCTTTCAGGACCGAAACACCGTTCCCCATGGGCGCCAACTCGCGACCCGACGCCGCGCCCTCCACCGGCGACACCTTGGAGGAACTCGCCTTGCTGGCGCGAGAGCATCGAGAACGCGGCGATGACGCCGGCGCGCTCAGACTGTTGGAGGAGGGCCTCGGCCGGATCGGCATCCTCGACGAAGCCTGCCCACTCGTCTGTGCGTTGGTGCCGCTAAAGCCCCTCCCAGAACACTGGCCGAAATCAGCTAGGCGGGGACCCGTCGGCCCAGCCAGCGCCTACAAGCGCATGGCAACGGCGCAGCAACATATCCTCGACGATCGCATCGAGGAAGGGCTCGATGTGCTGGCCCCGGAACTCCGCCGGTCGAAGCGGCTGCCCCTTCGCACTTTGGCGGACGTCGTGCAATTGCACATGCACGCCGCCTCGATCGAAGGCAGCCGCGGCAATCACGCCGCCGCCACACGCATCTACGAGCGCCTTCTTGACGTGGCGAAAAAGGTCTACCCGCCCTCCATGGAGTCATCCATCTTCTGGCGCGCGGCCCAAAGCACCTTCCTCGCTGGCGACTATCCCGCCTCGCTCAACTACCTCGAACGCTGGCTCTCCCGCTCCCCGATCATGGCCAGGGCATGCCCCACGGTGTGCGCCCCTCAGCAAGGATAGCTCTGTAAGCGCAAGCACCAGCCCCGTAGGCTCCTTGGACGGAGCTTGTTCACGGTCTTCCTTGCTTCGTAGGGGCGCCGTAGAGATGGTCGTAGGGGACGGGCTTGTCCCGTCCCGCGCCGGTCCGTCGGTGCGTTCAGTGCGGGCGGGGACAAGCCCCGCCCCTACGGGGGCACTTGCTTTGCAGTTGGGTTCCTGAAGGAGGCGGAGTGACGCGGAGGGAAATCAACGTGCCTTGACGCGTGCGAGGACCGGATGCCTCACGCCCCGGGAGCGTGCGCTTACGGTTTGGCTTGGGCGTCAGCGGTCAGCGAGGCGGCGCTGGAGTTCCTGGATCATGCGCTCCCTGTCCTCAATGATGCGGTCCTTGTCCTGGTTCGTGAGGAGGAACTTGCCGGTGGCCGGGTCGTAGAGGCGCAGGCGGCCGGCGTCGAGGCAGAGGTGGAGGGAGAGGACCGTGGACTCGCCGCGGCGCGTGCCGTCGGGCCTCGTTTCCAGGGGCACCGGAACGTAGGCGCCGGCAGGGTTCAGCCGGTGGCCCAGCAGGCGCGGGGGCAGGTACTTGCCCGTGGGATCGTGCTGCCAGTACTCGGTCACGCCCAGGCTTTCGTAGAGGGCGTGCTTCTCGACCAGGTCGCGACGGTGCGTGCCCCTCGACGCCACCTCCAGCACGAAATCCGCGAACTTGCCCTCCTCCCACGACTTCCAGACCGTGCGCTGCTGGTCCCGGGACGGGCCGAACGCCGCGAACACGTCCGGCTGCACCCACCTTTCCTCGTCCCCCTCCAGCCAGTACATCGTCAGCTCGCTGCCGACGTACACGTCGTCGCGATGCGCGTAGTGGCTCCGCAGCGACTGCGTGCAGTCCACCTCGGCGTTCCAGTGTTCCGGGGTCATCGCCTCAACGCCCCGGTCCGGGTACTCGAGCGCCCTTGCGGGCGCGTCGGCGGTTCGCTTCGCGAACTGCGCCACGCTGGACGACGCCTCGGCACGGCGGAGCTTGCGGGCGCGGAGCGGCTGCGGGGCGCTGGGCATGGCGTTCTCCTCGGGCTCGGCGCCGGAAGGAAGCGGGGACGTTAGCACAGCGCCGGGGGCCTGGGAGCGGGACTGGCATCGGG
>VXSY01000019.1 GCA_009837725.1 Gammaproteobacteria bacterium | reverse complement strand
GGCTAGCAGCCTGTCGCGCTTCGCCGCTGGCGCGGCAAAGTCCAACAGGCTGCTAGCGGCTTTCCATCGAGTTCTTGAGGGCGGTGGCCGTGTCCACGGCTTCGTTGGTGTCGGGCGGGTTTCGTCGGCGTCGGCGGTTTGTTCGGTGTGGTGGTTCCTCAGACGCCTCCAAGCCGCCTGCCCGCGTGTTGCTAGCCGGTTGGGTGGACGGGTTTTCGGGTGCCCGGTCGCTGCGTGTCACGTGTTGGGTTAGGTCCACCACGTTGGCTGCGTCGAGGGGATAGCTGCTTGGATGGCAGGTGAAGATGACTACTTGGACGCGCTCGGCAGCTTCGGTGAGGACGCCCCGAATGGCGCTCATGCGGGTGGTGTCGGATTGGGTCAGTTGGTCGTCGAGGATCAGGAAGGTGCCGAGGGCCTCTGCGATGGCGAGGCGGAGGAGGAGGGCGATCTGTTCCTGGGTGCCGATGGAGAGGCTGGTGAAGGGGCGGTCGCCGCCGGCGAGGGCGATGCCGGTGGCGTTGACCTGTGGGCCGATGGCGATGTCGCCGTAGCGGCCGCCGGTTAGGGCGCCCATGCGGCGGCTCACGGGTTCCACGAGGGCGCTGCCTAGGTGGGCGGCGCTCGCTTCGTCGGCTTCGGTGAGGGTGTCGCGCAGCAGTCGCCAGGCTTCGTAGTCGAGTTCTAGTTCGCGTTCGCGGCTGTCTAGGGCCTTTACGGTTTCTTCCACCTGCTCACGCTGTTCGTCGAGCACTTGGCCGCCCATCTGTTCTAGCGCACCTTCGGCTCTGTCTCGGTCGGATTCGAGCTCGTCGACTAGCTGCTTGGTGCGTTGGGCTTGGCGCTCGGCGTCATCGACGTCGGTTGGGTCTTCCGTGGCGGGGAGTTCGGCCAGGGCTTGGGTTGCCGCCTCCACCGCCATTTTTGCAGCCTCCAAGTCCTGGCCCTCGGCATTGGCGCGCAACGCGCCGGCTGCGACCTGCAAATCATGTAGCTCGGCGCCGACGGCGTCGCGTGCCTCGGTCTTGTCGTTCAGTTCCTGCGTTGCCGATCCGAGACGCTCTTCGGCTTCTTTGTGTGCGGCGCGGGCTGCCCCGACCTCGGTGGTGGCCTCGGTGCGGATGGCTTCGAGTTCGGCATCCACGGCCGCGAGCTGCTCGTCGAGGCGAGTCCGTTCCAAGCTTTCCTTGCCCAGCGTTTTCCGCCAGTCCCGCTCCACCTTCGATCCCTTGCCTAGCTTGTTCTCGCTGGCCGCGAGTTCTTGGCGCAGGCGGGTATTTTCGCGCACGTCGGCCTCGATCTCGGTTTGGAGCCGTTCGCAGAATCGTTCGCGTTCCTGAAGGTCCTTGCTGCGTCGCGCGATCTCGGCGTTCCAGGCGGCCTCGTCCCATGTAGCGTGGTCTTCGTCTGCAGCGATCTCGTCGGCGAACTCCTCGATGGTCTCTTCGCCGTCCAGCACCTCTTCGATGGCGTCGCGCTGGCGTTGCGCCGCCGCTTGTGCGGTCGTCACACGTTGTTCAAGGGTGTCTAGCCCCTCGGCTCGCTGCGCTGCGGATCGGGCTTCGCGCGTGAGGTTGTCGGCCTCGGTGAGCATTGCATCGGCTCGGCCCTTGATTTCGATGAGTGCCGCCAAGGAACCGCAACCCGCGCGTCCGAACACGGGGCTTGATGCTTCGCGCCAGCGGCGTTGGGCTTCGTCCGCTTGGGATCGAAGGTCGGCATCGCCACCGCGGACATGGAAGGTGGCGACATCGGGAATGGTGAGCGTGAGTTCCCGTTCGGCCTCGACTGTTTCGGCTTTGTCGGCGTCCAGTCTCAGAGTTTGCGGCTCGCCATCCACTTCGGCACGGGCTTCGCTCGCGCTTGTGAGGGTCAACTCCGCGACGAAGCCGACTGAGAGCTTTGCCTCGGCGAGTTGCCATTCCCTTTCCACTTGGCGCAGGCGTTCGATCTCGGCTTCGTCGGGAGCGTTCAGGGCGGCGGCTTCGTGGCGCATTTCCGCGCCGCGACGTTCGTGCTCGGTGGCGTTTTCCGCGAGCGAGCGGGCGTCGTCGCGTTCGCGAACCACCGTTTCCGCCGCGCTGTAGGCAGCGAGATAGCGCGCCACGTCGCGTTTGAGCTCGAGCTCTTGGATGTCGGCGATGTCTTCATCGTTTTCGTCTTGGGCGTCCTCTAGCTGCCCGATCCTCTCTGCGGTCGTGGATTCAAGCTCGTTGAGTCCGTTCTGGAGCTCCTTGATCTTCTTCACGACATTCAGGCCTTCCAATGCCTCGGCGTAGCGGTCGAGGTTTTCCCGCCTCTGCGCCTTGAGGTCCAGTTGGCTTTTCTCGGCCTCCTGCTCGCGGATTCGGCGTTGCTGTTCTCCGCCGCCTGATTCGAGCTCGCGCACACGCTCTCTGGCCGCCTCGGCCTGTGTTGCCAACTCGTTCGACGCGGCTTCAAGTTGGGCGCGGTCGGCATCAAGCTGCGCGACCGCCACGGTGGCTTGCTCCACAGCTAGCTCGTTGTCCGCGAGTTGCCCGACGACTCGCTCGACATGCTCGAATGCGGCTTGGGCGGCGCTGTGTGCCTGTTTTGCGGCTTCGCGTTGGCGGCGCAGCTTGAGTGCCTCGGTCAGGCGCTCTTGCTCGTCTCTGGCATCGCGCAACCGCTCGCTCAGTTGCTCGACACGTTGCGTGGCACCGTGGCTTTCGTCCACCTGCTGGAGGATCGCTTGCAGTTGCTCCTCGGCCTCCTTCCTCCGCCTTTTTAGGTCTGTCCACGGCGAGCCTTGTCCGGTGCGCGGTTTGCCCCCGGGCGTAAACGCTTCGTCCACTTTGGCCTGTGCAGCGTTCACCACTTGTTTGAAGCGCGGGTCTTCTGCCAACGCTTGCAGCGCTGATGTGAGGCGCTCGCGGCCAGATGCGGTTGGATCGTTGGCAAGGCTTTGGTGGAGGATGGCGACCACGTCACTTTGTTCGCCGAGCAATGCCGTCGTGATGAGGGAAGAAGCCTTCTTCTTGCCGCCAATGCCGCCGGGGGGCTTGATACCCCAACCGAGCATTTCTTGCAGCGTGCCGTCAACATCCTTGCCACGGTGTTCCGCATGGAAGTCTTGGCCGTCGCGGGAAAAGTCTAGGTAGGCATGGCCGCGCCTTCCAAAGGCTTTACGAATCTGCCAGATCCGGCCGGGTTCTTGTTGGAGCACCAGAGTGGCGGTTGGAACTTCGACACCATTCCAATCCTTCAACGCTTTGGCTTCGGTTGAGGTGGACTGCAGCAGCAGGGCCGCACGGACAGCTGCGACCAGGCTCGACTTGCCGAGTTCGTTGGGGCCGTGCAGCACGTTTAGGCCCGGCTCGAAGTCGATGTCGGCGTTCGCAATGCCGGAGCAGTCGGTCACTTTCAGGCGGCGAATCCACATGGCGTTAGCTGGGGCGCTCCTGTTGCGGCGTGGATGAAGGGTCCTTGATGAGTCGATAGAGATGATGCAAGGCGCGGCCCGTCACGTCCGGTTCGGTTTCCGCTCTCGCCCTCAGGCGTTCGACGGTCTCTTTCAGCACGTCCGGGAGATTGGCGTCGAACTCGATGGGGGCTTTGGGGGCCAATCGCAAGTTCTCCCGCTGCACCTCCAGCACGCCCACTCTTGGCGTTGCTGCCATCGAGCCCGCGAGTTCGGCGAGGATGCGTTCGGCTTCGTCGTATTCCTGCATCGGCAGTTCCATGTCCAGCGTCAAGCGCAGGACGTTGCGGCGCAGCTTAGGGTCGGCGCGAAGCGCTCGCAATGCGGAAAGGGACGTGCAGGTTTCTTCGCGCCATTTCCACGTGCCCACCACCTCCTTGTGGACATGGGCGCGGCGGCGTCGATCCAGGGGGAAGAACACGACCGCCACGTTGCCGGTATCGCGCTCGCCGAAGTTCGTGGCTTCGGGTGCGCCGGGATAGACGGTGGGCGCGGCGGCATCTGGTTCGACATCGCGGAAGGCATGGGTGTCGCCTATGGCGAGATAGTCGAAACCTCGTTCGTCGGCGGTGCCCTTGGCAATGGGGAAGTTGGTCTGGTGACCTTCGATGTCGAATGTTTGCCCATGCACGAGGCCAATGCGGATGCGGCTGTCGTCTTCGGTTCGGTGCGGCAGCGAGGCGGCGAGGTCGGTCTGGCCGGCGTGGGAGAAACAAGGCGAAGCCACCACCTCGGCATCCTCGCCGAGCGGCAGTTGCCAGCCCTTGGCATCCACCACATGCACGTAGTCGGGCAGGTTCGAGCGGAACCGATGCGACGGGTGATAGAGCGAGTTCGGCGTCAGCGGATCGTGGTTGCCGGGCAGGAGCACAACGGGGCGTTGCCAGTTGCGGCGAGAGAACTCCTTCAGGACGCCGTCCCACCATTCCTGCTCTGGATTCGGGCTGTCGAACAGATCGCCGGCGCACAGCACCGCATCGACGTTGCGGCTTTCGGCAAGGTCCAGGATGCGGCCCACCACTTCGAGCCGGGCGCGGGTGAGTCGCAGTTCCTGCTCGCGGCCGAACGCCGGGAAGCGGCGGCCTAGGTGCCAGTCTGCGGTGTGCAGCAAGGTCAGCGCCACATCGTTCTCCTCTCGCCGTCGCCCCTCTGGGTCGCTGCGTTGAGCGTCCTTGGTCACGCGATCTCGAACTCCGCGGTCAGCAGTCTCTCGACGGTAGGCAAGGCATAGCGGCGACTGTGCGCTCGCTCCTTGGCGCGAGCGTACGCTGGGTCGTCGCGCGTCGCGAGAGCCTCGATGGCGCGCTCGATCCGGGCGAGTTCGCGTTCTGCGGCGACCACGCGCTCGCTCGCTCGGCCCCGGTTGTCCGCGCCGATGGCCGAGTCGCGGGCGCGTTCGGCGCTCGTCAGCCGCTTGCGCTGCAGTTCGAGGGTTCGCCGCAGCACCAACGTGCGGTCGGCGAGGTATTGATCGAGCTGTTCCATGGCGTCCTCGAAGCCCTTCTGGTCGGCTTCGGCGGCTTCCGACTGATCCAGGAACATCTCCTCGCCCACCACCTCGTCGAGTTCGTCTGCGCTAACCGCCAGCGGTGGATCGAACGGCGGTGCATCGGTGCAAGGCTGCCGCACGAGTTCGAGTGCGGCTTCGGCGGGTTTCAGCACTTCCGAATCCTCGAACACCGCGGTGACGCAGAGCCGCTCTTCCCGTTCGAAGCCGAGGTGGGCAACCTTGGTGAGTGCGAGGCGGCCTCGTTGGCCGCGCCGATTGCGGAGCGGGGCGGGAGCGTCGGTGCCCAGCGCAAAGCGCACTCGAAAGGCGCCGCTGCCGGCCTGCCGTGCTTCGGCAACGGCGGCCTTGATGAGGTCGTGGGCGAGATGCAGCGTTTCTTCGCCGTTGGCGGACGAGCCGCCCAAGGCCACGGAGGCGCCCTCTGCAAAGCGCCCCGGGAGTCGCCGCGATGCGCCGATGTGCAGGCGCCGATTGCCGCGTTCGTCCACCCGCCAGGCGAGGCCGGCGGCGTCGAGATAGGCCGTGAGCACCCGCTCTAGCTCGGCATCGAACGTGGCGAGAGCCTCCGGCAACTCGTCCTGAATGTCCCGGAACACGTCGTGCACGGAGCCGTCGAGGCCGGACTCGATGAGGCCCGCGGTGCGGGAGCGAATGCGCTGCAGTTCCTGGCGGCGTTCCTCCATCGTCTCGCTGAGGCGGCGCAGCTCCTCCTCCACCTCTTCCACCGATCGCGCGCGATCCCAGATGCGGCGCAGTTCGCCCTCGAAATCGGGGCCTAGAGCGGAAGCGAGTTCTTCGGAAGCGCTGGAGCGGGGCGTTTGCAGCACCACGTCGGACATGTCGAGCACGTCGCCAAAGAGGTCGAGCTTGCTCGCGAGGATGTCGAAGGTGAGGCGCTGGGCTTCGTTGTCGGCGGCGAGGAAATTGATGACGGTGACATCGCGCTTTTGGCGATAGCGATGGCAGCGGCCGATGCGCTGTTCGATGCGCTGCGGGTTCCAGGGCAGGTCGTAGTTCACCACGGTGTCGCAGAATTGCAGGTTCAGGCCCTTGGCGCCGGCCTCGGAGCAGATCATCACGGTGGAGCGTTGGCGGAACTCGTCGACCAAGGCGAGACGCATGGCGGCGGATGGGCTTAGGCGCACATCGCTCTGGCGGTTCTCGCGCCAGACGCGCAGGGCCGCCTGGGCGCGGGGGGAGTCGTTGACGCCGCGGAAGAGGGTGATGTCTTCGTCGCGCAGTTCCGTCTGGCGGACCAAGAGGCCCTGCAGGTAGTCCTGTGTGGTGAGGGACTCGGTGAACACCACCATCTTGCGGCGATCTGCCGGGCGGTCAAGCACCATGCGCACGGCCTTGACCAGGCTCGCGGCCTTGCTGTCGTGCGGGAGGCTCCGGGCGCGCTCGACGAAACTCTCCACCAGCGCCAACTCGTCCTCCATGCCCTGTTGGTGTGGGGAAGCTTCGATCGGCAGCTCCGTCGCCTTGGGCTCCCGCGCGTCAGCCTCTTGTTCCTCTTCGGCTTCGTCCTCCAAGTCTTCCGAAAAGGCGGTGGCCACATCGGCAGGGTCACCCCGCAGCATTGCGCGCAGGCGTTCGGCCACGCGTTCAAGGCTTGCCGCCAAGGCGGCGGTGGAGGAAGCCATGCGGCGGTGGAAGCCGAGCAGCAGCAGTTGCCGAGCCTTGCCGCTGAAGGCGTGCAGGCGCGGGGACAGAAGGTAGGTGGTCACGTCGTCGTAGAGCGCCCGTTCGGCGGCGCTCATGCTGTACTCGAACAGCCGCGCATGCCTGCTGACGAACGGCTGCTCCATGAACTCCTGCGCCTGCCGCCGGAGCGTGCGCTGCACCACGGTGCCGAGGCGGCGCTTGAGTTCGTCCGCTTGCTCCACTGCCACGCCGCGCCCCTCGTCGGCGCAGAAGACCTTCTCGAACACGGGCTTGTCGCCGAGCAGCGTGCCGCTGGGGTCCACGTATTGCACGAGCCCCCAAAGCTCGCTCAAGGAGTTCTGAATCGGCGTTGCGGAGAGGAGCAACACGGGTGCCGCACCGATGATCTCGCGCACTCGGTGGGCGGTGCGGGCGTAAGGACTGTCCTCGCGATATTGCCCATCGCGGTCGAAGCGCCGGTGGATGCCGGCGAATACCTCGTGCGCCTCGTCGATGAGGCACAGGTCAAACGGCGGCGCTTCGCGCAGGCGGCCGTGACCGGCTTTGCCGCCGGCGTATTCCCTGCCCACCAGAAAGACCCCATCGGCGGCAAGGTCGGCGTCGGGCTCTGCCGCTTCCACGGCTTCGATGCCGAACAGGAGCGAGAGTTCGTCCTGCCATTGCCCGAGCAGCGGTCGCGGCACGACGATGAGGATGCGGGTGGCGCTCTCCGCCATCACCTGGGCGATGACCAGCCCCGCCTCAATGGTCTTGCCGAGCCCCACCTCGTCGGCAAGGATGCAGCCGCCTTGAGGGATCCGCTGCAACGCGAACATCACCGCATCGATCTGATGCGGATTCGGATCCACCCGCCCCCTGCGCTGCGAGGCAATATGCCGCCGCCGCTCCCCCGCCCGGCGCAGCCGCACCAAGTCCTCGGCGTAATAGCGTCGATGGATGGGGTGCATGGGCATGAGACGGAAGTATAGGCGGTGGCCTCGGACAAAGCCGAACAAACCGAGGCCGCCTGCGGGAAGAAACTTGACGCCTTGGCGCAAAGGTGGATGAATTCATGCTGAGCAAGTCGGAGCGATCAGCGCTGCGCGTAAGGGTCGATCAAGACCGGGCGCGAGTGCGATGCCAAAGCGAAAACGCCCGCAGCCAAATGGCGACGCAACCTGTCGCGTCGGCGGAACATGCGCATGTTCGACTTCACCCAACTCACAACGCAGGACTGGATTGCCGTCGGCTCACTCGCGGTGTCGGCGCTGATGCTGGTCTCCAACATTGTCCTCGCGGTTGTCGCTACGGCGAGGACGAACAAGAAGCTGGCCGATTGGGGGCGGACCATCAACGACCGGCAGGACGAAATGAGTCAGCGTATGCTCGTGCTCGAAAGGAACAGCTCCTACACCGATGGCGTTCTGGATGGGGCTGGATTGACTGGCGAGCGCGGGACGCGCCGGGCACGCAGGAGGAGACGACGATGAGGTACGTTCCGGGCGAACTCCTGAGCAAGGATTCCTTGGGCCCGAGCCGGGCCTTGCGAAGTATGGTCGACGTCGGGGCATACGACGGCGAGTACGAGGTCGCATCACGGCCACCAGATCGAGTGAACCCGGATGTACTGGAGTTCTGGCACGCTGTGACCGCGAAATGGTCGGTGGGAGAGGTCGTGGACTTCGAGGACATCGTCGATTGGGTGCAATCAGACGCCCCGGACGCCCTGTTCCGTGAGCACTTCCGCTTTCTGGACGTGACCGGCCCCGATGCCGATATGCAGGCGGCGTTGCTGGTCAACAACGACCTCTTCAACCCGATCAGTGGGGGATTGGCGGCGTAGGCGTTAGCTTTAGGATTGCGTCGTCCAAAACCTGAGCTCAGCCGCCCAACGGAATCGAGGGTTTTGGATTTCTCGGTGTGAATTCGCCGTCGGGTGCGCTTGCCTTGGCTTGCGCCGTCGTCCCCTAAACCTCCACTGCGGGAATGGCGTTGCGGACGAGGTCGTCCTTGCTGCGCTTGCGTTCGTATTTGCGGGCGGGCGTGTTGACGATTTCGTCGAGTTCGCCGGCGGCGAGGCCCTTGGCGATCAGCTCTGGCGATGCGTCGTGGTAGGTGGTGGTGCGCTGGCGGGGAGTGCGGCTGGCGGATTCGATGATCTCGATCATGCGCTGGGGCGAGGTTTCCTGGCCGTGGACGGTGCCGGCGGCGCGGGTGATGCTCTCGTTCATCAGGGTGCCGCCGAGGTCGTTGCAGCCGGCGTTTAAGGCCGCGCGCACGCCTTCGTGACCGAGTTTCACCCAGCTTGCCTGGATGTTGGTGATGTGCGGGTGCAGGGCCAAGCGCGCCACCGAGTGAACGAGGATGGCTTCGCGGAAGGTGGGGCCGCGGCGGGCCTTGCCCTTGAGGTAGAGCGGGGCTTCCATGTGGACGAACGGCAGCGGCACGAACTCGGTGAAGCCGCCGGTGCGCTTTTGCAGGTCGCGCACGCGGATCAGGTGGCGGGCCCAGTGCTTGGGCTGGTCCACGTGGCCGTACATGATGGTGGCGGTGGTGCGGAAGCCCACCTCGTGCGCGGCTTCCATCACTTCGAGCCACTGGGAGGTGTTGATCTTGTCGGGGCAGATGACGGCGCGAACCTCGTCGTCGAGAATCTCGGCGGCGGTGCCGGGCAGGGTGCCGAGGCCGGCGTCCTTGAGCTGCTTTAGGTAATCCGGCAAGGGCAGGTTGGAGGTTGCCGCGCCCTGCCACACTTCCAAGGGCGAGAAGGCGTGGATGTGCATCTCGGGGACCGCTTCGCGCACGGTGTGCAGGATGTCGAGATAGGTGGCGCCGGTGTATTCGGGGTGGATGCCGCCCTGCATGCACACTTCGGTGCCGCCGCGGTCCCACGCCTCGCGCACGCGGCGGGCGATCTCTTCGGGGCTCAGGTCATACGGGCGACCGCGCAGGTTCTCGGCCAGCTTGCCCTTCGAGAAGGCGCAGAACTGGCACTTGAAGTAGCAGATGTTGGTGTAGTTGATGTTGCGGTTGACGACGAAGGAGACGGTGTCGCCGGCGGTCTCCTGGCGCAGGGCGTCGGCCGCTTGCACCACGGCACCGAAGTCGTCGCCGCGGGCGCGGATGAGGCGGACGATGTCGGCCTCGGCGAGGTCTTCGCCTCGGCGCGCGCTTTCGACGATCTCGGCAACGTCGCTGGAGACCTGCTTCGGCCGCTGGCCGATCTGGCGGAGGATTCCTGCGGGGGGCGGTTCGTCCTCCCCGGGCGACCAGGTGTCTGTACGCGGGAGTCCTTCGCCATCGATGGCGTCGAGAACGGCGCTCGCGAGGCCGGGATCGACCCAGCGCTGCACGTTCTGCGCGTATTCGGGATAGATGGTGAGGCGTTCGTGCAGGGTCTTGCCGGCGGCCTTGGTCTCGCGGGCGAGCTCGTCGAGATGCGGCCACGGTGCTTCGGGATTGACGAAGTCGGGCGTGAGGGGCGAGACGCCGCCCCAGTCGTTGATGCCGGCGGCGACGATCTGCGGCAGCACGCCGGGGCTCAGGTTCGGCGGCGCCTGGACGCTCATGGACTCGCCGAAGAGAATGCGCGCCACGGCGATGGTCCACAGGAGTTCCTCGAGGTCGGGCTCGGGAGCCGCGCGCATCTTGGTGCCGGGCTTGGCGCGGAAGTTCTGGATGATGATTTCCTGAATGTTGCCGCGCCGTTCCTGCACTTTGCGGATGGCCAAGAGCGATTCGATGCGTTCCCGACGGGTTTCCCCGATGCCGATCAAGATGCCGGTGGTGAAGGGGATGTTGGCAGCGCCGGCATCGTCGAGCGTCTTCAGCCGCACGGCCGGGATTTTGTCCGGCGAGCCGTAGTGCGGCATGCCTTTCTCGGTGAGCCGCTCGGAGGCGGATTCGAGCATGATGCCCATCGAAGGCGAAACCGGGCGCAGCATCTCGATCTCTTCCGGCGTCATGTTGCCGGGGTTGAGATGGGGCAAGAGTCCCGTTTCCTTGAACACGGCCTCGGCGGCATCGCGCAGGTACTCCAAGGTGGTGGCGTAGCCGTGCTCGGCGAGCCATTCGCGGGCGGCGCGGTAGCGCAGTTCCGGCTTCTCGCCCAGGGTGAACAGCGCCTCCTTGCAACCGAGTCGGGCGCCATTGCGGGCGACCTCCAGCACGGCGTCCAGGTCCATGTAGGGGACGTCGAGCTTCGAGGGAGTTTGCGCAAAGGTGCAGTAGTGGCAGACGTCGCGACAAAGGTGGGTGAGCGGGATGAAGACCTTGCGCGAGTAGGTAACGAGATTCAGGAAGCCGCGGTCTCGGAGCGTCGCGGCGACGCCCGCGAGGGCGGCGGTGTCGGCAAAGTCGGCAAGGAGCAGCGCCTCGTCGTCGGTGGGCAGCTTGCCGTCTAGGGCGCGTTCGAGAACCCTCGCGATGCTCATGCCTTGCCTGCCGCCTCCCGCGTCTTGGCTTTAGGTGAACCGCGCATTATGGCCGAATCGAACCACGCTGTCGGCGGCGACAAGGCGCGACGGTGTTGTGTCGTTTTGACTCTCTTGCGTTGGCACCCCTCGGGGGCGAGGGCATCTTGCCCTCGCACGCGCCATAGGCGCGAAGAGTCAACCGCGACTCTGTCGGAGCGAAGGGAAAGCCACGCGGCATGGTCGACTAGCGTGGTTCCGACATGATGCGCCTGCGCCGCATTGCGAGGGCAAGATGCCCTCGCCCCCAGGGGGGCTCATGCGCGGGATGCAGACAAGGCAGCCACACTGCCGGCGCGTCGAGCTCCTAGCCGAAGGAGGCGATCCATATGCTGTTGCCGTCTGGGTCCAGCACGGTGAAATCCCTGGCTCCCCAAGGCTGATCCGCAATCTCGCGGTGGAAGACGAGGCCCCCCTGCTTGAGCCGCGCCTCAAGGGCGTCGATGTCACCCGACATCGTGAACATCGCCTCGGCAGGGGAGCGGGTCGGCTCGTCCTCGAAGCCGTTTTGCAGTAGGTGCACCTGCACCTCGCCCAAGCGGACGATGGCGTAGTTCGCTGTGCCGTCCGCGTCGGCATTCACGTGCAGGGCCTCGAACCCGGGCACGTCGCCGTACCACCGCACGGCGGCATTGACATCGGCAACGGGAACACGGGCGCGGCGGACCGGAACATGGCTTGGTCGGGCAGGTGAGATGCCGGCAGCATACCGTTCGTCTGTAAGATGCGCCGCACGCGGCCGTAGGACGTTTTCGGCCTGTCCAAGTCATGGCAAGGGAGCGGCAATGAAGCCTGTCTGTTTGGTTATTGGTGCCGGTGCCGGGATTGGCGGCACGGTGGGCAAGCGGTTTGCCCGCGAGGGATATCACGCGGTGTTGTGTCGGCGCAGTGACGAGGCCGGGCTTGCCAAGCTCGTCGGCGACATCGAGGACGCAGGTGGCACGGCTTCAGGCTACCTGATGAACGCAGTCGCGGAAGGCACGATCGAGGAGCGGGTGGCGGCGACGGAGGCGGAGATCGGGCCCATCGAGATTGCGGTGTTCAATCTCGGTGCCCAGATCGGCAATCGCAGCCTAGAGAACACCAGCCTCAAGGCGTTCGAGGTGGGTTGGCGGCTGGCGACGTTCGGGCTCTTCCGGCTGGCGCAGGCGGTGGCGCCAGCGATGGTGGAACGTGGCAGCGGCACCATCATCGTCACCTCGGCCACCGCCGCGGTGCGCGGCAATGCCGAGCAGCACTCCCACGCCGCGGCGATGGGCGGGCGACGGATGCTGTGCCAGACGCTGAATGCGGAGCTCTCGCCGAAGGGGATTCATGTCGCGCATGTCGTCGTGGACGGTGCCGTGGACGCGCCGGACACGCTGGGCAAGATGCTGGGCCCCGAGCGATATCAGGAGTTGCGCGCCACCCGAGGCGCCGAAGACGGGCTGATGCTGCCGGAGCGGATCGCCGACGCCTACCACTACCTCGCCAATCAGCATCGATCGGTCTGGACGCATGAGCTGGATCTGCGCTCCTGGTCGGACCGGCCTTGGTGGAACCACTAGGGAAGCTCTGAACTGGCGTTGCGAATCGCCGGTGTTGGGTTGTCGACG
>VXSY01000104.1 GCA_009837725.1 Gammaproteobacteria bacterium | reverse complement strand
GTCCCGGCGCGCCCTGACGGGCGCGTTGGCAGTTCGCTTGCGCGAACTGCTGTGCTTCGACGAATTCCTCTGTGCATTCAAGACGGGCGACCACAACGGTCGCCCCTACAGGGCAATGGTCCGGCTGGCTGCTATGCTGGAAGGCCGCCATACCCCGACCGACCCAAAGCCATGCCAGACCTGCACGCAACCAGCCTCTCCGGTGCCGAGAAGCGCGGCCTCAAGCGCGATGGCTTTGTGATCCTGCGCAATGCCGTCCCCCGGGCCGTCACCGAACGCGCCAAGGCGCTCATCAACCAAGACCCCACCCGCATCGTTCACGGCGACAGTCCCGCCATCAACGATCTCTACAACGACTCGGTGCTGCGCGACGTGATGCTGGAGGCAATGGGGCCGCACACCGCCCCCGTCAACGCCCAGGTCGCCGTGACGATGCCGCGCTTCTCAGACGCGGTGGTGCGACGCCCCGTCACTGCCGCGAGTGCCCCTGGCGCGCACGTGGACGGCGGCTGGGCGGGACTCTGCCCGATGTCGCAAAGTGAAATCCTCGCGTCGGGCGAAGCGCTCGAAACTTGGGGACAGAGCGGCGACCCCAAATCCATGGGCCCGGCCGGCGGTGCCCCACTCTGGCAAGACCGGGCACGAACCCTCGCCATCGGCAGCTACACGGCCTTGGTTGGCGTGTGCCTGAACGACCAGTTGCGCCCGGCCAAGGGCCAGTTCTCCGTCCGTCGCGGCGCCCACGAAGCCGTTGAGGCGTTCTTCCGCCACCAGCGCGATCTCGGCGGCCCCATCGGCGGCGGAGGGCCGGACTGGCCTCGCCTGCAGGCCATGCCAAAGGGCCAGGCGTTCGCCGGCATCATGCCGCCGGCAATGGTCAACACCTACCCAGGCACGCGCTTCGAGCACGAACTCTGGCCCTGGCCGGAACTCACCCCCGTACTCATGCAGGAAGGCGATGCGGTGATTGCCCTGCACTCCCTGCCGCACACGGCAACGCCAAACCTAAGCGACGACCCGCGCATGAACGTCTTCTTCCGCATCCGCCGCCACCGCCCGGAGAACCCCTGGGAAGGCAACAAGCGCATCGGCTGGGGCGTCTCCGACCATCCAGACCGCGCCCTCAACGGCGACTTCCTCGATTACCCAGCAGGCTACGACCCGTTCCAGACCTCCATCGCCAAAATGTGCGACCACTGGAGCGAATGGGACGGCATGGGGCACGTCACAAGCGCCAACGCACCCTAGAAAAGGACGTACCTCCGCACTTGTTTGGTGACCCGCAGCGGGCGAAATCTGCGGTTGCGTTCGGCGGTGCCTCGCCTATAATCCGCCGCCTGATGCGGGGTGGAGCAGTCTGGTAGCTCATTGGGCTCATAACCCAAAGGTCGTAGGTTCAAATCCTACCCCCGCTACCAAAACCGATGGGCCTGCTTGCGGGTCCCTCTGAAAGGGTCGTGGCGCCTTTGTAAGGCGGCATGTCCGAGTTGGTAAGCGCGCCGCGTCAGAGGAGGTGGCGCGCTGTGCCGGCACCTCCGATGGGCGTTTGTTCGCCCATTTTTTGTGCGCGTTGGCAGGCGATGCCAGCGGAAACGGATGACCCGGAAGGAACGAAAGGGGGCTCTTTGAGCGCAACGGAACGGCAGATCGAAGCCATGCTGGCGCCGACCATTCGCGCCCTCGGCTGCGAGATCTGGGGCGTCGAGTTCCGCCCTCGCGGTGGGTCGGCGCTCTTGCGCGTGTTCATCGACGGCGCGGACGGTGGCGACGTCACCCTCGACGATTGCGAACGCGTGAGCGGCCAAGTGAGTGCGTTGCTGGACGTGGAAGACCCCATTGCAACGAAGTATCGGCTTGAGATTTCCTCGCCGGGCCTTGATCGGGTGCTGTTTCGGCGCGAGCACTACGAGAGCTCTCGTGGCGAACAGGTGGATGTACGCCTCGCCTTTCCGTTTGAGGGCCGCCGCCGCTTCGTTGGCCTTCTCGCTGGCGTCGAGGGCGAAGATGTCGTCGTGCGCATCGGCGAGGACGAATATCTCCTCCCCTTGAGCCAGATTCGCCGCACCCGCATCGTCCCGGACTTCGCCTCCGAAGCCCAGGACTCGGGTGCCGCCGACGTTGCCCATGACCGTTCGGCCGTGGCAAGTGCCGGTCGATAGCCTTTTGGGGGTGCCATGAACGAGAAGGAAGTCCTGATGGTTGTCGATTCCGTTTCGGCGGAAAAGGGCGTCCCCAAGGACGTCATCTTCGGCGCCATCGAGTCGGCGCTGGCGATGGCAACCAAGAAGAAAAGCCGCGACAACGCCGAGTTCCGGGTGGCGATCGACCGCGAGAGCGGCAGCTACGAGACGTTCCGCTGCTGGCGGGTGCTGGATCCGAACCGGGAGCTTGAGGAAGAGGAAGAGGTCAATCCGGACGCTGAGCTCACCCCCGAGGAAGCCCGCGAGAAGGATGCCGCGCTCGGCATCGGCGATGTCTATGAAGTGCCCGTGGATTCGGTCGAGTTCGGCCGCATCGCCGCGCAGACCGCCAAGCAGGTCATATTCCAGAAGGTGCGGGAGGCGGAACGGGCGCAGGTGTACGAGGAATACCTGCCGAGGGTGAGCGAACTGGTCAGCGGCACGGTAAAGAAAACCTCACGCGACAACGTGATCGTCGATCTCGGCAACAACGCAGAGGCCATCTTGCTGCGCGAGTACCTGATTCCCCGCGAAACCTTCCGGATCGGCGAGCGCGTGCGCTCGCTGCTGCTCGAGGTGCGCCCCGAAGCCCGCGGCCCCCAGCTCATCCTGTCGCGCACCTCCCCCCGAATGCTGATTGAGCTTTTCAAGATCGAAGTGCCGGAGATCGCCGAGGACGTGATCGAAATCCGCAGCGCCGCTCGGGATCCAGGCTCCCGCGCCAAGGTTGCCGTGCGCACCAACGACGGCCGCATCGACGCCGTCGGCGCCTGTGTCGGGATGCGCGGCTCCCGGGTGCAGGCCGTGTCTGGCGAACTTGCCGGCGAGAAGATCGATGTGGTGCTGTGGGACGAAAACCCCGCCCAGCTTGCCATCAACGCCATGTCGCCAGCCGAGGTGCAGTCCATCGTCGTGGACGAAGAGACCCGCACCATGGACATCGCCGTCGCCGAGGACAATCTCGCCCAGGCCATCGGCCGTGGCGGCCAGAACGTGCGCCTTGCGAGCGAGCTCACCGGCTGGAACCTCAAGGTGATGACCGAGGAAGACGCGGCGCAGAAGCAGCAGGAAGAGGCGCTCGGCTACATCGACAACTTCAAGGCGGCGCTGTCGGTGGACGAAGACGTCGCAACCATCCTGGTGGAAGAGGGCTTCACTTCCGTGGACGAGGTGGCCTACGTCCCCATCGAGGAGTTGCGCACCATCGAAGGCTTCGACGAAGACCTGGTGGAAGAGCTCCGCAACCGCGCCAAGGATGCGCTCCTGTCGAAGGAAATGGGCAATCAGGCGCCGGCCGAGGATCTGCTCGGCATGGAGGGCATGACGCAGGAACTCGCGCAGAAGCTCGCCGGCAGCGGCGTCGTGACGATGGAGGACTTGGCGGAACTTGCGATTGCCGACCTCTTGGAGATCGACGAGACCATCGGCGACGAACGCGCCGGAGAACTCATCATGGCGGCACGGGCGCCGTGGTTCGAGGACGACGACGAATGACACATGGCGCCGTCGGTGCCGGCAAGGGCCGGCAAGAGTAGGGGAAGCGAATGCCCGAGGTAACGGTCAAGTCATTGGCAGACACGGTGAAGGTTCCCGTGGCCCGACTCCTGCAGCAAATGCAGGAAGCCGGCCTGCCGCACAATGCCGAAGCCGATCTCGTGTCGGACGAACAAAAGCAGCAGTTGCTCGTCCATCTCAAGAACGCCCACGGACAGACGGCAGGCGCCCCCAAGCGGGTCACCGTCAAGCGGCGCATGTCGGGCACGCTTCGCACCGGCAAGGGCGGTCGCGGCCCTGCCGTGAAGGTCGAAATGCGCCGCAAGCGCAGCTATGCCAAGCGCCCGGCGGAAGCGCCGGCCGCAGCACCGAAGCCGGCAGAGGCCGAGAACGAGGCGGAACGCATTCGCGCGGAGGAAGCGCGGCGCAAGGAAGCCGAGCAGGCACGTCAGCAGGAGGCGCGACGCCAGGCTGCCGAAGAGGCGCGCCGGGCAGAGGAAGCCAAGCTCGAACAGGCCCGGCGCGAGGCCGAGGAGCTGGCCGCGCGTCAGGCCAAGGAAGCCGAAGAGGCCGCTCGGGCCGCGGCGAAGGAAGCCGAGCAAGACCCGGCGACGGCCGCTGCGGAAGCCGCCGCCAAGGCGCAGGCCGCTGCCCGTGCCGCCGAGAGCGGCAATCGTCGCGCCCCTGGCAAGGGGCCGGCCCGCAGCGGCGACCGCCGCGACAAGACGCGCCGCAGCGACGACTTCGGCGACGGTCGCACCCGCCGCCGCGAACTTTCCCTGAAGAAGGAAAGCCGCCGCGCCAAGAGGCGTGGCCAGCCTCTGTCCATCGAACGCCAGGGCGGCGAGTTCACGCCGCAGGAAATCACCTCGCGGGAAGTCGAGCTCGGTGCGGTGGTGTCCGTTGGCGAACTCGCCCAGCGCATGAGCGTCAAGGCAGGCGAAGTAATCAAGACGCTGATGGGCATGGGGGTGATGGCCACCATCAATCAGCCCTTGGATCAAGACACCGCGGTGCTGGTGGTCGAGGAGATGGGGCACACCGTCAAGCTCATCGCCGAAGACGCCATCGAGCAGCAGCACGAACAGTCGTTGCAGGTGGAGGGCAGTGCGCAGTCCCGGCCACCCGTGGTCACCGTCATGGGACATGTGGACCACGGCAAGACATCGCTCCTCGACTACATCCGCCACACCCGCGTAGTCGCCGGGGAAGCTGGCGGCATCACCCAGCACATCGGCGCCTATCACGTCGAAACCGACCAAGGCAACATCAGCTTCATCGACACACCCGGCCATGCCGCGTTCTCGGCCATGCGCGCCCGGGGCGCGAGTTCCACCGACATCGTGATCTTGGTGGTGGCCGCCGACGATGGCGTGATGCCGCAGACTGAAGAAGCGGTGAACCACTCCCGCGCCGCCGAGGTGCCGCTGATCGTCGCCGTGAACAAGATGGATCTCGAGGGCGCAGACGCGGAACGGGTGAAGAACGAGCTGTCTGCCCTCGATGTCATTCCCGAGGACTGGGGCGGCGACACCCAGTTCGTCGAGGTGTCGGCGGAGACGGGCCAGGGCATCGATGCCTTGCTCGAAGCCATTACCCTGCAAGCGGAACTGTTGGAGTTGACTGCCGTGCAGGATGCCCCGGGGCGCGGCACGGTGATCGAGTCGCGGCTGGACCGCGGCCGCGGCCCCGTCGCCACCGTGCTGGTGCAGAACGGCACCCTGCGCAAGGGCGACGTCATCATCGCCGGCGAATGCTTCGGCCGCGTCCGCGCCATGATGAACGAACGTGGCGAATCCTCGCTCGATGCCGCGCCTTCGACGCCCGTGGAAGTGCTCGGCCTCAACGGTACGCCCGGCGCCGGCGACAGCTTCTCGGTGGTGACCGACGAGCGCAAGGCCCGGGAACTCGCCGAGTTCCGCGCCGACAGGAGCCAGGAGCAGCGCCTCGCCACGCAAAAGGCCGCCACCCTCGAGAGCATGTTCGCCAACCTCGGCAAGGGCGAGAAGCGCGTGCTGAAGCTGGTGCTCAAGGCCGACGTGCGCGGCAGTCTCGAGGCCATCGTCCAGGCCTGTGCCGAGATCGGCAACGACGAGGTGGCGGTGAACATCCTCGGTTCCGGCGTCGGCGGCATCACTGAATCGGACGCCAACATGGCGCTCACCTACGGCGCCGCCATCTTCGGCTTCAACACCCGCGCCGACAACGCCGCCAAGGCGATCATCGAGCGCGAAGGCATGGACTTGCGCTACTACAGCGTCATCTACGAACTCGTGGACGACATCAAGCAGATTCTCGAGGGCATGCTGGAGCCGGAAGTGCGCGAGGAGATCGTTGGCACCGCCGAGGTGCGCGACGTGTTCCGTTCGCCTCGCTTCGGCCAGGTGGCCGGCTGCATGGTGCTCGAAGGCGCGGTGTTCCGGAACAAGAAGATTCGCGTCCTGCGCGACAACGTGGTGATCTACGAGGGCGAACTCGAGTCGCTGCGTCGCTTCAAGGACGACGTCATGGAAGTGCGCGGCGGCCTTGAATGCGGCATCGGCGTGCGCAACTACAACGACGTGCGGGCGGGAGACAAGATCGAAGTCTTCGACTCCAGGGAAGTCGCGCGGGCGCTATGAGCCCCGAACGCGCGAACCGGGTCGCCGATTTCATCCGAGAAGAACTAGCGGGAGTCGTCAGCCAGCGGATGCGGGACCCGCGCGTGCGCTTGCTCTCTGTGACCGATGCCCGCGTGAGTCGGGATCTCAGTTGGGCGGACGTGTACGTCTCGTCCATCGAGACCGAAGACGAGCCGTCGCGCAGCGAACTGGTGGCAACGTTGAATCGCGCCGCTGGCTTCCTGCGTTCGGAAGTGGCACGTCGCCACACCATGCGCACCACGCCGCGGCTCAGGTTCCATTACGACCGCGCCATGGTGGAGGGACCTCGAATGGAGGCGCTCATCCAGACAGCATTGAACGCCGACCGACGCCGCGACGAACCGACGGCGGCGGGGGATCCCCATGCGTAGGCGCTCCCGCGGCCGTGACGTGCATGGCATGTTGGCGCTCGACAAGCCCACCGGCATCACCTCGAACGAGGCGGTGCAGCGGGTGAAGCGCCTGTTTCGCGCCCGCAAGGTGGGCCACACCGGCAGCCTTGACCCGCTCGCCACGGGCGTCCTGCCGCTGTGCCTCGGCGCCGCCACCCGGTTCTCGCAGTTCCTGCTCGA
This sequence comes from Gammaproteobacteria bacterium, assembly GCA_009837725.1. GTDB lineage: Bacteria > Pseudomonadota > Gammaproteobacteria > Pseudomonadales > Azotimanducaceae > VXYL01. The sequence continues at coordinate 5,814 of VXSY01000104.1, read as the reverse complement.
TTCCGACAAGCGATACTTCACCTGCGTGCGCCTTGGCGTCGCCACCGACAGCGGCGACGCCGATGGCGAGGTGATCGCCACGGCAAGCGTCGAAGGCATCGACCGCGCCCGGGTGGATGCGGCGCTCGAGGCGTTTCGCGGCGAGTTCGAGCAGGTTCCGTCCATGTACTCCGCCGTCAAGCACCAGGGGCAGCCGCTCTACAAGCTGGCGCGGCAAGGCATCGAGGTGGAACGCGAGGCTCGTCCGGTGACGGTGTTCGAGAACCGCATCGTCGATTTCACGGACGACCTGCTCACGCTCGACATTCACTGCAGCAAGGGCACCTATGTGCGCACCATTGCCGAAGACCTGGGCCAGGCACTCGGCTGCGGCGCGCATGTGTCAGAACTGCGACGGACCCAGGCGGGGCCGTACGGCGAAGCGGATCTCGTGACCTTCGAGGCACTCGAAAGCGCACGCGAAGAAGACCGTCTCGATGCCATGCTGCAACCGGTGTCGAGTGCTGTGCGGGAGTGGCCGTGCGTGGCCCTCACCACCGCCACGGCGTGGTACGTGAAGCAAGGCCAGCCGGTGCAGGTGCCGCATGCGCCCTCGTCCGGCTGGGTGCGGCTGGCGGAGCACGAAGCCGGTGAAGACCGCTTCGTCGGCGTCGGCGAGATTCTGGAAGATGGACGGGTGGCGCCAAGGCGGCTCGTCGGCAATGGCGGCGGATGACTGCAAATGTGCGCGCGCGCCCTTTGGGCGCGCAAGCGCCTACAAGACGCCTACAGGTTTGAAGGGAGCAACCAAATGGCATTGACTGCCGAAGCAAAGGGACAGATCGTCTCGGAATACGCGCGTGGGGAAGACGACACCGGCTCGCCGGAAGTTCAGGTGGCCTTGCTCACGCACAACATCAACGCGCTGCAAAGCCACTTCCGCGATCATGGCAAGGACCATCACTCGCGCCGCGGCCTGATCCGCATGGTGAACCAGCGCCGCAAACTGCTCGACTATCTAAGGGGCAAGGACCAAGCCCGCTACACGGAGCTAATCGGCCGCCTGGGCCTGCGCCGCTGACGGCCCTTCCCTCCCATCACTCCCCTTCTGGGGGATTCGGAGAACCAGAGGTTTTTTGGGAGGGGGCAAAGCCGCACCAAGGCCGGCCACAAACCAGCAGCTCAGGACCGAGCTGCCAGACGCGCCCCAAGGCGCATGAACACGGAAACGAAAGACGGAAACGACAGGAGAAACAGGAACTTGAGTACAAAGAAGACGTTTGAATACGGCGGCCACCAGGTCGTCCTCGAAACCAATCGCATCGCCCGCCAGGCCACCGGTGCCGTCATGGCGTCAGTCGGCGACACCGTGGTGCTCTGCACCGTGGTGGCCAACCCCAAGACCAACCCAAATCAGGATTTCTTTCCCCTCACGGTGAACTACCAGGAGAAGACCTACGCCGCCGGGCGCATCCCGGGCGGCTTCTTGCGCCGGGAGGGGCGTCCGAGCGACAAGGAAACCCTCACCTCGCGGCTGATCGACCGCCCCATCCGCCCGCTCTTCCCCAAGGGCTTCATGAACGCGGTGCAGGTGATCCCCACGGTGATGAGCGTGGACAAGGACATGGACCCGGACATCCCGGCCATGATCGGCTGCAGTGCGGCCCTCGCCGTCTCCGGCATCCCCTTCGCCGGTCCCATCGGCGCGGCGCGGGTCGGCTTCGTCGAGGACCGCTACGTCCTCAACCCTGGCTACGAGGAGCTCGAATCCTCCCACCTCAACATGGTGGTGGCCGGCACCAAGGGCGCCGTGCTCATGGTGGAGTCCGAAGCCAAGGAACTCACCGAGGATCAGATGCTCGGCGCGGTGCTGTTCGGACATCAGGAAATGCAGGTGGTGATCGACACCATCGAAGAGCTCGCCGCCGAAGCGGGCAAGCCGCGCTGGCACTTCAATCCGCCGCCGGTGAACGAGGAAGCCCTCGAGGCCGTGCAGAGTGCTGTGGAATCCGATCTTGGCGACGCCTACCGCATCACCGACAAGCAGGAGCGCCAAATCAAGGTCCGCGCCGCCCGTACGGCGGCAGTGACGGGGCTTGAGGGCAAGATCGAAGAGGAGGACGCGCTCGACGCCTTCGCCAAGATTGAGAAGAACATCGTCCGCGAACGTGTGCTGAACGGCGAACCCCGCATCGACGGACGGGACCTCCGCACCGTGCGCCCCATCACCGCGGAAGTGGGCGTGCTGCCGAAGACCCACGGCTCAGCGATGTTCCAGCGCGGTGAAACCCAGGCCATCGTGGTCGCCACCCTCGGCACCCTGCGCGATTCTGCCCTCATCGATGCGCTTGAAGGCTCGCGCAAGGATCACTTCATGCTGCACTACAACTTCCCGCCCTACAGCGTCGGCGAGGAGGGCTTCATGGGTGCACCGAAGCGGCGCGAGATCGGCCACGGCTGGCTGGCACGGCGTGGCGTTAGCGCCTGCCTGCCGGATGTGGAGGATTTCCCCTACACCATCCGCGTGGTCTCGGAGATCACCGAGAGCAACGGCTCGAGCTCCATGGCCAGCGTCTGCGGCACCTCCATGGCGCTCATGGACGCCGGCATTCCCATGAAGGCGCCCATCGCCGGCGTCGCCATGGGCCTCGTCAAGGAAGGCAACCGCTTCGCCGTGCTGACGGACATCCTGGGAGACGAGGACCACCTCGGCGACATGGACTTCAAGGTGGCCGGAACCGCTGCCGGCGTCACCGCCTTGCAGATGGACATCAAGATCGACGGCATCACCGAAGAGATCATGGAGCAGGCGCTCGAACAGGCGCACGAGGCACGCCAGCACATCCTCGCGGAAATGGGCAAGGCCATCACCGAGTCCCGGGCCACCGTCTCGGAGAACGCGCCTTCGATGGTGGTGCTCAAGGTCCACCCGGACAAGATTCGCGACATCATCGGCAAGGGCGGTTCAACCATCCGCTCCATCGTCGAAGACACCGGCGCCGAGGTGGATGTCGAAGACGACGGTAGCGTCCGCATCTACGGCACCAGCGCCGAATCCCGCGACGCCGCCGTGGCCAGGGTGGAAGAGATCACGGCCGAAGCCGAGATCGGCAAGATCTACCACGGCCGCGTCGAGCGAATCGTCGACTTCGGCGCCTTCATCAACATCCTCCCGGGCAAGGACGGCCTCCTCCACATCTCCCAGATCGCCAAGGAGCGCGTGGAAAAGGTGACCGACTATCTGGAGGAAGGCCAAATGATCGACGTGGTCTGCCTAGACCTCGACGAACGCGGCCGCATCAAGCTCTCGATGAAGGAGGTGCCCAACTACACCGCCGCCGCCGACTGACTCGGGCCTTCGGAGGGAGGGCATTCTGCCCTCCCTAGCGCCCGAAAGGGCGCAGCAGCGGGGCCCACATGCACCGGTGGATGGGCAGGCAAGACGAGACCGACCAAAGTGACCTGAAGAAGCTGTCGGGTCGAGCTGGTGGGCCAATGGGAGCCTAGGGCGGAAGAACCAACCTGCATCCTGCATCGGCTGGATGACGTGGCAGGCATGGCTTCTTCAAGGTGCCAAACAGCGCCGCTTACGATCGATGACGACCTCGCGATGGCACTAAAAGCCTCGGCGCGTCGTCGCGGCATGGCTTTCAAGACTGTAGTCAACGAAGCCATCCGGCGTGGCCTCGTTCCGGTCGCCAAGCCTGCGGTTGAGCGAGAGCCGTTCCGCGTCCGTTCAGAACGACGTGGTTTCCTACCCGGCATTGACCCGCTGAAGCTGAATCAACTCCTCGATGAAATGGATGTAGACGCGTTCGTGGAACGGCCACACGGGAAGCACGTCGATGCTGATTCCCGACGCTAATCTGCTGGTTTACGCGTACAACGAGGATGCACCGCTCCATGAAGCCACCAAGGCATGGTGGGAGGCGAGTCTGTCCGGGGATGAGCCGGTCGGGCTGGCGTGGGTTGCCATGCTGGGGTTCATTCGACTCATGTCAAATCCACGTGTTTTGGCCCGTCCCATGGCGGGCCCGGAAGCCGCTGGGCTTTGCAGGTCTGAAGGCGGGTTCCCGACACACAGCATTTCGTTTCACAGGCACGGCAGGCGATGTCTTACAAGCTCGACCGCGATGGCCCGTCACACGGGGCCCACTTCCTCGAAAATCCTCTCTTGATAGATCGATTTTCAAGGATTATCGGCGATGCGGGACTTGCGCCTCGATCACCTTTGGGTGGTGTATCCGGGCGACGAGAAGTACGCGCTGGCCGAACGCATCACTGCCTTGCCTGTGCGTGACATACCGAGTCTCATCCTGGCCGAGGGCAATTGATCAGAGCTTCCCTAGCACATCCGGGAAGTTGGCCGCCGTCACGGTGATGGCCTCGTTGGCGTGGGGGAAGGTCTCGTAGAAATCGTCTAGTGCGCGGAGGTGGCGTTCGGTGGCGCCTTCCAAGGTGACTTGGATTGGGGTGGGGATGCGGCCGGATTGGACGACGAAGTCGACCTCGCCGGCCTTGCGCCAATAGAAGACGTCGCCGCAGCGCTTCTTGAGTTCGATAAATGTGGCGCATTCAAGCGCCTTTCCTGCGTCCTGGCCGGCGCGCGTCACCGAGACGCGGCGTAATCCTGTGTCCACGGGGTAGTACTTGCGGTTCCGGTGGGCGCGCTTGCGTTCCGAGAATGCGAACCAAGGGCAGGGGAAGAGTAGATACGCTTGCTCGCAAGCGTCCAAGTAGGTGGCTACCGTTTCGACGGCAACGCCGCTGGCGGCGGCAATGCGGCGCAGGCTGAGTTCAGAGCCGGAGGATTCGAACACCATCTGGACAATCTGCCTTAAGGCCAGCGACGACCTTGCGCCGACCCGCTCGCGCACATCGCGTTGCAGGATGTCTACGAAGTACTGTCGCAGGAGGAGGTCGGCATCAACGCTCGCGAGCGGTTCCGGAAAGCCACCGCGATGCAGGAAGTCTGCGAGGCTGGCCTCCGGGTGCATCTCCCGGAACTCCGCAAAATCGAACGGAAAGAGCTCGACCGTGATGTGCCGACCGGTCAGCACGGAAGATAGTTCGCCCGACAGCAGGTGGGCATTGGAGCCACTGACAACGAACTGCAACCGGTCGGGCCTTTCGAGCTTGCTTCGCAGCCACCGTTCCCATCCGGCAACCCATTGGATTTCATCGAGAAAGATCGTGAGCTTTTCGGCATCCGGGCGCAGTTCGCCGAACGCCTGAGTGACGCGTTCGAGCGTCTCGAAGTGCAGGTCGCCGGCGAGACGGGGATCCTCGAAGTTGAGGAACAGGCAGTCGCGCCGGTGGAGTCCATAGTGGCCGATCATCTGCGCGAGCAGCGTGGACTTGCCGCAGCGCCGGACGCCTTGGAGGACTAGCGCCACGCGGCCGCTGAGGGTGCCCGGCAACTCGATCGCGCGAGGGATCGACGGCGACGGTGCCGCATCCCAAAAGCTCCAAGTGGCCGCGATGTCGAGAAGGTTGTCCGCCATTTGTCGAGTGGAATCTGCGATAGGTGTTTTTGTCGATCTTACTCGACGGCCTTTCTATTGTCGAGTGTACTCGACATTTGGATACCCCCGCGGGACCCCACAGACTGCTAGCGCGCTCCCGCGAGGGCCAGTTCGCCGTCGTCGCCGATGAAATCCAACATGGCCGCGACGCACTGCTCCGGCTCCTCAAGCTGCAGGAAGTGGGTCGTCTCCGGGATGAAGTCGTAGTTCAGCGCCCCGATTTCGTCCATCGTCACGGTGGGCAGGAAGGAATGGGGCGCTAGGGAAGCTCTGAACAAAGTCTGCCTCGTGGGATAATGGGATGGTGCCA
>VXSY01000264.1 GCA_009837725.1 Gammaproteobacteria bacterium | reverse complement strand
GCGCCGCCGCAGATGAACAGGATGTTCGAGGTATCCACCTGCAGGAATTCCTGCTGCGGATGCTTGCGCCCGCCTTGGGGCGGGACTGCGGCGAGGGTTCCTTCGATCAGCTTGAGCAGTGCCTGTTGCACGCCTTCACCCGAAACGTCGCGGGTGATGGACGGGTTGTCGGACTTGCGCGAAATCTTGTCGATCTCGTCGATGTAAACGATGCCGACCTGGGCGCGGTCCACGTCGTAGTCGCACTTTTGCAGGAGCTTCTGGATGATGTTCTCGACATCCTCGCCGACGTAGCCGGCCTCGGTGAGGGTGGTGGCGTCGGCGATGGTGAATGGCACGTCGAGCACTCGTGCCAGGGTTTCCGCGAGCAGGGTCTTGCCGCAGCCGGTGGGGCCGATCAGCAGGATGTTGCTCTTGGAAAGCTCGACGTCGTCCTTCTTGCCCTTGTAGTTCAGGCGCTTGTAATGGTTGTACACGGCCACCGAGAGCACCTTCTTGGCGTACTCCTGGCCGATGACGTATTCGTCCAAGGTGGCCTTGATCTCCGCCGGGGCCGGCAGCCTGTCGCTCTCCTTGCTTTCGCCGGTCTCCTGGACTTCCTCGCGGATGATGTCGTTGCAAAGCTCAACGCATTCATCGCAGATGAAGACACTCGGTCCGGCGATGAGCTTGCGAACTTCGTGCTGGCTCTTGCCGCAGAACGAGCAGTAGAGCATCTTGCTCGCTTCGTCGCCCTTGCCCCTGTGGTTGTCCGCCATGAATGTCCTTGGCTCTCAAGAAACGGAGGAAACGCAAACATGATGGGTTGCCGCCCATTTTGCAACCCCACCATTTCGGGCGCTAGCCGGCGGGCCCTGGTGCGAGGACTCACGCCTGGCGCCACAAGAACCGTGGCCTCGGACAACGCTTCTTGTCGGAGCCGAAGCCATCCTGTCACCGAGAGTCGGCCACTCGGCCGGCTTACGCCGTCCGAACTCCGACTTGCTTGCTAGACCGCGCCGAGTGCCTTGCGGTCCGGTTCCCTTGGGTACTGTACAGAGTCGATGAGGCCGTATTCCGCTGCCTCTTCCGGGCTCATCCAATAGTCGCGGTCGGTGTCTTCGCCGATGCGATCCACCGACTGGCCCGTGTGTGCCGCGAGCAGTTCGTTCATGCGCTGACGCATCGAAAGGATTTCCCGCGCCTGGATCTCGATGTCGGCGGCGACGCCGCGGGAGCCACCCGAGGGCTGGTGCAGCATCATGCGGGAGTTGGGCAGCGCCTTGCGCTTGCCTTCCGCGCCCGAAGCGAGCAGGAACGCGCCCATGCTGGCGGCCTGGCCGATGCACCAAGTGGCCACGTCGCAGCGCACGAGCTGCATGGTGTCGTAGATGGAAAGACCCGACGTGACAGCACCCCCTGGCGAGTTGATATAGAGGTGAACGTCCTTGTCGGGGTTCTCCGACTCGAGGAACAGAAGCTGCGCCACCACGAGGTTAGCCACGGTGTCCTCGATCGGCCCTACGAGAAAGATGATTCGCTCACGCAACAGGCGCGAGAAGATGTCGTAGGCGCGCTCCCCGCGGGCGCTCTGCTCGATGACCATGGGCACCAAGCCAAGGCCGGTCATCGGCGCCGGGAAATCGTCGGAAATGTGGTCCGCCAAGGTGGTCTCCTTACGGTTGCTCAAGTGCTTGGGCCGTAACGTGGTTCAGCGACTCGCGTCCGACTCGGACTCCGGCTCGGATGCGGGAGCATCCTCGCCCCCCTCTTCCTCGGGGGCTTCGCTCCGGGCCTCCTCAAGAGCCTGGTCGGGTTCTTGCGGCACGTCGCCCAAGTCGTCTTCGGCCGGCGCATCGCCCTCGGAGGCCCGCCGCAGCGCTTCCATGTAGCTGCATTGTTCCGTACGGGACTGCGCCCGCTCCGCCACCAGTTCCACCACCTGCTCCTCGAGAACCTGCGCCTCGAAACGGTCGAGCCGCTGGTCTTCGGAATAGATGTATTGCACCAACGCATCCGGATCGTCGAACGAACTCGCGTATTGGTCGATGCGTTCGCGCAGCCGGGTGGGATCCACCGTCAGTTCCTCGTCCTCGACGATGCGCCGCACCACAAGTTGGGTGCGCACGCTCGCTGCCGCGGACTCGGCGAGCACCTCCCGTGGAATCTGGGCGGCGTCGATCCCGAACCCTTGGTAGCGTTCCCGTTGGGCGGCAATCGTGTCCTCGACGAGGGGGCTTGGCAGCGGGAAATCATGGCTCGACCGCAGTGCGTCCATGACTGAGTTGCGCAAGTGCTGGCGCACGGCATCGTCAAGCCGCGTCTGCATGTTCTGCCGCACGAGGGCGCGGAAAGACTGCTCGGTGCCGTCCTCGACGCCATAGTTCGCGTAGAAGTCCGCATCCATCTCTGGCAGTCGGCCCTCTTCCACGAGGGTGAGTTCGAGCAGCCAAACCGTCTGGTCGCCGCTGGCGTCGGCTTCGACGCCATCTTCCTCTACCGGTTGCTGAGCCGTAGCGTCCTCGTCGTCCGCGCTCGATTCGACAACTTCGTCCGTCGCTCCCGTGTCGGTAAGCTCCTGGGCTTCGCTGGCTTGCGCCTCTGCCAGGGGTGCGGCCTGGGCAGCCTCGCTGCCGTCGTCCGGTTCGGCCGTGTCCGCCTGCGCGTCAAAGCGAAACGGCGTCTGCTCGCCGGCCGAGAGCCCCCGCATGGCGTCGCCCAAGGGTTCGGCTTCCTCTCCGAGCACGAACTTGCGTTCGGTAGTCCAGCCGTCGTCGTCGCCGCCTCCCGGCACCGGCACTCCGCCCTGGGCTCGGTAGGTAATGCGGTCGCCATCGGCGCAGGGACGCTGGACTTCGTCCCAAATGGTGGCCCGTTTGCGCAGGTCCTCCACCATCTGGTCCATGTCGGCCTCGGTCACCTCGGCTTCCAGCCGCATTACTTCCATTTCCGAGAGATCCGCCACCTGGAACGTCGGCAGAACTTCGAACGTCGCCGAATACTCGAAGTCGGCGCCCGGTGCGAGATTGACGATGTCGACGCGGGGCTGGCCCACCGGCGAGAGGGATTCCTGCGCCACCGCATCGGTGAAACTGCGGTCGATGACTTCGCCGGCCACGTCGGCGCGCACCCTGGTGCCGAAGCGCCGACGCACTTCCTTCATCGGCACGCGCCCAGGCCGGAATCCGGGCAACCGAACCTGCTTTGCCGTGTCCTTCAGGCGCTCCTGCACCTGGCTTTCGAAGGATTCCGCCGGTACGGCCACATTGAGCTTGCGCTCCAGTCCGCCGGTGGTCTCCACGGATATCCGCATGGCGCTCGTCCGCTCTTGTCGGCGAGCGTCGCCGACGGTCATTGCACAAACTGGGGTGGATGATGGGGCTCGAACCCACGACAGCCGGATCCACAATCCGGGGCTCTACCTAACTGAGCTACATCCACCATCGCCCGACCCGCACACCGGCGAGCCGGGCGCGAATCATACGGCATTTTGGCGCACCGGCTCGCTAAGCATTCGGTCCTATCGCCCGTACAATGCTGGCATTGCGTTGTCCCAGAGGAATCTTCGCCCATCGCGCTGCGTCGCACGCCCTGCATCGGGATTTGCTCCACGACTTACGGCGATCTGGTGTGCCGGGGCTGCAAGCGTTTTGCCCACGAAGTGGTTGGCTGGAACGGCTTCGAGGATTCCCAGCGTGCCTTGGTGTGGCAGCGGCTTGGACTGCTGTTGCGGGAAAGTGTCGGCGCCTGCATCGCCATCGACGATGAAGCAAGCCTGCACGCGGCGGCTGCCAGTTGCGATCTGACCCCGGCGGCCGATGCAGCCATCGAACTCGTGGCTTTCGACGTGCTTCGTCAACACCTCGCTCGCGACGAGAACCCCTTGATCGCCGAGCTCGGCCTGGCCCCGGTCGACGAACGAGCCGCTCCTTGTCGCGCCGCCGAAGCCACCCAACGCATCGACGGCGAGTTCCACAAGCGCTCCCTCGCGCATTACGAACGCAGCTATCGCGTTTTGGCGCGCTAAGGACGAGGGCCCCGAGGCGTAAAGCGACTCTAGAGCCGGCATCTCGCCGTTTCTTCCATGGAACACAAACCCGCAACACGTTGAAAGACCAACAATGTGCCTCGAAGCGGAGTCCACACCAACGTGCCGGCCGGATGGCGCGGTCCCACACGCCGTTCGGAGCGAGGGCCCGTCCCGCTCCTCCCGCCGAAGGCGAAAGCAACCAAGGGCCACAAGCTGCAACCAGCCGTCTCCCCGCGAGCCGGGCCTGTCGGTAGCGCGGAAGGGCCCCTGTTCCCTAGCGTCCGCGGCCCGGCCTACCCGCCGGCGTGGAAACTCGCATGGAACACATTTTCCTAACCTGTTGGTGTACCCACGGTAACTCCTCGAAGTCGAGTCCACACCAACGTGCCGGCCGGATGGCGCGGTCCCACACGCCATTCGGAGCGAGGGCCCGTCCCGCTCCTCGCGCCGAAGGCGAAGCAACCAAGGGCCCGAAGCTGCAGCCAGCCGTCTCCCCGCGAGCCGGGGCTTTCGGTGGTTGGGAAGCTGCCCTGTTCCCTGCCATCCGCGGCCCGGTGTCTACGCCGAGGTGGGACTCCCAGTGACAATCCACGACGACTGGATTGCGTGGTCTATTCCATAGGAGGAGAGTCTAGTCAGGGCAGCCCGAAGCAGAGCAAGCGGTCGTCGGACGGGTCCTCGCCGAGGTGCAGGGTCCAGCCGCAGCGGCCCCAGTCGCCGAGGACGATGCGGCGCTTTCCGTCGCCCAGCTGGTGGATTGCCGGACGGTGTGTGTGGCCGTGGACGAGCAGGTCGGCGCCGTGATCGGCCATCGCTTCGGCCACGGCCTCGGCCGTCACGTCCATGATTCCATCCGCCTTGTTCGCGCCAGCCGCGATGCTCTGGGCGCGGAGGCCAGCGGCCAGTTGACGGCGTTCGGCCAGTGTCCGCGCCAGCACGGAGCGTTGCCAGTCGGGCGATCGGAACATCCGGCGCATGGCTTGGTATTCCACGTCACCGGTGCAAAATGCATCCCCGTGCGCCAGCAGCACCCGGCGTTCTCCGATCTGCACACAGGTTGGGTCTGCCAGCAGGGTCACGCCAGTCTCTTCGGCAAAGCGGTCGCCAAAGAGGAAGTCGCGATTGCCATGCATCACATGCACGCGGCTGTGCTCCGATGCGGCCCTTAGCGCCCCGCGCAGCCGGTTCGCGGTGGCGGCATCGTCGTCATCGCCAACCCACACTTCCACGAGGTCGCCCAGGATGTAGATGTCGTCGGCAATCCCGACGGCTTCGGTGAGCACGCGCTCAAACCCCGCCTGTACATGCGGCACGGTCTCGTCGATGTGCAGGTCCGAAAGAAACAACGCCGTCACGGCGCTTCCGCCAGGCCATCGCGTGAGTCGGCGGAGCGCAGGGCGTTCTCCAGCATCGTTGCCCGGGTCACCGGGCCGACGCCTCCGGGTACCGGCGTGATCCACCCGGCGCGCTCTCGCACCTCGTCAAAACGCACGTCGCCCTTGAGCTTGCCGTCCGCCTGGGCGACGATGCCGACGTCTATGACGATGGCGCCGGGCTTCACCCAATCGGCCCCCACCAAGCCTCCCTTGCCCGTGGCAGAGACCACGATATCCGCCTCCGCCACATGCGCCGCCGTGTCCCTAGAGAAACGATGCACGGTGGTGACAGTGCATCCAACCAACAGCAGTTCGAGCCCCATCGGTCGCCCGACATGGTTCGAGGCGCCAACCACCGCCGCATGCAGGCCCCGGACGGCAACCCCGGTGTGTTCAATGAGCGTCATCACCGCCAGCGACGTGCAAGGTCGCAATCTCGGCGCGCGCAGCGCCAGCCGACCCATGTTGGTCGGATGCACGCCATCCACATCCTTGTCCGGCGAAACGTGCTCGATCACCGCCAGCGGATCGATCTGCGGCGGCAGCGGCAACTGCACGAGAATGCCGTCGATGGTGGCGTCGTCGTTCAGGGCCCGCACCATGTCCACCAAACGCTCCTCCGGCGTATTCGCGGAAAGGTGCCGAACATCCGATTTGAAGCCCACCTCCTGACAATCCTTGCGCTTGAGGCGAACGTAGATTTCGGACGCCGGGTCGTCCCCCACCAGCAACACCGCCAGCCCCGGCGGCCGCAGTCCCGCCGCCTCCCGCTCTTGCACCCGCCCCGCAATGCGCCGCCGGATGCCGGCGGCGATGGCGTTGCCATTGAGGACTTGAGCGGTCATGTGGTGTCCCTTGACCCGTTGGGAGGACGCGTTTGCTACAGCCTACCAGCCTGTCGGACTTTGCCGCGCCAGCGGCCAAGTCGGACACGTAGCTGTGAGCGAATGCGAGCACGAAGGCCAGCAGTTCGCGCCAGCGAACTGCGGACGCGCCCTTCAGGGCGCGCTCCTTCCGGCGTATGATCGCGGCCATTCGGGGCATGACGCAGTCTGGTAGCGTGCCTGCTTTGGGAGCAGGATGTCGGGAGTTCGAATCTCTCTGCCCCGACCAGAACCCTGCCCGTGTCGCGGCGACCCTTGTGGGCGCCCCTACAACCAGTGCTTCCTCAAGGACGTGTGGGGCTGCGGCGCGAACGTGGGTTGCGCCACCAGTTCCATGATCTGTGTGTGATGGAGCTCGTCGCGGCGACGAAGCGTGGAGAAGCCGTAGCGCAGGGACAGAACGGTTGCCGTGAACCCAGCAACGGTGAGGGCGATATGGAGGATTTCCAACATTGTTGTTCTCCCGCTTTCCTCCTAACCCATCAAGGTTCCATTGACGACGCAAAGGCTGACGTGGAGCGTGCGGGATGGCATTTTTTGTCCTTACGCGTCCACGTTGTGCAGGTCGATGGCGGTGCGAACGATGCCGGCGCGATCGGCTTCGCGCTTTTGCTTCATGCGGTCGCTGCGCGCCATGGAAAGGCGCGTGAGGTAGTCGTCGTCGATGTCGCCGGTGACATAGTCGCCGTCGAACACGGAGCAGTCGAAGTGCGTGAGTGCGGGGTTCCCTTCCGCCGCCGATGCCACCAGATCGTCCACGCTTTGATACACCAATCCGTCCACGCCGATTCGCTCAGCGATCTGCTCTTCGGTGCGATTGAATGCCACCAACTCGTGTGAGGCAGGCATGTCGATGCCATAGACGTTGGGATAGCGCACGGGCGGCGCCGCCACGGCCATGAATACCTTGTTCGCTCCAGCCGCGCGCGCCTGGCGCACGATCTGGCCCGTGGTGGTGCCGCGGACGATGGAATCCTCCACCAAGAGCACGTTCTTGCCGGCGAACTCGAGCTCGATGGCGTTTAGCTTCTGCTGTACCGAGCGCTGCCGCTGCTTCTGCCCCGGCATGATGAAGGTGCGGCCGATGTAACGATTCTTGACGAAGCCTTCGCGGAACTTCACGTTCAGGGCATAGGCGAGGGGAATCGCCGAGGTGCGGCTCGACTCCGGGATTGGAATCACCACGTCGATGTCGTGCTTCGCGCCCCACTCCGACAAGATGCGCTCGGCAAGGTACTCGCCCATGCGCAGCCGCGCCTTGTACACCGAGACGCCATCCAGGATCGAGTCCTCGCGGGCGAGATAGACATGCTCGAAGATGCAGGGCGAGTGCGTCGCTGGTGGCGCGCACACCCGCGCCTCCACCTCGCCGGCCTCGGTGATGCAGATGGCCTCCCCGGGAGCCACGTCGCGCACGAAGTCAAACCCGAGAATGTCGATGGCATTGCTCTCGGACGCCACCATGTGCTCGGTGCCGCGCACGGTCTCGCGCACGCCATAGGCGAGGGGACGGATGCCGTGCGGGTCGCGAAAGGCGACGATGCCGAAGCCGCGCACCATCGCCACCGCACCATAGGCGCCCCGACAGCGCCGATGCACCCCCTCCACGGCGTCGAGGATGTGCTCCGGACGCGGCTCCCGGGCGCCGATCTTCTGCAGTTCGTGTGCCAGCACGTTCAGGAGGATTTCCGAGTCGGAATTGGTGTTGACGTGGCGGAGATCTGCGCGGAACACGTCGTCTTCGAGCTCGGCCGCATTGGTGAGATTGCCGTTGTGCGCGAGGCTGATGCCGTACGGCGAGTTGACGTACATGGGCTGCGCCTCGGCGGCACTCGAGGAGCCGGCGGTGGGATAGCGCACGTGGCCGATGCCGACGTTGCCCCGCAGCCGTTGCATGTGCCGCGGTTCAAACACCTCCCGCACGAGGCCGTTGTCCTTGCGCAGATACAAACGGTTGCCATCGCCGGTGACGATGCCGGCTGCGTCCTGGCCGCGGTGTTGGAGCGCGAGCAGGGCGTCGTATATCTGCTGGTTGACCGGTCTCCTGCTGACGATTCCGACGACGCCGCACATGCTTCAAACCGCTCCCGTTCCTTCGCCGTCAGAGCCGACGCCGAAAAGCGCCAGCACGGCGTCGATGAACTCCATCACGAGACCCTCGAAGGGCAGCAGCACGGGCGCGACGGTGGAGTCGGCCCACCAGGCGCGGTCCTCCGCGAACGGCCGCAAGGCAACCAACGCAACGATCACCAGGATCGCGCCCCGCACCGCACCGAACGCCAACCCTAGGGTGCGGTCTGTGCCGGTGAGACCGGTAGCCTCGACCATGGCCCCCAACATCTTCTGCAGGAAGGCGCCGGCCAGCAACACCACGACGAAAATCGCCGCGAAGCCGAGCGCACCCTTGACGCCCGCACCGACGTTGAATTGCATCTGTTCGGCCAGCAACGGACCAAGAAGGAGGGCAAGGAGGAACGCCGCGGCCCAGATCGCCAGCGACACCACCTCCCGCACCAAGCCGCGAAAGAGCCCGAAGGCCGCCGACGCACCGATGGCGATCAGCATGACGATGTCGGGCGCCGGCAGAGGCACGTCGGCAGCCAGCTTCAGTGCGTCACGCGCCGCACGACGGCGTCGACGCTGTAGCGACGTTCGAGCTCTTGCTTCAGCGTAGCGGCATCCGCTCGGCTAATGATCGGCCCTACGGCCACGCGCGTGCTCTCGCCCGCGTCGCTCCGAATGGTGGACATCAGCGCGGCATAGCCGTCGGCACGCAGGCGTTCACGCAGCGCTTCGGCGTTGGCATGTTCGCTGAATGCACCCACCTGCACGGCCCAAGCGGGTTCCAGCGCGTTTTCGGTCGCGGACGAATCCGGTTGCACTGCCTCCGGCAACAAAACCGGCTCGCCTAGCCGCACGCCGGTGTCGGTGGCGAAGCCATCGGCGTCCACGGACTCCACAAGACGGCCGGCAGCTTCGGCGAGTTCGTTCATGTCGGGGGCTGCAGAAGGATCAGGCTGCACGGCCAGTTCTTGCGGCGCGGCAGGATAGGGCCGTTCGAGCTCCGGCGGCCCTTCGTCGAACAGCATGGGGAGGACGATGGCCGCCACGGCGAGCAGGAACACCGTGCCAGTCACGCGATGGCGTGTCTGTTCCGACAGTTTCATCCGGGTAGCGACAGCAAACGGCGTGTCCGCTCCACGACGTCGAAGGAACCGCAGACGAGAATAACACCGTCCTCGGCGCTGCTTGCGAGCGCGTGCTCGATGGCGGCGTCAAGACTGCCGGCAAAAGCCTCGGGCATTCGTGCTGCCTCGCGCATGGAGGCCGCCGAGCGGGCGCGCCATGTCTCGGTGTCGGCGAAGCGGAGCGTTGCGGTGGCCTTCCTGAGCGGTGCGACGATCGCCCGAATGTCCTTGTCCTCAAGGCAGCCGACGACGCAATGTACGGGTTGGTTCGGGAACCGTTCGGCGAGCTGGCCGGCAAGGAACGCGGCGCCATCGGCGTTGTGGCCGACATCGAGCACCCACTGTCGCCCCCGGGCGCGGACGGTCTCAAAGCGGCCGGGGATATGGACAAGCCCGGCGGCTTCGTGCCAACCGGGATTGCGAAGGTCTGTCATGCCCAAAGCCGCCGCCTGCAAGGCCGTCGCGACGTTAGCTGTCGCGGCGGCACAGGACACGTCATCGAAGCGACGCACGGCGTCGTCCTTGCCGGTGAGCCAGTAGCCTTCCGAATCGTGGCCGAAGTCGCGGCCGGCCAGATACACCGGCGCCTCCAACTCGGCAGCCCGCCCAAGCACCGAGTCGGGCGGGTCGCCGCCGCCGAATACCAACGGCGTCCCTGGGCGCAGGATGCCGGCCTTCTCGCCACCGATGGCCTCTCGATCCGGCCCCAGGATCGCCTGATGGTCGAGGCCGATGCTGGCGATGACGGTCACATCGCCGTCGACGATGTTGACGGCGTCGAGGCGGCCACCGAGGCCCACCTCCAGCACGCTTGCCGCGACGTTGGCTCGTCGATGCAGCGCCAACGCTGCCAGCACGGCGAACTCGAAGTAGGAGAGCTCCACATCGCCCCGTCCGGCGTCCACCGTGTCGAGCGCCTCGACAATCGCCGCATCGTCCGCGGCCACGCCATTGATGCGGATGCGCTCGTTGAAGCGCTTGAGGTGCGGGGAGGTGGTGGAACCGACGGTATGTCCATGTGCAAGCAACAGTCGCTCAAGCACCGCCACCGTGGAGCCCTTGCCGTTGGTGCCGGCGACGACGAACGAGAGTGGCGCCGGGGGATTGATGCCAAGACGCTCGGCAACGTCCGCCACGTGGCCGAGACCCCGGACCACATTGGCGGGGATCTCCCGGCCAATCCGCTCTAGCCAGGCTTCGGGAGTTATGGGTCTCGTCACCGGTGCAAGCCGTCCCCACCCCCCTAGGCGTCGAGGGCCTCGCGGAGGGATCGAACCTGGGCTTCGAGGCGGGCCGGGACTTCGTCTGGCGGCGCTTCGCCCATTGTCGTTACCAAGGCGGTGCCGACTACGACACCGTCTGCCAAGGCGGCAACACGACGAGCCGAGTCGCCGTCTCGGATGCCGAAGCCCACCAGGATCGGAAGTTCCGTAGCTTCGCGCAGCCGGGTCACGGCCTGACCCACCGCTTCCGGGTCCAAGAGGTTGGCGCCGGTGGTGCCGCGGAAGCTGACGTAATAGAGGAAGCCGCTGGCGACGCTCGCGATCAGGCGCGCACGACCCGGCGTGGTCGTCGGTGCCGCAAGAAGCACGAGGTCCATGCCTTGTGCTGCCAGCAACTCCTTCACCTCGGCGGCCTCCTCCGGCGGCAGGTTGACGAGGATCACGCCATCCGCACCGGCCTCTCCCGCTGCCGAGGCGAACCGCGTGAGTCCCATCTTGAGTAGCACGTTGAGGTAGCCCATAAGCAGCACTGGCGTCGCGGTGTCCGTTGTGCGGAATGCGGCCACCATGTCCAGCACATCTCGGAGTGTGGTGCCCTGAGCCAGCGCTCGCTCGGAGGAGAGCTGAATGGCGGGGCCGTCCGCCTCGGGGTCGGAGAACGGCACCCCCAGTTCGATGATGTCGGCACCGCCGCGTACCAAGGCGTGCATGGCTGGCACTGTCGCCGCCTTCGCGGGGTCACCCGCCGTGATGAAGGTGTTGAGGGCTTTGCGCTCCGCTTGCTGTAGCGCAGCGAGGCACCGCGCCAGTCGGGTGGCGGTCACAGCTCGATCCCATCCACCTCGGCGACCGTCTGGATGTCCTTGTCCCCCCGGCCCGAGAGGTTCACCACGATCAGGTCGCTCGGCGGTCGCCTCTCGGCCTCGGCCACGGCGTAGGCGATGGCGTGGCTGGACTCGAGCGCCGGCATGATGCCTTCGGTGCGGTTCAGCAGGCGAAACGCTTCGAGCGCCTCTTGGTCCGTAACACTGCCGTAGCGCGCCCGGCCGATGTCCTTCCAATGCGAGTGTTCGGGGCCGACGCCCGGATAGTCGAGCCCGGCGGAGATGGAGTGGGTGGGCACGATCTGACCGTCACCGTCATCCATGACATAGGTGCGGGCACCGTGCAGCACACCGGGATTGCCGGCGTTGAGCGGCGCCGCGTGCTCGCCGGTGGCGAGCCCCAGGCCGCCGGCTTCGACGCCGACCATGTCCACGCCCTCGTCGTCCACGAAGGGATGGAACAGTCCCATGGCGTTCGAGCCGCCGCCGACGCAAGCCACCAGCAGATCGGGCAGCCGACCTTCCTGTTCCAGGCATTGCGCCCGCGCCTCGACGCCGATGACGCTCTGGAATTCGCGCACCAAGAGCGGATAGGGATGCGGCCCGGCGACGCTGCCGATGATGTAGTGGGTGTGGTCCACATGCGTCACCCAGTCGCGCATGGCCTCGTTCATGGCGTCCTTGAGCGTGCGCGAGCCGGAGTTCACCGGGATCACCTCAGCGCCCAGGAGCTTCATGCGATAGACGTTCAGGCTCTGGCGACTGATGTCCTCCGCGCCCATGTACACGTGGCATTCGAGCCCCATGCGCGCGGCGACGGTGGCGGTAGCAACGCCGTGCTGGCCGGCACCGGTCTCGGCGATGATCCGCGTCTTGCCCATGCGCCGCGCCAGGAGCGCCTGGCCGACGGTGTTGTTGATCTTGTGCGCGCCAGTGTGGTTGAGGTCTTCGCGCTTGAGGCAGATGGTGGCACCGCCAGCACGTTCGGTGAGCCGTTCGGCGCGGTAGAGCGGCGTCGGCCGGCCGACGTAGCGGGAGAGGTCTTGCTCGAACTCGGCGCGAAAGGCGGCATCGCCCTGCAGTTCCTCGAAGACGCCCGTGAGCTCGTCGAGTGCGTGCATGAGCGTTTCGGCCACGAAGCGACCGCCGTAGTCGCCAAAGTAGCCTGCCACCGTGGGCGCGTCGTAGGGCGCGAGATTGGCTTGGGTCATGGGCTCCAACTCATAGGTAGGTGGGGGCTGGGGCCAGACGCCGAGCGCCAGCGAGGGGTTTGGCGGCGCTAG
>VXSY01000089.1 GCA_009837725.1 Gammaproteobacteria bacterium | reverse complement strand
CATGGCACCATCCCATTATCCCACGAGGCAGACTTTGTTCAGAGCTTCCCTAGGAACACGGCAGGAATGACAAGCAGCGCCACCGACGCGAGGAGACTGGCTCGGAGCGCTTCGCCCGGTACCTGGCCGGCCGCCGTCAACACATCGCTCATCTCACCCACGGCATAGGGGCCAATGGCGGGGCCCACCGTCGCCATCAGCAGGTAGAAGGCGGAAGCGACGGCGCGCATTCTCGGCATGACGAGGTCGTTCACTGTGCTTGCCGCGGCGCCAAGCCAGCAGGAAGAGAAGACGCTGACAGCGAAGTTGAAGGCATAGGCAACGATCAGGCTGTCGGTCAGCAACAGCCCGAGTGCCGTCGGTGCCGTGAGCACGACCGCAGCCATGCCGACATACACGCGGGCATTGCCGGTGCGTTCCTTGAGGCGGTCCGCGACGATGCCGCCGATGGTGATGCCGAGCCAGCCGCCGATGGCAAAGGAGGCGCCGAGCACGAGCCCGGCCTCGGCTGGGCCGATGCCGTGGACGCGGATGAAGTAGGGCGGTGCCCACGCGGCAAAGGCATAGGTGACGAGCGAGATGGTGGGGAAGCCGATCACGGCGTAGAGGAAGGCGCGGCTGCCAAACATCATGGCGAAGGCGGGTGCGTCGCGCAGGCCCAGGGTCTGAATCCACGAGAATGCCGCGTAGGTGCCGATGCCTAGGGCGATCCATTGTTCCGGGTCGCCGGTGAGTGCGGTCAGTGCCCAGGCGGCGATTGTGACGACGGTAGCGCCGATGAGATTGCGCGCTATCACGGCGCCCGACGCCTTCTCGCGCGCTAGCGCCAAGAGGGTGAACGGCGGCACGACGGCGAGCAGTTCCCGCCCGGTGGCGCGGAAGGGGTGCGGGTGCGGCGGTGTGACGAGGCCTTCGCTTAAGCCCCCGCACCGGCTCGCGCAGCGTGTACACCCAGAGCGCCATGAGGATGCCTGGGATGCCCACGGCCAGGTACGCCGCTTGCCATCCCTTGAGGCCGAGTGGGGCGAGGGAGGGGTCGGGGTATCTCGCATCCCAGCCGCCGACGATCCAGCCGCCGATGAAGATGCCGATGCCGGCGCCGATGTAGATGCCGCTCGAATAGATGGCGAGCACGGTGGCGCGCACCCTGGGGGAGAAGTAGTCGGACAGCATGGAGAAAGCGGCTGGCGTGGCGCTCGCCTCGCCGATCCCCACGCCCACGCGGTAGGTGGCGAGCGAGCCGAAGCTGCGCGCCGTTCCCGACAGTGCAGTCATCAGGCTCCAGAAGCCAAGACCGATGGCGATGAGATTCTTGCGCGTCCAGGTGTCCGCCAGCTTGCCGAGCGGGATGCCGAAGATGGCGTAGAAGACGGCGAACGCAGTGCCGTAGAGGAAGCCAATCTGCGCATCGGAAATGCCGATGTCGGCTTTGATCTCCTCGGCCAGGATGGTGATGATCTGCCGGTCGATGAAGTTGAAGATGTAGACGATGACGAGAACGACGGTGACGTACCCGGCATAGCGCCCACCAACCGCCGGCGCCCTCCGCTCCTCAGGCTCAGGCATAGTCACCCTCCCTTCCTATCAGGATGGGAGACTACCCCACCTGCCGCACCACGGCCCACCGCAAACGCGCCCTGCGACGCGTTTGCGTGCGATGCGGCTCAGACTGTTGTGCTATTCCGGCTTGCGAAACAGCAAGGTGTAACGGTCGGTGTTGCCGGTCACGGTCTTGCGGCCTACCTCGTAGCGGAGTTCGTCGTCGGGGCGGTAGTGGAGGTCGGAGTAGTCCACGAGTTCGAAGCCGGCGGCCTGGACTTCCTTGATCGTGCGGACGGGGTCCTCTCGGCGCCAATTCTCGACGGTTTCTGACTGCATGTGGCGGCGGGTGTGGTCCACGACGCCGTACAGGCCACCAGCCTTCAAGGACTTGAAAACCGCAGCGTTTAGCATGGCGCGACCGTCGTCGGTGAAGTTGTGCATGTTGCGGAAGGTGAGGGCCATGTCGAACTGCGCCTCGCCGAAGTCCATCGAACCCATGGTGAAGCGTCGCGTGCCTTCCACGGCCTGGTAGTCGTCGTTAGGGATCACGTCGATGTCCCAGCCTGCTTCCTCGGCCATTGCTGCGGCGCCTTGGGTGAAGATCGAGACGGCCAAGCGACCGTTCTCTGCCAGTACCGGGGCGAGGATCTTGGTGTACCAGCCGCCGCCCGGGAACAGCTCAAGCACGTGCATGTCGTCGCTGAGGCCAAAGAACTTCAGCGTTTCCAGTGGCTTGCGATTGGTGTCGCGGGCGGTCTCCGCCTCCGTTCGGATGTCTGCGGCGAGCGCCGCGTTGACTTTCTCCTCGATGTCGGCGGCGGCGATGCTCGCGGCCAGGGTGGCGGCCAAGGCAAGGGAGATTCTCATCGGTTCGGTCCTCGGTTCATCGGATAGGGCTGCCAGCGCTCCAGGGGCGTCTTCGGCAACACGGTGGGGTTGACACAGCTCATCGGCCAGCGGCCGCGCAGCACCAGCGAGACCTCGCGGCCCACGCGGCGTCTTGCGGTGGGGCGCATGCGCGTGGAGGCGGAGGCGACATGGGGGGTGACGACCACGTTCGGCATGAACAGCAGCGGGTTCTGCGGATCCGGCGGCTCTTGCTCCAGCACGTCGAGGCCGGCGGTTTGCACCTTGCCGCTGTTGAGGGCCTCGATGAGGTCCACTTCCTTGATGATGGGCCCCCGTGAGGTGTTGACCACGATCACGCCGTCCTTCATTTGGGCGAAGGCGTCGGCGTTCAGCAGGTGGTGGGTTTCCTCGTTGTGCGGCGAGTGGACGCTGATGTAGTCGGATCGTTCCAGGAACTCGCCCCAGGAAACCGGCTCGACGCCGTGCTCGCCGATCGTCAGCTCGCTCACGTAGGGGTCGTAGGCGATGACGTGCAGTCCAAATGCCTTGGCGCGGGCGGCGGTGCAGCGCGCCACGTTGCCGAAGGAGAGCAGGCCCAGCGTCCGCCCCATCAGGCGCGGCGTGTGGTTGAGCTGCGGTCGTCCCTTGCCCCACTCGTTCTCGGCGGCAAAGATGTTCTGCTCCTTGGTGCGACGGATCGCGGAGAGCAGCAACATCATGGCGTGATCCGCCACCTCCTCGATGAACACGTCCGGCGTGTTGGTGACGACGATGCCGGCGGCGGTGGCCGCTTCCACGTCCACCATGTCGACGCCCACGCTACCGAGGCCGATGACGACGCACTTGTCCAAGCGGCTGATGACCGCCTCGTCGAAGCGGATGCCCCAGGAGGTGATGATCGCGTCGCAGTCGGCGGCGCCCTCGGCGAATGCCTCGGCGGTGGGGCTTTCCACCTCGACGATGTCGGCCACGGGTGCGAGGGCTTCGAGTTCCAGGGCATAGCGTTCGGAAAGATCGGCAACTGCTGCCCTGCGCGGAAGCTGCATGGCGACCTTTTTCCTGGGGGAGTCACTCATGGGGTTTCAGGTTTCCTTGTGATGGCTTGTGATGAACTGGGTTTGGCCCGCTACGGGGCCAGTGCGCGGATGGCCTCTTCTCGGAGTCCCCGCTTGAAGATCTTCTCGGAGGCGATGCGGGGCAACTGCTCGTCGCGAATCCAGACGTGCTCCGGTACCTTGAAGCGGGCCAGGTGTTCGGCGACGTGGGCTTTCACCTCGTCTGTGGAAAGTTCCTCGCCCGGAGTTCGCGCCACCACGGCGGCGACCGTCTCGCCGAGCCGTTCGTCCGGCACGCCGAACACGGCCGCCTCCATGATGGCCGGATGCTCGTAGAGCACCGCCTCCACTTCCTGACAGCCGATGTTCTCGCCGCCGCGCAGCACCATGTCCTTGAGGCGGTCGGTGATGAAGACGAAGCCCTCCGCATCGACGTGGCCGATGTCGCCGGTGTGTACCCAGCCATCGGTGAGCGCCTCGGAGGTGGCGTCCGGCTTGTTCCAGTATTCACTGAAGTTGTTGACGCCGTGAATCCACAGTTCGCCGGTTTCGTCCGCTGCGGCATCGCGGCCATCCGGCAGCACCGCCTTCACATGCACCAAGGGTTCCACGGCGCGGCCGCAACTGCGGGGGCGCTCCATGAGCGCCGGGCCGCCGATGGTGGTGGCTAGGCCTTGCGTTTCCGTCATGCCCCAGCCGGTGCCGGCTGCGCCCTTGCCGATGGCCTTCTCCACTTGGCGCGACTGTTCCGGCGCCATCGGCGCACCGCCGCCGCCTGCGCTTTTGAGGCTCGATAGGTCGTATTGGTCCCGATCCGGCGCCTGTGCCAGTTCCGCCGCCATGGTCGGCACGCCGTTGAAGGCGGTGATGCGTTCCGCCTCGATGATGCGCATCGCTTCGGTGACGTCCCACTTGTACATGCCCACCAGCTTGCGGCCGGGGCGGAACGCGGAGAGCGCCTGCACGACCAGGCCAGTGACGTGGAAAAGCGGTACGGAGAGGATCATGGACTGCTGGTATGGCGAAGGGTTTTCGGCCATTTGCCGCGCCATTTCCGGATTCATGGCCATGCCCACGGCGCCGCCGCACTCCCAGCCAAGCAGAGCGTTGGTGATGGCGCGGTGGGTCGAGAGAACACCCTTGGGGTGCGCGGTGGAGCCGGAGGTGTAGAGGATGGTGGCGTTGTCGTCGGGGGCGATGTGCGGCTCGGGCATGGCATCGCTTGCGCCGGCGAGAAACTCCTCCCAAGTTCGCAGGCCGTCCTGCTGGTGGCGGATGGTCACCACTTCGATGTCAAGGTCGCCTAAGTGCGGCAGCAGCCGCTCGGTGCGCTCGATGTCAGTGAAGAGCAGCTTCAGGCCGCTGTCCTCGATGCCATAGACGAGCTCTTCGCCGGTCCACCAGGCGTTGAGCGCCACGGCCACGCCGCCCATGGACGTGATGCCCATGAACGCGACGATCCATTCGGGGTAGTTGCGAGCGGCGATACCGACCCGTTCGCCCGGCGCGATGCCGCGCTCTTTGAGCGCATTGGCAACGCGAGCCGCTTCCCGCCAGATGCCGCCGAAGGTGAGCCGCGTGTCCTCGTAGATGTAGTAATCCGCGTCGGCGTGGGCGAGGCCTTGGCGGTAGAGTTCCCGCAAGTTTGCCGGCGCGTGCGCGAACACCGTGAAGCGCTCTCCACGGATGGTCTCGATGCGTGTCTCGAACGGCTGACCCGTCGCCGTCACTTGGGCGATGGCGTCCGCCCGATCGATTGCCAAAGGCAATCCTCCCCTTTGCGCAAGGCGCGCAATCTACCAGATCGCGCGCGGCTCTTGTCCTTTCCTGTGCATATCATTGCGCTTTTCTCAAGAGGTACCGGGGCGAGGCCATGGCGCAAGGAGCGGTTCGCATGTTCCGTCGCTTTCTGGGCGACCCGTTGTTCGCCTTTGTGGTGGTTGGGGCAGCGGTGTTTCTGGCGGATGTGCTTTGGCAGGAGGGGACCTCCGATGCGGTGGTGGTGACCCAGGGCGACGTGGACCTGCTCGCCGAACTGTGGAGCAGCCGCATGGGACGCCCGCCGAACCCGACGGAACTCCAGGATCTGGTGGACACCCACGTCACCGAGGAGGTGATGGTGCGGGAAGCGCGTCGGCTAGGGCTCGACCGCAGCGATCCCATCATCCGCCGCCGATTGGCGCAAAAGCTCACGTTTCTGGTGGAGGACCTGGCGGCGCTCGAGCCTCCGGGCGAGCAAGAGTTGCGGACATGGTTTGAGGCGCGCCGCGGTGAATACGAGAGCCGAGAGACGGTGACGTTCGACCACATCTATTTTCGTGGCGACGGTGGCCATGAAGCGGCGCTGGCTGCGCGCGCGGCCCTCGAGGATGCGGAAACGGGACGATGGCGGGAACTCGGCGATCCGTCGCTGCTCGCTCGCAGCTACAACGCGGCGTCCCGCGACGGGGTGTGCGGCGACTTCGGTCCGGCGTTTTGCAATGCCCTCGATGGGCTGACGGCCGCACCGACCTGGCAGGGGCCGCTTGCCTCGACCTATGGCTCGCATCTGGTGCGCGTCATCCGGAAAACCCCGGCTGGGTTGCCGGAGTATGAGGCCGTGCGCGAACGCGTCCGTGCCGACTACGAGCAGGAACTGCGCATCCAGGCGGGTACAGAACTGCTTGAGGATTTGCACGAGCGCTATCAGGTGCAGTTGCCGATGTCCGATGGGCGAGGGGTGTGATGCAGACCTCCGCGTGCGGCCTTCTTGTCGCCCTCTTGGCCTTGTGGTCCGGGCCAGTCCTTGGCCACGAGTTGAAGCCCGCTTTCTTGCGCATCGACGCCACTTCCGACACCGACTACGCCGTTGTCTGGAAGCGGCCATTCGGCACCGGGGGGCCGCTGTCGTTGCGGCCGGTGTTGCCGGCAGGGTGCGCGGCGATGCCCGGTGGCATCGACTTCGTCCAGGGCACCTCCCTGGTGCGCCGCGATGTCGTGCGGTGCACGGAAGGCATGGACGGCAAGACCGTCGGCATCGAGGGCAACGCGGTCGCGATGGCGGACGTCATGGTGCAGGTGACGCTGCGCGACGGGCGTCAGGTCAACGGCGTCATCGGCCGCAACCGACAGGAACTCTCTCTAAGCGGCGGCGGGGCTCCGGTTGCGGACTACCTCGTCATCGGCGTGCAGCACTTGCTCCTCGGCGCCGACCACCTGCTGTTCCTGCTTTGCCTTCTGTATCTGCTTGGCACACAGCGGCTGGGGCCGCTGGTGCAAACCGTGACGGCCTTCACCGTGGCGCACAGCATCACGCTCGCGCTTTCCGCATTGGATGTCGTCGTCCTTCCCGTCGCGCCCGTGGAAGCGACGGTTGCCCTCTCGATCGCCTTCGTGGCGGCGGAGAAACTGCGCGGCACCAAGGGCACGATCGCCAGCGAGCACGTCTGGGTCGTGGCCTTCCTGTTCGGGCTGCTGCACGGGTTCGGCTTTGCCGGCGCCTTGGCCGAGATCGGGCTGCCGCCGGGGCAGGCTGCACTGAGCCTGCTGCTTTTCAATGTGGGGGTGGAGCTCGGTCAACTGGCGGTGGTTGTCGCCGTGGTTGGGATTGGGCGCCTTGCCTCAGGCCGCATCACACTGCCGTCGGCGTTCGTGCGGGCACCGCTTTATGTCGCTGGGGGCCTCGCCGCCTTTTGGTTCATCGTGCGCACCGGCGACATCGTCGCGCATGCCTGACTTGCACCAGAAGCTGCTTTTTTGGGGCGCTGCAACAAGGCTGCTCGGGCGCTTGTGCCATAGGGCGCGGGAGGTACGACCCAGTTGGCGTGGCGATCTTAAGTAACTTCTTTAACTTGCGAACGTAGTTAATTGTTATATATCACGAAATCACTCGATATTGTAGTGGTTCGCGCTACACGTTCGCCTGAGAGATCGACGGTGACGCAAGTCCCGTCCACGAGCGATGCATGGGCGGGCGGCACCTGCCCGTAGGATGCCGGCAGGCCGTTCGGGACGCCCACGACTTCCTTTCGCGCAGTGGCGAGGCCGTCGAGGGTGATCGAACCGCGGCCCCTGGTCGCCTCGAAAAAGTTGTGCAGCCGGCTGTCATCGTTCGCGCGCAGGCTGAACCAGGCCGCGTGTTCGCTCAGCAAGTCCAACTGCTCCTGCGTTGGCGGGTGACGCTCGTCTGTGAGAAGGATGACCGCGGCGCGATAGTGCCACTGGGCGTCGGCCATCGCTGGCAGGCGTTCGCCGTGCAGAGCCACGATTTCGTCGATCGTGTACGTCCGCTCGTCTTGGGAGCGGAACACCAGATGGTCGTCTTCGGTGCGGATGGGCTTGCCGTCTTCACCGATCTCCCAATGGCCGTCCTGCGCTACCCACAGATCGGGGACTTCCTCGGGCGGCAGGTAACCCGCGAAGTAAAGCTCGATGGGGCTGTAGCCGGGCCCGTTGCCGCCGTTGGCGAAGGTGCCGAATCTGCCGGCTGCATATTTGCCTTCGCCAATCTGCCGGAGATCCGGAAGGTCGAAGCCGCCGAGCTGGCCGTTCGCGCTGCTGAATCCCCAGTGGCCACCGACCGCCGTGGGTACGGCGTAGTTGGCCCAGGCATGGAGGATTTCGTGCAGCGAGGGGCCATACATCAGGGCCCGGTTGTAGGGGAAGTGGATGACGCCCTTGAGCCGTTCCCGCGAGCCGTAGCGGTTGTCGTAGTGTTCCCGCCGTCCCGTGCCTTCCACGTCGTTGCGCACCGACAGGTACACGCCGTAGTAGGGAGCCTCCTCGTGATCCCTGATGCTGTCGAGGTTCGAGAAGAACATCAGGAAGTCGAACTGGTCCTCGAAGCTCGAGTAAAACTCGGCCGCGTAATCCCGCAGCGAAAGGCCGCTGAAGGCAGTCTCCGCGGCAATGTCCTCGTCGATCGGGAACACCAGGACGCGGTCGTCGTGGATGGCGTATTGGCGAGGCGCCCGTGGCACCTGTACCGCTGCGCCGCGAGCGACGAGCACCGGAATGGCCGTTTCGGCGGATTCGAGGGAAATCGGGTTCCCGCGCAAGTCGATCTCGTCGCCGTCGCCCAACCCGGTGTTGGCCGCAAGCGGCGCGATGTCGGCAATCCGGTTGTAGGACAGGTCGAGTTCCTCAAGCTCCGTCAGGAACTCGAGTGCGGCGATGTCAACGATCTCGTTTGCCACTTAGGTCCAGACGCCGGACCTCTCCAAGGTCGCGCAACGCGGATACATCGGCGATCCGGTTCCGGGCGAGATCGATCTCGGTGAGCGCGGCGAGGTTCGCCAGTGGGCCGATGTCCCTGATGGCGTTGTCGTCCAGCGTCAGCAGTTCGAGCTTGGTGAAGTTGGCCAGGGGCGAGATGTCGACTATGGAGTTCGACTCGAGGTGGAGTCGCTTCAACTCGCGCATGTCAGAAAGTGGCGAGATGTCGGAGATGGTGTTGTGGTGGAGCCACAGCCAGGACATCTCGGTAAGCTTTCTGAGCGGCGAGATGTCGGTCACACGGTTGGCGCTCAGAGACAGGAACCACAGTTCGGTCATATCAGCGACTGGCGAAGCGTCCGAGATGTTGTTGCGGTTTAGCGAAAGGACGCGCAGTTTCTTGAGCTGTGCCAAAGGGGCGATGTCGGCGATCCGGTTGGACTCGAGCCTCAGTGTGGTCAGTTCGGTCAGAGCCGCGAGGGGCGTCACGTCCTCGACTTGGTTCCAGTGCATGTGCAGCCTTTGGAGGCTGGCCAAGCTTGACAGCGGCGAGAGGTCCGCGATGTCGTTGAAGTCGACGTGTAGCGCTTGGAGATGCTCGTGACCGGCGAGCGGAGAGAGGTCCACCACCTGGTTGTGAACCATAGAGAGCTCTCGCAAGCGACTCATTCCTGCCAACGGCCCGATGTCTACAATGCGGTTGACTCCGAGGTTGAGCTCCTCGAGCTCGGTCAGGCCAGACAGCGGTGCCACGTCCGTAAGGATTTGATTGGCAAGGGATAGTTGGCGCAGTTGCACAAGACTTGCGAGGTCCCCGATGTCGCCGATCACTGCAATCGGCGTGCCGTGGGGGCGGTTCGGTGACGTCGCATTGAGTGAAAGTTCCTTGAGACCCGTTGCCAGGCTTAGCCCGGTGATGTCGCTGATACCCGCACCGTCTCCTTCCAGGCGTTCCAATCCGGATAACCTCCGTCGAGTGATGGGGCTCGTTTCGCTCAGCCCCAGCGCAGCCTGTACGGCGGCCCGCAAGGCCAGGTCCGGGATGTACACGGGCGGCGCGGCGGTCCGCCACGCGAGATCCCGAGGCATTCCTGGCGTTGCGGCTGTCGCTGCGCCGCCCAATGCCGTGAACGTGCGCCATCTTCCGTCGACGTGCCGGAGCAGCACGTCGTTGCTGCCGTCTCGGTCGAGGTCGCCCACGGCGGCAATGCGCCAGCGCCAGTCGCGTGGCATCGCCGCAGCGTGCGAAGCGACCGTGTCGCCTGCCCCGGTCTGCCATCGCCAACGTCCGCTGGTGTGCCGGAGGAGAACGTCGTCCCGGCCGTCGGCGTTGAAGTCGCCGATGGCGATGAAGCGCCAAGCGCGGTCGCCCGTGAAGTCCGGGTTGGCCGTTCGCCCGGGCACAACGCTTCGGCCCTGCATTGGGTGGAGCTGCCAGGTGCCCTCGACGTGTCGCAGCAGCACGTCGCCCCGGCCGTCGCCGTCGAAGTCCCCGACTCCCGCTATTCGCCAGTCAAGACTCTGCGGCAGGTTCGCCGGCCCCGAATCCCCTGCAATCACGCGACGTCCGTCCATGGCGTAGTACCGCCAAGCGCCGTCGGCGCGGCGCAGCAACATGTCGTCGCGCCCATCGTCGTTGAAGTCGCCGACGCCGACGGGTCGCCAGTCGAGGCTCCTGGTCATGTTCGCCCAGCCGCGACCGGTGTCGACAACGGATCCGCCGTCCATGGGGTAGTAGGCCCACGGACCGTCCGTGCGCCGCAGCAGCACATCGTCCCTGCCATCCCCGTTGAAGTCTCCGGCGGCCGCGAAGAGCCATTGCGCCTTGGCTGTCATCGCAAGCGGCACCACTGCGGCAAGCGAGTCGCCTCCGTACGCGCGCCATGCGCCGTCATCGTTGCGCACGATCGCCGAATGCGAGCTGGTGCCGTGCAAGTCCAGCAGGCGCGGGGCAGCCGTCGCTAGCTCGACTGCGGCCACCAAAAGCAACGCAACGCTGCGGCCTAGGCAACGTCGAGCCACAGCGCCATTGCCGCGTCGCCCCGACCGTATCGCGGCCCCCGACCTCAAGCGAACCCTCCTGCTTCGCAGATGTGTGTTCCCGCAGCAACCCTAGCATCCGCACCGTTGGCCTTGTTCGGTGCGCTGTCGAACACTCCCTCGGGGCCGATGAGTCCGAATGCCGTGACACGACCCATTGCCGGTCGCCAAGTCGCACTTGGGAGCGGTGTTAGGCTTGGCAAGGCAACACGACTCGGGGGAACCGATATGGGCATTCGGGGTGCTGTTCGAATGGCGCTGGCGCTCGTGACCGCTGCTGCTGCAGCCGCAGTTGCAGCAGACGAGCATCCGAAGGCGCTGTTCGGCGATCTGCATGTCCACACGCGCTACTCGTTCGATGCCTACCTCTTTGGCACGCAAACGACGCCGGATGATGCCTATCGCTTCGCCAAGGGGGAGTCGATGGCGCATTCGGCCGGGTTCGACATTCAGCTTGAGCGGCCGCTCGATTTCTTCGCCGTCACGGATCATGCCTTCTATCTCGGCATGTTCTCCGCGTGGCAGGACCTCTCCCACCCGGACGCGGACAATCCCGAAGTGCGCAAGTGCGCCGATGCCGACACGATTGAGGAACGATCCTCGTCGTTCCGGGACTGCTTCGACATTCTCGATGAAGTGGGCCGCGCGGAAGATTCCCGCACTGCCTGGCAGGCGATTCAGGATGCTGCCAAGCGCCACAACGACCCCGGCAACTTCACCACCTTCATCGCCTACGAATACACCTCGTCGGACGAGGAGAACGAAGGCAACCTGCACCGCAACGTCTTCTACCGCGGCGAGGAAGCACCGCCGCTGCCGTTCAGCCGCCTCGACTCGCGCAACCCCGAAGACCTTTGGGCATGGATGGACAGCCTGCGCGACGAGAGCGGCATCGACGCCATCGCCATCCCGCACAACTCCAACGGCTCCGGCGGCATGTTCGAGCTCGAGAAGTACGAGGGCGGGCCGCTCGACGCGGACTACGCCGAACAGCGAATGCGCAACGAGCCCTTGGTGGAGATGACCCAGATCAAGGGCACCTCGGACACGCACCCCTTCCTTTCACTGAACGACGAATGGGCGGATTTCGAGATCATGCCGTATCACGTGGCGAGTTGGGTGCGAAGCAAGCCGCAAGGCAGCTACGTGCGCGAGGCGTGGATGAATGGCTTGGCGCTGGAACGGGACGAGGGCTTCAACCCCTATCGCTTCGGTGTCATCGGCTCAACCGACACGCACAACTCCGGCGACACGCTGGATGAAGACCGCTTCGTCGGCAAGCTCGGCAAGCTGGACAATCCCGCCTATCGTCGCGGCGCGATTCCGGCCGGCGAGAGCGAGGCCGGCGACTCGACCTACATCAACAACTATTTTCGCACTTGGAGTGCCTCGGGCCTCGCCGGCGTCTGGGCGCCCGAGAACACCCGCGACGCCATCTTTGATGCATTGCGGCGCAAGGAGACCTTCGCCACGAGCGGCCCGCGCATCAAGGCGCGACTGATGGCAGCCAATGCCGGCGAAGAGGGGATGGGAGACGACGCGGCAAAGTGGGTGATGGACAACGGCGTCGTGCAAGGTGCCGACCTGACCGGCGGCGACGGTTCGCCAGCCTTCCTCGCCTGGGCGATGGCAGACCCGGTCGGCACGCCGCTGCAACGGCTGCAGATCATCAAGGGTTGGGTAGACGACGGCCGCACCCACGAGAAGGTGTTTGACGTTGCCTGTTCGGACGGCTTGGAAGTGGACCCGGCAACGCACCGCTGCCCCGACAACGAGGCGGAAGTGGACTTGGAGGATTGCTCCATAACAGAGGGCCTTGGCTCCGCGGAGCTGCGCACGGTCTGGACCGATCCGGAGTACGACTCTGACCAGAGCGCCTTCTACTATGTCCGCGTGCTGGAAAACCCGACCTGTCGCTGGTCCACTTGGGACGCTCTCCGCGCCGGCGTCGACCCCCGCGCCGGCGTCGCGCCGACGATCCAGGAACGCGCATGGACTTCCCCAATCTGGGTGGGGCCTGGCGACTAGGGAATCCATACATGGGCGACGCCTGCGTCGCCCATACCGCGAAGCCGACGATCCCGTAGGGGCGAAACATCCGTCGCCCGCGCCTGATTCTCGCAGGCGCCGGTAACTTGCCCGTCAGGCGTGCAATCGCGGCAGTCTCTCCAAAGACAGCCCGTGTTAGGGAAGCTCTGAACTGGCGTTGCGAATCGCCGGTGTTGGGTTGTCGACGA
>VXSY01000297.1 GCA_009837725.1 Gammaproteobacteria bacterium | reverse complement strand
GGTGATGAAGGCGCGGGTGTCGGCTGGGTCGATCACGTATCTTGCGCCGGAGTTCACGGCTCTTGCCGACTCGTAGCCTTGTGCCACCCGTCGTTCGTAGGCGTCCTTGCGTTCTTCCGGGTCTTCGATGGCGGCCAGTTCGCGGCGTGCGGAGAGCTTGACGGCACCGTCGATGTTCATGCCGGCGAACTCCGCCGTGGGCCATGCCACCGTCAGGAACGGCACGGAGGATGCGCCGCCGATCATGGCCTGCACACCGAGCCCATATGCCTTTCGCACCATGATGCCGAACATCGGGGCCGTGCAGTTGGCGCCAATGTTGAACAGGCGCACGGCGTGGCGGACGAGGGCCGTGCGCTCGTGGTCCGGGCCCACCATGATCCCCGGGCAGTCCATGAACACCACCACCGGGATGTCGAAGGCGTCGCAGAGCTGGAAGAAGCGGGCGCCGTTATCCGCCCCTGGGCTGTCCACGGCGCCGGCGAGATGCGCCGGGTTGTTGGCCACGACGCCCATCGGTTGGCCTTCGACGCGGATGAAGGAGGTGATGACGCCGATGCCGAAGTCCTTGCGGATCTCCAGCACCGAGCCTTCGTCGGCCAAGGTTTCGATGATTTCGCGCATGTCGTAGGCGCGCACGCGGTCTTCCGGGATGACGTGCCGCATCCGGCGCTGATCTGGCGCTTCCCAATCCGACACAGGTCCTTGAAAGTAAGAAAGATATCTCTTGACGGTGGCCACCGCGGCGGCGTCGTCCTGAACCACGACGTCAACGCTGCCGTTGGCTGCCTGGAACGACATGCCACCGAGTTCCGCAGCACTGTGGGCACCCATTCCGCTCGACTCGACGACCGCTGGGCCGCTCATGCCAATGGTGGAGTCCTTCGTGGCGATGATGACGTCGCAGCAGGCCAAGAGAGCGGCGTTGCCGGCGAAGCAATCGCCGGTGTTGACGCCGATGAGCGGCACAAGCCCCGACAACCTCGCGAAATCGGTGAAGACGCTGGCGTCCATGCCGACGCCGCCGACGTTGCCGTGGGGGCCGCCCTCGCCTTCGGAGAACAGCACCACCGGCACGCGCCAGTCGCTGGCCATCTCGTGAATCTGCTCCTGGCGATAGTGGCCGTGGGTGTAGGCGGCGGTGGGGTAGTTGCTGTGAACCACCGCCACGCGGCTGCGGTCCTCTCCCACGAGGCCGGCGTTGACGGTGCCGAAGCCCATGATGGTGCCGCCGGCCGCAGAGCCTGCTGCCGGCGGGCCGAACTCGCGGAACGAGCCTTTATCCAGGAGATCGTCGAGGTTCTCCCGGGGCGTGCGCCGACTGCTGTCGCGCAACGCGGCCACCGCCTCGGCCTGCGCAGCATCGAGGGTTCGGTCGATGAGGTCGTTAACCTCCTGCATGTCGCCGCGGAGGAGATCGAGGTCCATTCCGGCATCGCCCTCTAGGGCGCCGCCCTCCACATCGGACTCGTGCAGGAAGACGATGGGGAAGCCCTCCCGCACCACGTCGCCTTCCGACATGGACACGGCACAGACGACGCCGTTGCGGTCGGCGCGGATGTCGTGCTGCAACTTCATCGCCTCTACCACGGCCACCGCCTGGCCAATGCGCACCTCATCCCCAATGGCAACGCCAATCTCGACGATGGTTCCCTGCATCGGGGCAACCAAGCCCACGGAGCCCTCCGGCCCCACCGCCTGCTCGGATTGTTGTGCTGCTGCGGTCTGGGGCTCGAAACCGGGCGGGGTGACGAAGCGTGCGCCCTGCCCGGCGGCGGCGAGGCTCGCCATGTTCTCGTCGACGAAGCGGGTGTGCACCCTGCCGGCGGCGAAGTCCGGGTGGCCGAGGATGCCCTCGAGGAAGCCGATGTTGGTCTCCACCCCCTCGACCCGGAACTCCGCCAGCGCCCGCAGCGACCGGGCGATGGCGGCGCCGAAGTCCGAGGACGGCGAGTGCCCCACCACCTTCGCCAGCAGCGAGTCGTAGTTCAGGCTCGTCTCGTAGCCGCCGTAGCCGAAGCCGTCCGTGCGCACCCCCGGGCCGCTCGGCGCCTCGTACGCCGTCAGCACCCCGCCCGTCGGCACGATCGAGCCGTCCTCCCGCACCGACTCCATGCACACCCGCGACTGGATGGCGTAGCCCCGCGGGGCAGCGGCCCCGTCCAGGCCCAGCTCGGCAATCGTCGCGCCCTGCGCCAGCCGAAGCTGCGAGGCGACGATGTCCACCCCCGTCACCTCCTCCGTCACCGTGTGCTCCACCTGCAGCCGGGCGTTGGTCTCGATGAACGCGAAATCGCCCCCCGACCAGTCGCCGGAAACGTCCACCAGAAACTCGAACGTCCCCGCGCTCAGGTAGTTCACGCCCGAGGCGAACCGAACCGCCGCCTCGACCACCGCCGCCCGCACCCCCTCGGCAAGACCCGGCGCCGGCGCCACCTCGACGATCTTCTGGAACCGACGCTGCACGCTGCACTCCCGCTCGCCGAGATGCGCCACCGTGCCGCTGCCGTCGCCCAGGATCTGCACCTCCACGTGCCGCGCCCGGCGCATGAACTCCTCCACGTAGAGGGCGCCGTTGCCGAAGCTCGCCTCCGCCTCCGCGCGGCAGCGCTCGAACGTCTCCGCAACCTCCTCCGCGCGCTCCACCATGCGCGAGCCCCGGCCTCCGCCGCCCCCAATGGCCTTCAGCATCATCGCGCTGCCGGAACCGAGTTCCGCGAAGAACGCCTGCGCCTCTTCGACCGTCACCGCGTGGTCAAGGCCCCGGATCACCGGCACGCCCGCCTCGACGGCAGCCGCACGCGCCCGCGCCTTGTCGCCGAACAGCCGCAGCGTCTCCTCGCGCGGGCCCACGAACGTCAGCCCCGCCTCCGCGCACGCCCGCGCCAGCTCCGCGTTCTCCGAAAGGAAGCCGTAGCCCGGATGCACCGCGTCGCAGCCCGTCTCCCGCGCCGCGCCCACCACCTGGCCGATGTCGAGATACGCCGACGCACCAGCCCCGTCCAGCGTCACCGACTCGTCCGCCTTGCCCGTGTGCAGCGAGCCGGCGTCGTCTTTCGGCGCAATCGCCACCGTCGAAATCCCCAGCTCCGCCGCCGCGCGAAGCACCCGAATCGCAATCTCGCCACGGTTCGCAACCAACAGCTTCATCTTTCGCCTCCCCCTGCTCGCCTACCACGTATCCACATTGGGTCGTTTCTTGTCCTCGCGCGGCGGGGGTTTCGGCACGCTCCTAAGCCCCTGGGCGATCCACGCTCGGGTGTTTGCAGGGTCGATGACGTCGTCGACGCCGTAGTTGGTGCCGCCAGCGTTCACGGCACGCACGCGGTCCACGTGGGCATCGATCAGGCGACGGTGGATGGCTTCGCGTTCTTCGGCGTCCTCGACGGTGGCAAGTTCCTCGCCGTACATCAGGTTGACGCGGCCCTCGATGCTCATGTCGGCGAACTCTGCCGTGGGCCAAGCCACCGTGAAGAATGGCTCCAGCGAGCTGCCGCCGCACATCGCGCGCACCCCCATGCCGTAGGCCTTGCGCACGACCACACCGAACATGGGAGTGGTCATGTTGGCACCGGTCACGAACATGCGGCCGCAATGGCGAAGCAGCGCGGCCTGCTCGTACTCCGGCCCGGGCATGAGGCCGGGGCAGTCCATCAGCGACAGCACGGGGATGTCGAAAGTGTCGCAGAGCTGCAGGAAGCGCGCCGCCTTGTCTGCGGCGTCGCTGTCGATGGCGCCGGAAAGGTGCTGCGGGTTGTTGGCGATGAGGCCCAGCGGCTGGCCCTCGATGCGGATGAAGGCGGTGATGATGCCGATGCCGAAAGCTTCCCGAATTTCGAGGATCGAGTCTTCGTCGGCCAACGTGGCGATCAGTTCGCGCATGTCGTAGAGCTCGCTGCGCTCTTCCGGGATGATTGCCCGGAGCCGGCGCTGGTCCGGCGCCTCCCAGCGATCCACCGCGCCCTGGAAGTAGGAAAGGTATTTCTTCGCCGTCTCGATGGCCGCCTCGTCGTCCTTGACGAGGATGTCGACGACGCCGTTCGGTACCTGGAAGGACATGGGGCCCACTTCCTCCGGCGTGTAGATGCCGAGACCGCCGCCCTCGATCATCGCCGGGCCGCCGAGGCCAATGGTGGAATTCTCCGCCGCGATGATCACGTCGCACGAGGCCAGCATCACCGTGTTGCCGGCGAAGCAGCGCCCGGAGTTCACGCCCACCAGCGGCACCAGGCCGCTGAGTTCGCAGAGCTTGGTGAAGGTGTAGGAGTCCACCGGCACACCACCGCCGCCGCGACCGGCCACGTCCACGGCGCTGGCGCGGGAACCCGGCGGCGCCTTCTCGCCAAGCTTGCGCAACCCCGCCTCGATGGCGATGTCCACGGCTTCTGCCCGTTCGCCGCCGCTGATGCCGGGTCGGCCGCCACCGCCCTCGGCGAAGAGAATCAGAGGCAGCCGATAGCGTCCGGCCAACTCGTAGATGCGATCCTGCTTGTAGTGGCCGCGTCCGCCCTGGGTGCCGGCCACGACCATGTAGTCGTAGTGGACCGCCACGGCCCGGGAGGCGTCGGCATCGAAAAGATCGCCGTTGATGCTGCCGATGCCCATGACGAGGCCGTCCGCTTGGGTCGTCTCCCGCAGCCACTCCTGCTTCTGCCAGCTTGCCGCGGTGACGAGGGGGCCGTACTCGCGAAAGGTGCCATCCATGAGGTGTTCGATGTTCTCGCGCGGGCTGCGCTGTTCCTTGGCGTGGCGGCGGCCGATGCGTTCGGCACGAAAGTCGTCCTCGATGTACGTGCGGCGCTGGTCCACCTGTGCGAGATCGGCACGGCGGGCGTCCAGATCTGGTGCCGAGGAAGGCTCGGCCCAACGGCCGGCGCTGTCCGACTTGACGACTTGCAGCAGCGGTTCGCCGGCACGAACGACATCGCCCTCGTCCACCGCGACGGTTTCCACCGAACCGCCCTCAACGGCGCGAACGACGTGGTCGATCTCCAGCGAGTGGATGGTTGCGAGCGGTTGGCCCGTCAACACCTCGTCTCCGGCGAGCACATGCACGGCGCGCACCTCGCCGGGAACGGGGGCCGGCACGACGACCGGGCCGCTTTCCGCCTCGTCCTCGTCGTCCTGTTCGGACTTGACGCGGGTGTCGTGCAGGAACAGCGCGAGGGGGTCCCGGGCGTCCTCAACCCTGGCGCCGGCGAATCCGTCTGCGGTCTGGGGCTCGAAACCGGGCGGGGTGACGAAGCGTGCGCCCTGCCCGGCGGCGGCGAGGCTCGCCATGTTCTCGTCGACGAAGCGGGTGTGCACCCTGCCGGCGGCGAAGTCCGGGTGGCCGAGGATGCCCTCGAGGAAGCCGATGTTGGTCTCCACCCCCTCGACCCGGAACTCCGCCAGCGCCCGCAGCGACCGGGCGATGGCGGCGCCGAAGTCCGAGGACGGCGAGTGCCCCACCACCTTCGCCAGCAGCGAGTCGTAGTTCAGGCTCGTCTCGTAGCCGCCGTAGCCGAAGCCGTCCGTGCGCACCCCCGGGCCGCTCGGCGCCTCGTACGCCGTCAGCACCCCGCCCGTCGGCACGATCGAGCCGTCCTCCCGCACCGACTCCATGCACACCCGCGACTGGATGGCGTAGCCCCGCGGGGCAGCGGCCCCGTCCAGGCCCAGCTCGGCAATCGTCGCGCCCTGCGCCAGCCGAAGCTGCGAGGCGACGATGTCCACCCCCGTCACCTCCTCCGTCACCGTGTGCTCCACCTGCAGCCGGGCGTTGGTCTCGATGAACGCGAAATCGCCCCCCGACCAGTCGCCGGAAACGTCCACCAGAAACTCGAACGTCCCCGCGCTCAGGTAGTTCACGCCCGAGGCGAACCGAACCGCCGCCTCGACCACCGCCGCCCGCACCCCCTCGGCAAGACCCGGCGCCGGCGCCACCTCGACGATCTTCTGGAACCGACGCTGCACGCTGCACTCCCGCTCGCCGAGATGCGCCACCGTGCCGCTGCCGTCGCCCAGGATCTGCACCTCCACGTGCCGCGCCCGGCGCATGAACTCCTCCACGTAGAGGGCGCCGTTGCCGAAGCTCGCCTCCGCCTCCGCGCGGCAGCGCTCGAACGTCTCCGCAACCTCCTCCGCGCGCTCCACCATGCGCGAGCCCCGGCCTCCGCCGCCCCCAATGGCCTTCAGCATCATCGCGCTGCCGGAACCGAGTTCCGCGAAGAACGCCTGCGCCTCTTCGACCGTCACCGCGTGGTCAAGGCCCCGGATCACCGGCACGCCCGCCTCGACGGCAGCCGCACGCGCCCGCGCCTTGTCGCCGAACAGCCGCAGCGTCTCCTCGCGCGGGCCCACGAACGTCAGCCCCGCCTCCGCGCACGCCCGCGCCAGCTCCGCGTTCTCCGAAAGGAAGCCGTAGCCCGGATGCACCGCGTCGCAGCCCGTCTCCCGCGCCGCGCCCACCACCTGGCCGATGTCGAGATACGCCGACGCACCAGCCCCGTCCAGCGTCACCGACTCGTCCGCCTTGCCCGTGTGCAGCGAGCCGGCGTCGTCTTTCGGCGCAATCGCCACCGTCGAAATCCCCAGCTCCGCCGCCGCGCGAAGCACCCGAATCGCAATCTCGCCCCGGTTCGCAACCAACAGCTTCATCTTCCCCACTCCCCCCAATCTGCACCTTGGCCGAGCACCGGCCCTTTCACGCCATCACCCGCGCCGAGAACAACGGTCCTCGCGCTTCTCGGTGGGCTGGTCGAGACGCCGGCCATGGTCGCCCGGCTATGGCTGTTCTTGCCAGGCCTGCTTCAGCTTGGCGATGTGGCCGTCGGCGTCTAGGCCACCGCCTAGTGTTCTTAGGCAGACGCGGCCCACGCCCTTCGCTTGCCAACCGCGAACGCGGTCCTTCCATTCCGCCTCGCGCGCACCCACCACCGCGACGCCAGCCTCCGTGCCGATTTCCCCCGGGTCTCGGCCCGCCGCCACGGCGGCGGCATCGATGCTGGCCTTCACATCGTCGAACTGTTCCGGCGAGCAGAGCACGAACCAGCCATCGGCTTGGCGGCCCATGCGGCGCAAGATGCGTGGCACCGGCACGCCGCCTGCACCGATCCAGATAGGAATGGGTCGCTGGACGGGGAGCGGATCGAGGCCCGCGCCATGCACCGTGTCCCAGCGTCCTTCGAAATCCACCGTCTCTTCCGTCCACAGCCGGCGCAACAGATCGATCTGCTCCTCGCAACGCCGCCCGCGCGTATGGAAGTCCTCGCCAAGCGCCTGGTACTCCGGCGCGCTTCCCCCAACGCCAATGCCAAGCCGCACCCGCCCGCCGCTCATGGCATCCAGCGTCGCGAGCTGCTTGGCGAGCAGCACCGTCTGCCGCGCCGGCGCCACGATTACCGAAGGGCAGAGCTCGATATCCTTCGTCGCCGCGGCGATGTAGGCCAAGGCGATCAGCGGCTCGTGCAGATGCCCGCTGTTCGGGCGCAGCACCTGATCCGGCACCCG
Organism: Gammaproteobacteria bacterium; assembly: GCA_009837725.1. Taxonomy (GTDB): domain Bacteria; phylum Pseudomonadota; class Gammaproteobacteria; order Pseudomonadales; family Azotimanducaceae; genus VXYL01. The sequence continues at coordinate 70,202 of VXSY01000297.1, read as the reverse complement.
TAGGTGGGAATAGCCAAGCTCATCAGCCGCTTGCGCGAATGCCACCAGCGCGCCGATGTCGTCCTTGAGTTCTCGGATGGGGAGCGAGACGCCGATCTTCATGCCTGTCCTCCTGCGCCCGGAGCGTCGTCACCGGCCCTGGGCGAAAGCGGCGGATTCTACGCCGTGGCATCCCTCGCCGGAGAAGAGCGCGCCGAGTGCTGCGAATTCCTCTGCATCTGCGGCACGGTCCGCCACGAAGAGGACATGCCGATTCGCCGGCGCGTCGGGCGCAAGCTCAATCCCCCACAGCGGATCGATGCGGTTCGGCACGAGGGAGTAGCGGGCGTCGATCACGCGGTTGGGATGCACCGGGTCTGGCGTCAGGTAATCCGACGAGAACCACCGAAAACGCTCGATATCCTGGGCCTGCTGACTGGCCGGATCGACCCACGGCAGGTGTTCCGCGATGTCCAGCACCGGCACGCTCGAACCGGGACAGACGGTGCTCCTAAATCCTGTCCGCACCGCGTCGATGTAGTAGCGTCCATCGTGCTCGTACACCACCTTCCACACCAGGAGGTTGGCAAAGCCAGGCTTCGCGCCAAGACGCTGCGGTTCGTGGCCACGCATGGCAGCCATCTCGCGACCGGTCGCTTCCGCGCGCTGGTTCTGCACCACGCCGGCACCGAGATACGCGAGCCCCCATACCAAACCGGCTACGGTGAAGCGTCGACTGCGCCGCACCACACCGATGCCCAGCAACACCAGCAGCGGCAAGGTGAAGAACGGATCCACCACGGCCACGTTGTTCCACGCCACCCGGTGGTTGGAGAAGGGCCAGAAGAGCTGCGTTCCATAGGAAGTGCAGGCGTCAAGCAGCCCGTGGGACCCATAGCCCACCAAGCAAACGAGCCAAGCCACCCCAAACGACAGGCGCCGCCGCACGAACGGAAAGGCGACTGCAGCCACGATCGCCGCCCCAACGGGGACAAACACCAGCGCATGGGTGAACTGCCGGTGATACTCCAGGAACAGCAGCGAGTCCGTAGGCGACGAGATGAAGACATCGAGGTCCGGCGCCATGCCGGCGAGACAGCCGAGCAACGCCGCTACGCGCAGGTTCGCCGGCTGCAGCAGCGAGCGTGGCAAAAGCCCCTGTGCCGTCGCCGCGCCAACTGCACCTTGACTGATCGGATCCACGTTGGTTCAAGCGTCGAGGACGGGCAGCGCGTCCGCCCCCGCAACTTCGACCTCCAAGGGATCGGCGCCAATCCGCCGCACGCCAAGATCGAAGCGGCTGGCGTCCGCCACCGTGTAGATGCCTGTGGCCACATGGGGGTACTGCTCGCTGACGTGGAACACCTCCACGCGATGCAGCCCTGGCACGATGCCGTGGCTCGCCGGAATCTCGAACGCCCCGTCCTCGCCTCGGGACGTTCGCACTCGTGCCGGAGGCGAGTGCGGGTCTTCCGGAGTGAGGGTGACCCACGCCATGCCCATCGCCTTGCCGTCCAGAGTGACCCGACCGCGCACGCCGACGCGCTCTGCACCGGTGAGGAAACCGCCTCGTCGCAACCAGTTTGTGAATAGGCGCGGCCAGGCGCGAAAGTCGGGATCGCCAATGCCAAGCCCGGTGCCGTGCTCGCCAAAGCCGTAGATGTGCATCTCGGCCGCCACACCGGCACGCAGCAAGGCGTCGTAGAACAGCGTGGATTGCGTGCCCGGCACGATCGCATCTTCGTGGGTGTGAACGAGGAAGGTCGGAGGCGTGCGGGCGTTTACCCGGCCGGGCGTCGGCGTGTACTCGTCCGCCTTGCGGCCGCGCTGGACGCCGTCGGTCACGGCATAGACCGGCGCGAGGAAGTCCGGCCGGCTCGATTCCCGCTCCACCGCATCCTCGGCATCGGGGTTGCCCTCGTCCCACGCCGTTCCGACAGCCACCGTCAGGTGCCCGCCGGCGGAGAAACCAAGCATCCCGATGCGGTTGGCGGCGATGCCGAAATCCTCCGCACGCGCCCGCACCAGCCGAACGGCGCGCAGGCCGTCGAGCAGGGAAACGTCCGAGTGATAGCGCTCGCCGACGCGATAGCGCAGCACAAACGCCGCAATGCCAGCCCGGTTCAGCCAGCGCGCGACCTGCAAGCCCTCCCAATCCGAAGCAAGGATGCGATAGCCGCCACCAGGGTTGACGATGACGCCAACCCCTGTGGCATGGCGATCCGGCAGGTGCACCGTGATCCGCGGACGATCCACGTCGCCATCGCCGAGCGCCCCCGGCGCACCATCCGGCCACAGCACAATGGCGCTGTCGTGGCGTGCCCCTCGGGCAGGTTGCAGGTTCCGCTCACGCGGCGCTTCAGGACCGACATCGTCAGCCAATGGTCGTGGCGCCCCCGTCACAAGGGAGCGTGACGCCGGTTAGATAGGAGCCAGCGCGCGACGAAAGGAAGATGGTCAGCCCGGCAGCGTCCTCCATCCGTCCCCAGCGCTTCATCGGAAAGCTCTCGATCATCTGCCGATCCATCTCGTCGGTGGCGAAAAGTGGCGCAGTCATCTTCGACTTGAACGGACCGGGCGCAATGACGTTGACGTTGATGTGATCGTCCATCAAGTCCCGCGCCATCTGCGCCGAAAGCTGCCCCAGCCCCGCCTTGGCGGCGACGTACGAGTAATTCATGAGCCCACTCGGCTTGATGCCGTTCACGGACGTGATGTTGACGACGGAAGCCCGCTCGTCTGGCGTTGCCGCAGCCCGGAGCAGCGGCAAGAGCTTCTGCGTGAGGAAGAACGGGCTCTTGACATCAAGGTCCGCCACCCGATCCCAGGCCTTCTCGGTGAACTCGTCAATCGGCAGGCTCCAAGTCAAGCCCGCGTTGTTGACCAGGATGTGCAGCCGCTCCTCCCGCGAAGCGATTTCCCCCGCCAGCAACTCGCAGCCGGCCACATTGCCGATGTCGCTGGGAATCGCCGTGCAGTGGCCAAACTGTCCCAAGGCACGCTCGGTCTCGACGCAGGCATCCACCTTACGCGACGCGACATAGACCCGTGCCCCGGCCCGCACCAGCCCTTCCGCAATCATGAGGCCAATGCCCCGCGTGCCCCCGGTGACCAACGCCACCTTCCCCCGCACGCCAAAGAGTTCCTCGTAGAACGAGTCCGACATCCGCCCCGCCTTCAATCTCGAATGGCGGCATGGTAACGCCGTGGAACGGAGGTCTTCTCCCGCGCCACGGCTTCGAACATGCGCGGTTGGTCGCGGGAGCCGTCGCCTACTCCTTGTCGGTCTCCGTGGCAGCAGACGCCGGAGGCGACGCTGCCGAATCCTGGCCCACGCTTGCCACCTGCGCCAGGCGGCCCAGGTATTCCGGCAGCTCCACACCGGCCATCTTGGCCACCTCGTGGAACGGCGGTAGGGCTTGGGTCAGGCCGCCGAGGAAGTTGCCGACCGCGTTGCCCTTGCCGCTGTCGTACACCACCACCTTGTCGAACGCGATGTTGCTGATGGCGCTCGCTTGGGCGGCCGCGATGTCCTCGATCTTGTCGACGATCATGAGTCGCGCGGCCTTGTCCGGGTCGGCACCGGCTGCCTCGACGATCTCGCGGAAGCCTTCGGCCATCTTGGTGAGGACCTCCATGCGGCCCTCGGCTTCGCCGGCGAGCTTGGCACGGACGGCCTCGCCTTCCGCTTCGCCGGCGAGCACTTCGCGCTGTTTCTCGCCTTCCGCCTCCGTACGGATCCGGTCCCGCTCGATCTCCGCCGGAACGACGATGTTGGCGTATTCCCGCGCTCGGTCGCGTTCAGCGCGGGCGACTTCCGCCTCCCGCTCGGCGCTGTAGCCCTCCTGCTCGGAAGCGGCGTGCTTGACCGCCTCGGCGGCATCGCCTCGCCGCCGCGCTTCCGCCTCGGCTTCGCGCAGATCGGCTTGCGACGACGCCTCCACCGCCTTGGCGTCATTTTCGCCGGCCACCGCGCGGGCGTTCGCCTGGGCAACCCGCACGCGTTGCTCCTGCTCCGCTTCGGCAGACCCCACAGCACCGTCGCGCTCCTGCTGCGCCACGTCCACCTTGGCCTTGTTGATGGCCTCGGCGGCTGCTCGCTGACCGAGCGCCTCGATGTAGCCGGATTCGTCGGTGATGTCCGAGATGTTGACGTTGATGAGCCGGAGGCCAATCTTCATCAGCTCCGACTCGATGTTCTCGAGCACCCGAGACTCGAACTTCTCGCGATCTCCGTTGATCTCCTCGATGTCCATCATGGCGATGGTGGCGCGCAACTGGCCGTAGATGATGTCCTTCGCGGTGTCCTCGATCTGCGGGTTGTCGAGGGAGAGCAGCCGTTCGGCGGCGTTGTTCATGAGCTCCTCGACGGTGCCGATGCCGAAGGTGAAGCGCGACGGGACGTTGACGCGGATGTTCTGCTTCGAGAGGGCGCCGCGCAGGTCGATGTCCACGGTCATGGGTGTGAGGTCCAGGAAGCGGAAGCCCTGTACCACCGGCCAGACGAAGGTCGTGCCGCCGTGGATGGCCTTGGCCATGCGGTCCCCGCCAACCTGCCCGTACTTGACGAGGACCTGGTCGGACGGACAGGTCTTGATGCGCGATGCCGCAGCGATGATCGCAACGACCAGGACGATCGCCAGCACGGCGACGAATATGACGGTGAAGTCCATGACGCTAACGCTCCGTTCCAGTTTCGATTGCCGGCCTTTCCCCCGCCGGGAGTTCCTGCCCGGGGACGCGCTTCCCCACCACCAACTGGTTGCCGGAGACCTCGCGCACCACAACCGACGAGCCCCGAGCGAGCGGCGCGCCGTCGTCGGTGACGGCGTGGTACTCCATCAACCTACCCGATACCGCCACGGTCACTTTGCCGACCCCGCGACGCGACGCCGGCACGGTCAGGGTCACGGTGGCGTCCGCACCGGACGCTGACGCCGTGTCCACATTGCCGCGACTCTCAAGCATCGCCATCAATGCGAGCAACCCGAGGTTAAGCCCGACGAAGGCCGAACCGCCGAACAGCCCCACCACCACCAGCAGAAACGCGTTGGCAACGCCCCAGCCGGTGGCCATGAGCGCGCCCCAGGAGAAGCCCATGAGAAAGGAGACGCCATTGCGAACCGTGAACAGGTCGCCGAAGGAGATGCCGTCACCATCCGCTCCTGCATCGCCGCCATCGGCATCACCAAGCACGCCCGTAAGCGTCAGCAAGGTCTGGATCGCATAGACCCCCGTCGAGAAGCCAGCAACGCCCAGGAGCGTCTGCTGCAACGCGCTCAATCCCGCAAGCCACTCACCCATGCCTTGACGCCTCCGCAGGCTGCAAACCGAGACTTGACATGCATCCCAAGCGAGCCTTGAGGAAACGTCCGCCGCCCATCTGCGCGGATGCGCCGCAGGCGGGCCACAGCCCAATGCCGGGCAACTGCGGAATGCCGGTCAATCCCGACGACTCCACATGCTCCTCCGTGACCGTGCCAGTTCCGCGAAGTCTGCCACGCAGTCGGTTTCGCCGCAGCCCGGGCCAAAGCACACCGAGGGAATGCCCAAGTTGCGGGCGGCGGCGACGTTGCGGGGCCGATCGTCGACGAATAGCTGCGGTGTCGTACCGAGGCGGTCCAGGAGACACCGGTATGCCGCCGGGGATGGCTTGCGGTGGCCGATGTCGCCGCTGATGACAAAGCCCGAGAAGAGACCGTCGAGTCCGAAGCGCTCGCGGAGCTTGATGGACCACCGCGACACGTCGTTCGACAGGCACCACACGTCGATTCCCGAGTCTCGTGCCAGCGCAAGGAAGTCGAGCACGCCGTCGGTGAGACGGTGGGCGGACAGGTAGTCGTCCTCGACGCCAGGGGACAAGCCGAGCGACCTCCAGAACGCGTCTGCATCCATCCGGCCGAGGCTCGCCTCCGTGTAGCGCGCCGTCACTTCACTGGCGGGAATGGACGGGCGATGCCGCTGCACGAACGGGGCGAGGAGCTCCGCCACATCATCCCGGGCGCGATACATCACCCCCATCGCGTCGAGCACGATCACGTTTCCTGGCACAGCTACGTTGCTCTTAACACCCAACCCACGGCCGGCACCGCCGGTCGCATCGAGCGCAAGATGCTCTCCCAAGAAGAGGCCCCTTCGACGTGCGCAATCGACCTGCGAATGCCCTCGACGGGCGGCATTTTGCCTTCCCCGCGCGGCGCAGGGCAGTCTTCAGTCGAATTCCGCCATCAGGCGCAGCACGTCGCAGACGCGGTTGGAGTAGCCCCATTCGTTGTCGTACCAGGCGAGGGCCTTGAGGAAGCGGCCTTCGCTGACCTGCGTGAAGGAGGCATCGTAGATGGAGGAGTGCGGATTGCCGATGACATCCGAAGACACCACGGGTTCGTCCGTGAAGGAGAGCACCCCCTGCAATCGGGGTGATTCGGCTGCGGCGCGCACGGCATCGTGAATCTCGTCCACGCTGGTTTCCGACTCTAGTTCGGCGAACAGGTCCACCACCGAGCCGTCCGGCACCGGCACGCGGGAGGCGATGCCATCGAGCTTGCCCTTGAGTTCCGGCAACACCTCGCCCACGGCACGCGCCGCGCCCGTGGAGGTGGGGATGATGTTCTCCGCCGCCGCTCGGCTGCGTCGCCAGTCCGAATGCGGCACGTCGGCGAGACTCTGATCGTTGGTGTAGGCGTGCACCGTGTTGATGACGCCTTCGCGGATTCCGAAGGCGTCGTGGAGCACCCGCGCCACCGGCGCGAGACAGTTCGTGGTGCAGCTCGCGTTGGAGACGAGGCGATGTTCGGGCACCAAGCCGTCGTCGTTGACACCAAGCACCACCGTGTAGTCGATGGGGTCGCCCGCCGGCACGGTCAGCAGCACGCGCCTGGCCCCAGCGTCGAGGTGTTTCGCGATCTGCTCGCGCTTGCGGAAGACGCCGGTGGACTCCACCACCGCATCCACTTCCAACTCACCCCAAGGCAGCCGCGACGGATCGGCTTCGCTAACCATGCGGGCGCGGCCGTGCGGCGTCAGCAGCTCGCCGTCTGTGATTTCCACGCCGCCGTCGAAGCGCCCCATCACGGTGTCGTAGGTCAGCAAGTAAGCCAGCATGTCGTGGTCGAAGAGATCGTTGATCGCTACCACCTCGACATCGCCTTGCTGCTCGGCGATGCGGAACACGGCCCGACCTATGCGCCCAAAACCGTTGATGGCCACTCGCATGATTGTCCCCCTACCCCGAAGCCGCCGCAGCCGAGTCGAGCCGGGCGTAGAGACTCGCGAGGTCCAGGATGCTACGGGCATGGCCCAGACTCTCGTGCCAGCCGAGCACCTTCACCAGCCGTCCGCCCGAACGGAGCGTGCCTTGCATGTCCACCAGAATCGACTCGGTGCTGCCGAGAACATCCGACGAAACGACGGGATCGTCCGTGACGGCGATGCGGCGCGGGTCTCTCCGGGCGGCGGCGGCGAAGAGACCGTTGACGACATCCCGCTCGGGCGCGGTCTCCCGATAGGCCACCGTGAGATCCATCAGGGAGCCCTCGCCCACCGGCACGTTCAGCGCAAACCCGCTTAGCCTGCCGCGCACGGCCGGTAGGGCACGCTCCACCCAAGCCGGCGCAAGCGTGTCGTTGGGGATGATGTTGCGCGCTCCGGAACGACTGCGGCGGTAGTCGCTCGCCGCATGGTCCTGCAGGCTCATGTCGCCGGTGTAGGCATGCACCGATGTCATCGTGGCATGGACGATGGGGCGCTCGTCTACCAGCACCTTGAGAGCCAACGCGAGAGCGGTGGTGGACGCGGAGCCGGCAGAGACGATGCGATCCTCGCTCTGCGCTTCGCCGTCGTTCACGCCACTCAGCACGACCCGATCCACGTCACCCTCCGGGAGGCTGGAGACCAACACCCGGCGAGCGCCGTTGTCGAGGTGGGGCGCGAGTTCCTCAGCGGAGCGGAAGCGGCCGGTGGCGTCGATCACGAGGTCGACGCCAAGCAGGTCCCAGGGAATCTCCTCCGGCCGTTCCGCCGCCATCAGGCGTGTCCTGGCAACCCGGTCCGCCTTGCCATCGACCTTGCCTTGGAGGTAGTTCCCGGCAAGACGTACCGACGTGCCCTTCGGCAGCGTCTTCGCCAGCAGGTGGTGGAGGATTCCCGGCTGGCCGATGTCCGAAACCGCCACCACCTCGCAATCGGGCTGGGCCAGGGCCAAGCCGTAGATCTGGCGCCCCACATGCCCAAGCCCCATCAAGCCGATTCGCAACGCCGTACCTAGTCCAGGAGCCTGGCCAGACTATACCTTGCGTCTACGCCGAAGACGCGCACGGGCTGTGCGGTGACCACGGAAACGCCGCCTCACGGCGCTGGCTTTGCTACTGCACTTCCCGCCTCCATGGAACAAAACGCGCAACACGTTGGAAAACCAAGAACATGGCTCGAAGCCGAGCCAACAGCAACGCGTGGGCCGGACGGCGCGGTCCCACCCGCCTTTCGGAGCGAGGCTCCGTCACGCTCCTCCCGCCGAAGGCGAAGCGACCAAGGGGTCCGAAGCTGCAACCGGCCCTCACCCCGCGAGACGGGCCTGTTGGTGGCGTGGAAGCGGCCGTGTTCTCTTCCGGCCGCGGCCCGGTATCCCCCACGGGGTGGCAACCTACCGGCAGCCGAGTGCGCAAAGTCAAGTGAGACTGCCGCGGTGGTGTCTCATTCTGCCTTGCACAGCGCCTACCGGGACCTCTGGATGGAGGGTGTCCCGCCCTCCAGCAAGCGCGGGCAGCAAGGCGCGTTTGCCGGCTTCAAACCACTTGTGCTACGTTCCGGGGTCGTCTTCGGCAAAGGCCCTGGCTTCGTGTTGCGGATCGCCAGTGACGAGTCCATCGACGGAGAGTTCCTCACAACCCTCCGTCGTGGTCTGCTTTGGTTCGTTGCTGCGCTCGTCTGGGCTGGCCCCGCGTACGCCAATGCCGGCGTGCAGCTCGCCATCAGCGACAATGTGGGGCACCCCACCTTCGCCAGCCCGCACGCGAACCCCATCGCCTACAGCCGTGGCTATGTCTATGTGGTCAACACGCCGGCGGATACGCTGGATGTAATCCGCGCCAGAACTGGCGCGGTCGCAATCCGCATCAATGTCGGAATCGATCCGGTGAGCGTGGCTGTGCGCCCCGATCGGCGGGAAGTGTGGGTCGTCAACCACGTCTCGGATTCTGTGAGCGTGATCGACGCCCGTCCGGCCAGCGCAACCTTCCATCAGGTGGTGCACACGGTTCAGGACCTCGACGCCGACACCTACGCCACCAACTTCGACGAGCCGGTGGGCATCGCCTTCGCTAGCAACAGCAGCAAAGCCTATGTCGCGCTCTCGCCGGCCAACCGCGTCGCCATCATCGACGTGGCGACGCGTTCCGTGACCGGACACCTACCCATTCGCGCCCAGGAGCCGCGGGCGCTCGCCGTTCACGACGACCGGCTGTTCGTGCTTCCGTTCGAGTCCAACAACCAGAGCCAGCTTTCCGGCTGTCTCGAAGACGACATCGATGGCGACACCTGCACGTTCGATGCCGTCGAGCACGTCTTCACCAACAACAACGTGCTCTCCACCCACTACGACGCCGACATCGTGAAGAACCCGGAACTGCCGGACCGGGACATGTTTGTCTTCAACACCCGCACGGATCGCCCGCAGCAGATCGTCGAATCCCTGGGCACCCTGCTCTACGGCCTCGCCATCGACAGCCAAGGGCGCGTCTTCATCGCCCAGGCGGACGCTCGCAACGTCGAGAACGGCCGCGCTGGCACGGAAGGCCACGGCCTCGCCGAGATGGAGAACCGCGCCTTCCTGAACCAGATCACGCGGGTGGACTGCTCGGTGCGCTGCGGCGAGCCCGTGTTCTACGATCTCGAACCGCTGCCGCCCACGCACCCGGAGACGGGACAGGCGCTGGCAACGCCCTTCGGCATCCAGATCAGTGCCGACGACTCGACCCTGGTGGTCACCGCCGCCGGCTCCGACAAGCTCTTCACGATGGACGCCGACACCGGCGATGTGCTCGGTCGAATCTCGGTGGAATCCACGCCGCGCGGCGTTGCGCTGGTGTCAGACCGAACGGGAGCCCTGAGACACGCATGGGTGTTGAACGCCGTCGCCAACACCGTCTCGCAGGTCAACCTAGCCGACACTGCCAACCCGGCACTGCTGCGCACCGTCACGCTCGCCGACCCGACGCCGGAAATCGTCAAGCAAGGCCGCATGGCCTTCAACGACGCCGACGCTTCCTCCACCGGCACCTTTTCCTGCGAGAGCTGCCACCCGGACAACCACACCGACCAACTTATCTGGGTGCTGGAAACGCCGGTTTGCGACGTCGACGGCTGCACCCAGATTCCGCCCCGCCTGACCATGCCGGCGAAAGGCCTGCGGGACACCCAGCCCTACCAATGGGACGGCATTCCCGGCGACCCCTACGGCGGCAACAACACCCAGTCCATCAACGCACCGGTGGAGCCCAACTGCTCCATCGAAGACCCGGCAAGCTGCACGCGCGTGCTCGTAGACGGAAGCATGGCCACCACCATGTGCGAAGTGGGCAACTGTCCGACCAACGACGAGGGCAAGCTGGGGCTGCTCGATGCCGCAGACCGAGACGCCCTCGCCGAATACCTCCTGAGCGTGCCGTTCGCACCGGCTCCGAGTCGCGCCTACCACAACGTGCTGAGCCAAAGCGCCCAGGACGGCTTCTTCGAGTTCAACTTCATCAACGACACGTCCGAGCCGAACACCGGCACACAGACCTGCGGCGCCTGCCATCGCATGCCGTTCCTCGTCAGCACCAACACGCCGGGGACCGGCATGGAGGCACCGACTTGGCGCGGTGCCTACGAGCGCTGGATGATCACGCCCCAAGCCCGGCTCAACATCATTGACCTGTTGCAGCTCGTGAACATGGACACGAGCTTTCCGGAACGGGACATGTGGATCCTCGCCGGCGCTTCCGACGAAATCTGGGACATGGTGCTCGAAGGCCGCACCGGCTTCTCCGGCAGCTTCGCCCGCCAGGTGACGCTGAACGAAGACACCGCAGAGCTTGCCCAGACGGCGCACATGCTCGGGGCGCTCGAACGCTCCGCAAATCAGGGCGCGGTGATGCTCCAGGCGGAAGGACTACGGTTCGACGAGGACGGCGTGGCGACACCGGTTGCGCTCGACTACCGCAAGTCGCGTTACCGCAACCGGCCGGGCGATCCACGCTTGGCCCTAACCCGCGCCAGCATCGTTAGCGACGCCGCTGCCGGCGACCTGCTGCTCACCATCACCGCCCGAGCCGGCACCAACGCTACCTCAGACCACGCCCAGCCGGCGCTGTGGCCCATCGGTGAGATCGAGGCGCAGACCCGAGACGTGGACATCCCATTCCTCACGGGCGAACTCACGCTGCGCTTCAATGCCCGTCACATCGAGTCGGGCGCAACCGTTTTCGTGGACGGGCGCAAGGCGAGCGCCACCCTGGCTTGCGAGTCCGGCGACCTGCCGGCCTGTGACGACGAAGTGTTCCTCGTCACGCTCGCCCGGGCGCCTAGGCACGGCGGCCTGCACTTCCTGCAGTTGCAGAACCCACAAGGGCTCTTCAGCAACGACATGCTGTTCTTCTCGGAACAGACGGTGCTGCGCCCACGGCGCGGCAACCTCATCACCAGCGGCGGCACGTTCAACAACCAAGGCCAGTTCCGCGACAACTGGAACACGGTGGAGATCGCGACAGACTCCATCGAAGTGCGAAACGGCGCGGTGCGAGTGAATCTGCGCGAGTCCTCCGAGCAGCCCTGGCACGCCCAGATCAGCCATTCGGTAATGGTCATCGGCGGCCAGGAGTACACCCTCTGCTACCGCGCCAAGGCCACCTCGAGCCGGCACATCACCGCCTACATGGACACCAACCTCGACAACTGGAGCAACATCTCCGGCGGCCAGTTCCGCGCCGAGCTCACCACCTCCTACGCACGCTTCCGCCACACCTTCACGGTGGAGGAAACCGACCTAACCGGCCGCGTCGCCTTCGACTTCGCCCAAAGCTCCGCCGACGTGGACATCGACGACGTGGGGGTTTACGAGGGCGCAAGCTGCGGGACGCCATAAGGGCGAGCACCCTCAACATAGGCGCCCAGCGACGCTCAAGCCCTTGCTCGCAGCGTTGCCACTTCCTCCCGCAAGCGCGCCAGTTCTGCCTGCTCTTGCTGCGCTTTTTTCCAGATCACCGCTGTTCGGCTGTGGGGGCCGAAGGCGCTTGGGGGCATCAGGATTGCCCGTTGGCGTTCGGTGAGGTCGCCGTAGTGGTCGGCGTTGTAGTAGCACGGGCCCCACGCCACCGCATGGGGGCAGTACTTGTAGAAGATCGTGCGGCGCTCGCCCGGGCCTTCCCACGGCACCGTGCCGTGGGCGCAGGCTTCGGTGAAGACAATGGCGTCGCCAGCGTTGGCGGCCACCCGATCGACGCAATCGGGAATCTCGGCCTGTCTCTTGCTCACCCGCCAGTCGGGTGGCAGTGGGAAGTTGCCCTTGTGGCTGCCGGCTACGCAGGCGAAGCCGCCGGCCCCCGGCGGTACATCGTTGAGCTCGAAGGCGACTGTGACGAGGCCATTGAAGAAGCGACCGTTGTTGTGGTGGTAGTAGCACTGGCCGCCGTCAGTGGGGCCCACCACATCCTGCGGCCCGCCGGCACCTTGGCCGCCACCGTGCAGGTAGAGTTGGCTCGGGTGTTCGGCGTTGACGACGTTGATGTAGTCGTGGTCGAGTCGATAGCCGGTGCCAAGCAGCGCCTCGAGATAGGGCACAACTGCCGGCAAGTCTATGAGGTCGATGTAGGTTCCTCCCCACTCGAGCAGTGAGGGGGCGGCCCAGGCCGTGGCGCTTTCCTCCGCGAAGATCGTGCGGTCCGACCCCAGCCGACGGCGGCCATGCGTTTTCCGATGAGCCTCGAGGCGGCTAGACAGATCGTCCACCTGCTCGGCCGACAAGACGTTGCGCACGACGATGTAGCCGCGCAGGTCGAACAGGTACTTCTCTTCGTCGTTCATAGGCTCCCCGCTTGGTCCGCGATCAGGCCGTCAGCAACCGGTCCGGCGTCGCATAGCCGCCGGGAATGTGCGCCGACAGCCACTCGGGCAGGTCGCGGCGAGGTAGCCGCAGCGCCGGCGCGCCCTTGCAGCTCAGCCGATAGAGCAGGCGCGCGTCTGCCACATCGTCGATGCCAACCTTCATCGGCGGCGAATTGTGCAGCGTCATGTAGTTGTCCCAGATGGTCACGTCGCCGGCCACGTGCGGGTGGTCGTAGCGGAACTCCGGCTTCAACACGTGCGCTTCGAGCTCGTCCAGGAATGCGCGGGACTCCTCCGCCGACATGCCCTCAACCTCGATGGGCGGCCGCACCCTGGGCCGCGATGCCCACACGGGGCTGTGCAGGGAGCGCAGACCAGAGCGCGTGTTGGTGCGCACGAGCGGTGCGAGCCAGCCGGGGTCGCCTTCGTTGAGGCGACGGCGCACGCGCACGCCGAGCAACCGTTCTTGCTGCGGCTTGGGCAGCGCTCCGAAGGCGGCCGCGGTATCTGCATAGCAGGTTTCGGCGTTGCGGGGCAGGGCTTCGCGTCGCTGCGTCAGCGCTCTATCGGCGCCCTCGAAATAGGGGCCTTGGCCAACGGCCCTTGCATCGATCCAGTCGTCCTGGCCGGTGCAGGCTGTCGGCATCCGATGCACCAGAAACATCGAGACATAGATGGGCAGCGGCTCGTATTCGATGTCGGTGTGCCACGAGCCACCACCGCCAATGCGCAGCGAGTTGCCGTCGCTACCTCCCCCTGTGCGCGGCTTGCGGAAGTTGGCAACCACCAAGACCGCCGGCGACTCGTGCGGCAGGCACTGCAGTTGACCAGGAAACGCTCCGTTCACCGCCGATACCATGCGTTGTTCCAGCGGCCGCCACTCGATGGCACCAAGGCTGTCGCCATCCATCTGCGCCGGCTTGCCCCCACGCAGGAAGTTGCTCGGATGCGGCACCGGCGCCCCCCAATGGTTGGCAAAGCGCTCGAAGTGCTGGAGCGAAAATGTGGCGAGATTCTGTCCAGCAAGGCAGAGGATGCGCCGATGCGCGAGTGCGTCGAGCAGGCACTCCACCTGCGCCGGCGACAAGCCGTCGGTCAGGTCGATGCCACTAACCCGCACCCCAGCCCCGCTGTCGGCCAACGGCGCCTCGACCTCGACGTGCCTACCGAACGCATCGCGAAACCGACCCTCGATATCCATGCTCGCTCCGACGTCCCGCAACCCTCGTGAGCATATCGCCTCCGAACACGGTGCGCCGCGCGCCCTCTCGATTGCGATGCCCTGCTACGGTCTTCCCATGGCCTTGCCCTCTCTCCCAAGCACGTCAATCCCGGGTGGAGACCGGCCGTTGGCCGGCGTGCCATGCCAAGTTGATCCCGCTCCCGGTTTCGCGCTGGTCAAGCAGGGCGTCGGCTTGGCCTTGGCTGCGCAGGTGCAGGGTTGATGCCCACGAGGTGCTGTCCGGATAGTCGGGCAGGCCGGCCCATGCTTGGGCGTCCAACCCTTCCAGGGCCTGTCGCAGGTCGGCAACGGCGCTGCCAAAGCGCTCCTGCCATTCGCGTTCCACTTCGCGCACGAGCCTAGGCCAAGCGTCGCGCACATGCTTCGACTTCGGCGTCAGATACACCATGCGAGAGGTGTCCGAAGGCTTGCCTCGCGTCACCACCACGCACAGATGGCGCTCCGGACCAGAGCGGCCATTGCCGACCACGTCGCAGAGCTTGCGCGCCTCGCCGAGGAGCATTCCCTCGTCCGGCACATGCTTGAGGAAGACCGATGCCCACGCGAGGGAGCCGAGCTCGTGCGCCTCGTAGTCGAGGGTGAAGGCCGTCAACGCCCACGACAACAGGGCCGGCAACGTCAGCGAGGGCGCGGCGCTCGCGTCACGTGGCACCACGGGCCACTCCTCCCCCCGCGCCGGCTTACGCGGCGGCCCCGGCTCCGCTGGCACATAGCTGCCGCCGGTGAGCGATGCATCCGCGATGCCATAGCCCACGAGATAATGCGGCAACTCCAAGTCTTGGCCAGCCGCGATTCCCGCAAGGGCATCGCGCAGGCGCGCCACCGCATCACTGCCGAAGCGCTGCTCCCAGCGAGACTCCATCGCCGCCACTCGCTCGCGTCCTGCCCGCTCCATGGCAAGCCCCTGGCGGGTCAGACGAATCCGCTTGGGAACTCGAGCCTTGCCTCGCATCCCGGGCGTCGGGTCTTCCACGGCCAGCCAACCCATCTCGGTCAGTTCCCGCAGCACCACCCGCATCACCCGCCGAGAGATGATGGCTCGCTCCCGCACCTCAGCCTCGGTGCCGCCCTGCCCCACCGCTCGCAGTACGTTGGCCCACACCGGGAGCGAGGGAACGCCAGCCGCCGGCGCTTCCCCGTATTCCCGCGTGAACGCCACCAGCGCGTGGCTCAGCAAGGCCGGCAAGGTGGCTGATGCGTTGAGCTCGTCAGGCGCCGGGCCCCGGGCATCGGCACCCTGGCGCGCATGCATCCGCGCCGACGCATAGCCAAAGTTGCGCACCAACATCCGCATCGGCGCGTCCCCCGCGATCAGGCAAACGGACGCCGGACCGCCATCGGAAGCCACCGTCTCGCGTCGCACCGGCCCAGCCCGGCGAACCCAGCTCGACTTGCCGGAAACGAAATGCTCGGTGAGCAGCGCAGCCACCTCACCGTTCAAGCCATCCTCGAACACGAGCACGGCTTCATACTCGCCCTCGCGGCCTTCGATCACCCGACTCCCGGCGTTACCCGTCTCGGCCACCACCACGCCCGGAAACCCAAGCCAGCGCTCACGCAATTGCCTCTCGATTTCCACCGTCACTCCTCCTCGAACCGACACGGGGGCCACATGCGTTGCCCCAAAGAACGCGCCACCATAGCCCACGCGCCAACAGCCCCCGCGCCCACCCGTTTGAACATCGCCGACGCGCCGGCTACCGTGCGGTTCCATCCATAGGGGATGCAAAGTGCTCGGCCATCTACACGCCATCCAGCCAGACCTGCCGTGACCGACAGCACGGTGCTTCCTCGCGTGCGCGCCGCCCGGCGTTGGCTCGAACAGCGCGTGGTGGGCCAAGACCGCCTCATGCAGCGCCTGGTGGTGGCGTTGGTTTGCGGCGGGCACCTGCTGGTCGAAGGCGCCCCCGGCCTCGCCAAGACGCGGGCCATCAAGGAACTCGCGCGCGTCGTGGAAGGCGACTTCCACCGCATCCAGTTCACCCCCGACCTGCTGCCCGGCGACATCACTGGCTCCGAGATCTACCGCAACGAGACCGCCAGCTTCGAGTTCCAGCCGGGGCCCGTGTTTCACAACATGGTGCTCGCGGACGAGGTCAACCGGGCACCCGCAAAGGTGCAGTCGGCGTTGCTCGAAGCCATGGCCGAGCATCAGGTGACCGTGGGACGCCGAACCCTTGCCCTGCCTCCGCTGTTTCTCGTGATGGCGACGCAAAACCCCATCGAGCACGAGGGCGCCTATCCGCTGCCAGAAGCGCAGCTAGACCGCTTTCTCATGCTGGTGCGCGTGGATTATCCGCCGCCAGCCGTGGAACACGAGATTCTGCGGCTGGCCCGGGAAGAGCATGCTGGCCTTGTTAGCGAGGAGCCGGAAGGCCGACTGTCGCAGGAGGACGTGTTTCGGGCGCGGCGGGAAGCGAGCGACGTGTTCATGGCGCCGGCGGTGGAGCGCTACATCGTCGAGCTGGTGGCGGCAACCCGGTCGCGGGAGGACCTCGACTACGGCGCCAGCCCCCGCGCCACCATTGCGCTCGACCAATGCGCCCGCATCACGGCATGGCTCGAAGGACGCGACTACACCTCGCCCGAGGATGTGCAGTCGGTGGCGCACGATGTCATGCGCCACCGACTCATTCCCACCTTCGAGGCGCAAGCGCGCGGCGTCGAGATGGATGTCCTGATCGACGATCTGCTCGGCGACGTGCCGGTGCCGTGAGGGGCGCATCGCCTGCCGCTGCGGCGACCGAGACAGGGCCGGCGTTTGCCGACGGGCCGGCCCTGAAAGGCGTGTATGCGAGCCTCGAGGAACTCCTTGCGCTGCGCCACCTGCGCGCTCCGGCCCTTCCCCGTCGCGCCAAGGGCCGGCGCGTCGGCATGCACGAATCCCGCCGCAAGGGCCGCGGCATTGACCTCGATGAAGTGCGGGAATACCAACCCGGCGACGACGCCCGCTACATCGATTGGCGGGTCACGGCGCGCAAGGCGCACGCCCACATTCGCGTCTTCCGCGAGGAACGCGAACTGCCGACGCTGATCGTCGTGGACCAAACTCGCTCGATGTTCTTCGGCAGCGTGACGCGGCTGAAGTCCGTGGCGGCGGCGGAGGTGGCTGCGCGGACGGCATGGCGAGCGCTCCAGGCCGGGGATCGGGTTGGCGGCGTGGTGATCGGCGAGACCGAGCTGGTGGCGTTTCGACCGCATCGCTCCAGCGTCGCCGTGGGACGGTTCCTCGCGGCGGTCGCGAAAGCCAATCAAGCGCTCTCCCCAGCTCGGGCCACGGCCAACTCCCTTGGGCGACTGCCCGAGACCCTTGCCCGACTTGCACCAGCCAATCAACGCATCGTCGTCATCAGCGACTTCGCTGCCAGGGAAGACTGGCTCGATGCGGTCACGGCCCTCGCCAGCCGCAATGCGACCTCTTTCGTCGCCATCTTCGATCCACTCGAACGCCGCCTACCGAGCGTACGCCGTGCCTTCAACGTCAGCGACGGCGTGCGCCGCGTTCGTTTCGACGCCAGCCTTAGCGCCGCCGACTACGAACGCCGCTTCGTTCATCGCGTGGACCTACTCGCCGCCCGCTGCCGCGACGCCGGCATCGACCTCACAACCGTCGCGACAAACGACCCGATTCCATAGGCACCCGGTTGCTAGCCCGCATTTCTCAACAGCCCTCGTAGCGAGGGCGACGAGGCGCCGCTGTGGTTGCGGGCACACGTACCAAGAGGCACGGTGGAGGACGGCGAACGCATAGCTGCGCACTTGCTGGAGTGAACCTATCCGCAGGACTGGCGAACGCGTCGGCAGGACGCGCGAACGCGTCCGCAGGACGCGCGAACGCGTCCGCAGGACGCGCGAGCACTTGCGCAGCCACAGCGAGTGCATCAGTGCGGCGCCCGACACACAAACATCTCGTCCCACAGCCCACGGCAGCGATGTCCGCGCCGACAACACTCCCCCGCGCGCCTTTGCGGCTTCCCCGACACACAGACACTTCGCCGTGCCCGGCCGTGTCTGTAGGAGATCCGCCCGTCCCCGTGCAAGCCATCTGCCGTAGCGCGCAGCGCCCCGTTCGGGCCACCATTTGCGCCAGCCGAATACAAAGCACAAGCCATGGCGAACGTCAGCCACGACCAGAACTTCAAGAACCTCATCGTTGACTATCCCCGCGACGCGCTGGCCTTTTTCGCCGCCGAGGAGGCGCCGGAACCGGGGGACGACGTGCACATCGCGCCGCTGCGCCAGGAGCAGCTCAAGGAGCGCCTCGGCGACCGCTTCCGCGAACTCGACGCGCCGCTCGAGGTGCAGTGGGCCGACGGCCGCCGCGACGCGGTGCTGTTCGTCGTCGAGGAGGAGACACAGCCGCGGCGGTTCTCGCCGCACCGGCTCGCGCACTACTGCCTGGACCTCGCGCAGATGTTCGGCACCAACCGCGTGGTGCCGGTGACGATCTTCCTGCGCGGCAGCGGTGCGGCGCCGGCATCGCTCGCGCTCGGCACCGAGCGAAACACCTACCTCACGTTCCGCCACCTCGCCTGCCGCCTCGCCGAGACCCCCTACGAGGACTGGCGCGACAGCGGCAACGTCGCAGCGCTCGTCAACCTGCCGAACATGCGCGTTCCGCCGGAGCGTCGGGTGGACGCCTACGCGGACGCGGTGCGGGGCCTCGCGGCGGTGGAAACGGACCTCGACAGGAGGGCAAAATACATGGAGTTCATCGACGCCTACGCCGACCTCGACGAGGACGAGTACCGGCGCTACGAACGCGAATACGCCGAGGAGAGCACCGCCATGGCAGGAGCCATCCAGAGAGCCCGCAACGAGGGCCGGCAGGAAGGCCGGCGGCAGGGCCGACAGGAAGGCCGGCAGCAGGGCCGGCAGGAAGGAACACGGTCCGTTCTGGAGCGACAGTTGCAGCGTCGATTCGGTCTGCTGTCCCCCCGCGTCGCCGAACGGCTGCGTCGGGCATCCGCCGGAGATCTCGAGACCTGGGCCGACCAGGTCCTCGACGCCGACTCGCTCGACGAGGTGTTCCGGCCAAGCCGCTAGCGCGGGCTAGGAAGCTGCGCCGTAGGAAACGGCGCTGGCTCCTAGCCGGAGGGTGAGCGTAAGCGAACTCGTCGGCCAGCAGTTGCGTAGCAACTGCCAACGCGCTCGCATTCGCTCGCAGCTACGGCTTGCGACGGCGCGTTGCGTGTGGGAAGTTGACCGGCGTTGCTGCAAAGGTGCAGGGGAGCGCCGAGTGCCGCCCGATCTCTTGAGTGATCTGAGGGACATTCACGAGCCCGTCGCGCCCGGGTTTTGGCCGCCAGCACCGGGGTGGTGGGTGGTGTTTGGGATCGCCGTGGTGGCACTCGTCCTTGCCACTTTGCTTGCTAAGCGCTGGTTGCGGCATCGGGCTCGGCTGCGCATGCCTTACATCGCCGCCGAACGGCACATCCGCCTTGCTGCGCGTCAATATGCGGCGGGCGAGATCGACACCCGTGCCTTGGCAGACCGGATCAGCGACGTGCTGAAGCGCGTGCTTGTGCGCGTGGAGGGGCGGCAACGCGCGACAACGGCCGCTGGGGATGCCTGGACGCAAGCGCTGAAAGAACGGTTCCCGCAGCCGGAGTTGGCTGCGCTGCGCAAGGCTCTCGGCGATGCCCGTTTTCGACCACGCTTCGATGTGGACGCGACGGGCCTTGCGACCGCGGCAATCGACGCCCTGCAAAAAGCTGTGCGCGAGCGGACGCTAGTTCGGCCTGCCTTGCGCCTGCTCCACCGGTTTCTAGCCAGGGCGAGCGCGACGGTGGCTGCACAGTCCGCCAAGCTCCAACGCCTTCGCCGCACATGATCGAACTCGCCTGGCCCCTTGCCTTGGCGGCGCTGCCGCTGCCGCTGCTTGTGCGCTGGCTGTCGCGGCCTGCGCAAACGACGGAAAGCGCTTTGCTGGTACCCGACGCCAACGCCTTCGCCGTAGCCGATGTCCACGCCGCAGCCGCGACACGCACCCGCTGGGGTGAGGCCCTTCTTTGGCTGGGATGGGCGGCGCTCATCGTCGCCTTGGCTCGCCCGCAAGTCACCGGCGAACCGGTGCTGCTGCCCACCACGGGCCGAGACCTGATGCTGGCCGTGGACATATCCGGCAGCATGAGCACGGAAGACCTGACGCTAGGCCGCAGCAGAGCCGATCGTCTGACTGTGGTGAAGACCGTGGTGCGGGAGTTCGTTCAGCGACGCCGTGGCGACCGGGTGGGGCTGGTGCTGTTCGGCTCCCGCGCTTACCTGCAATCGCCTCTGACGTTTGATCTCAACACCGTGGAGACGTTGCTGACCGAAGCGCCCGTTGGCATCGCCGGCGGCAAGACCGCGATCGGCGACGCCATTGGCCTCGCCGTCAAGCGCCTGCGCCACCGTCCGAGCGAAGGTCGCGTGCTGGTCCTTCTCACCGACGGCGCCAACAATGCCGGGGCGGTATCGCCTAGGCGGGCGGCGCAGTTGGCAGCGGTCACCGGCATCCGCATCCACACCATCGGGGTGGGCCGGGAATCAGCGCGGCAGCTCGCCGCCGGCGGCGGTCGCACCATCAGCCCGAGTTCGGGCCTCGACGAGGCAACGCTCGCCGACGTCGCCCGCATCACCGGCGGCGACACGTTCCGCGCAGCCGACACCGAAGGCCTGCGCGCCGTCTATCGTCGCATCGACGAGCTAGAGCCGGTGGCGCAGGACGCCGAACCGTACCGCCCGGTCAGCGAGCTGTATCACCTTCCGTTGACCGCCGCCGCGGTCCTGCTGCTGGCCGCAGCGATGTCCATGCTGCCCATCGGAAGTCTCCGAGGCCGGCGACCGAGCGGAGAGTCGCACGCGGCGAGCGCTTACGCCTCACCCGCACGCACGGGCGGTTGCCCGATGATGGCGGCACTTGCGGACTTCCACTTCCTGCGTCCGCTGTGGCTGTTCGCGCTTCCCGTCGCGCCGCTCCTGTGGTGGCTCGGGCGGCTGGCCCTGGCCGGTGCCGGCGGCTGGCGCGAGGCGGTGGCGCCGGAGCTTTTGCGCGTGCTCCTTGAGGAGCGCGACCAAGGCCGCGGCTTGCGCACCAAACTCCTTGTCGCAGCGGCCTTGCTCATGATTCTGGCCCTCGCCGGCCCCACCTGGGAGCGACTGCCCGAACCGGTGGCGCAACGCACGGGTGGCCTAGTGGTAGTGCTCGACGTATCCATGTCCATGCTGGCAGAAGACGTCGAACCCTCCCGCATGGTGCGAGCACGCCACAAGCTCGCGGACTTGCTCGGCGAGCGGCAGGAAGGATTGACCGCCCTTGTCGCCTACGCCGGCGATGCCCATGTGGTCACGCCGCTGACGGATGACACCCGCACCATCGCCAACCTCGTCGGCGCCCTGCATCCAACCATGATGCCGGTGCAAGGCAGTCGGCCCGCCGCCGCTCTTGAACTCGCCCGCCAGCTCTACCGCAACGCTGGCATCGAACAAGGTCGGATTCTGCTTATCACCGATGCCGTGGAGAGGGCCCGGGACGTTACCGAACACGCAACGCCGTCCTTTCCGGTGTCGATCCTCGGGGTCGGTACCGCGACCGGAGCACCGATCCCGGTTCGCACGCCTGGGCGCGCACCGCAGCTCCTGCGCGCCGACGACGGTTCGGTGGTGCACGTGCGCCTCGACGCCGAGCACTTGGAGGAAGTGGCCGAAGCCGGCCACGGCCGTTACCGCAGCCTTGCCATCGACGGCAGCGACCTTGCGGAGTTGCTCGAAACTCCGCTGCCAAGGCGCGGCGAGTCGCGCGAGGCGGAGCGTCAGTTCGACATTTGGAGTGACGCTGGCTATTGGCTGCTCATTCCACTCGCCTTGCTGGTTCTGGGCGGCTTTCGACGCGGCGCGTTGGCGGTGGTTCCCGCCCTGGTGACCGTCGGTGCGTTGCTGGGTTCGCAGCCTGCCGGGGCAGATTTCTGGGAAAGACCCGACCAGCGCGCGCACAGATTGCTCCAAGGCGGCGACGCCGAACGTGCTGCGGGTGTTTTCGAGGATCGCAGTTGGCGTGCCGTGGCACGGTATCGCAGCGCCGACTACACCGGCGCGATTCAGGATTTCGCAGTCGATCCCACCCCAACGGGACGCTTCAATCTCGGCAACTCGCTGGCGCGGGCCGGCCGCCTGGAGGAAGCTGTGATCGCCTTCGACGCGGTGCTGCGTGCGGCTCCCGGGCACGAGGATTCTGCCCACAACAAAGCACTGGTGGAGGAGATGTTGCGCCAGCAGGAGGCCAGCGAAGGCAAGCCCAATGCATCGAGCGACCGGCGCACCGGCGAGGGCATGCCATCCGAGACAGCCGCAGCGCGCCCCGACCCTTCCAGCACAGGCAATGCCGGTGACGCCGCCAGTGACCAGCCCGCCTCCGGCGAGGACAATCCCTCCGCCCAGCAGGTCGCCGACGATTCCGGTAATCCCGAGCACCGCCGCAGTCAGGAAGCCCGCGCCGCCACCGAGCAGTGGCTGCGCCGCATCCCGGATGACCCCACGGGCCTGCTCGCCCGCAAGTTCCAACACGAAACCCGGCGGCGGTTGCGCTCTGGCGACTACCGCTACCGACAAACCGAGCGAGTTTGGTAGATGCGGGGATCTACGTGGGAAAGGAAGTTCCCATTCCGGCGGGCACGGCGGGCCGCGGACGGCAGGGAACAGGGGCCCTTCCCCGCCACCGACAGGCCCGTCTCGCGGGGAGAGGGCTGGTTGCAGCTTCTGGACCTTGGTTTCTTCGCCTTCGGCGGGAGGAGCGTGAAGGGCCCTCGCTCCGAAGGGCGTGTGGGACCGCGCCATCTGGCCGGCATGTTGGTGTTGACTCCGCTTCGAAGCACATTGGGGGTTTATCAACGTGTTACGGGATTTGCTCCATGCACGTCGAACGACTGCGACCATGCGAGGGCCTTCGGGGGCATTCTTGCCCGGGCCCTCGTGTCGCGAGGCCGCCACCTCTTCGCTGCCGCGGCGGTGGCCACCGCGGCCTCAGCCTCGCTGGCAACCGCGCAGCCCATCCTGGAAACGGTGACCAACCGCGAGCGGGCGTACGTTCATGCGGAACTCGTCGTCACTCGTCGGCTGCTGCACTCGACGCCGGTTCGGTTGCTCGAAGCACTGCCGGTGCTCGAGGACGTGGACGGTGCGATGGTGGTACCGCACGGGCCGCCTGAGCCTGTGGAGTTCGAACGCGATGGCATTGCGTTTGAAGGGGTCCGACAGCGTTTTTCCGTGTTCCCGGAACGCAGCGGCCCGCTGGTGATTCCCGAAGCCAACGTGCGCCTTAGCGCCAGGGGCCAAGCGCCCGGTGATCGCGGCCAAGTGTTGCGGGTCGTCTCGCCGCCGATGGCCATCGACGTGATGCCAATGCCCGACTCCTATCCTGCCAACAGCGCTTGGTTTCCGGCGGAAGACGTGACGCTACGCGACGAGTGGCCCGCTACGAGCGACCTCGGCGTCGGCAAGCCCATCGATCGCGTCTTGACGGTGACCGCGCGCGGCGCGCCAGCGTCCGCGATTCCGCCGCTCATCGCCCGCTCGCCGGACGCGTTCCGCAGCTACCCGGCGCCGGCCGAGCTCAACGAAGGGGCCGACCGCGTGGTCATCGGCGAACGCGTGGAACGCCGCACGCTGATCCCGACCCGCGCCGGAGCATTCGTGGTGCCGAGCGTCGAAGTGGTGTGGTGGAACACCCGCACGGACACACTTGCCACCACGATCGCACCCGTCAAAAGATTGACCGTCACGGGAGCGGCGCCGACAGCCGATCCAGAACGGCCCGCCGAGACGGCGTCTACCGAGGACTTCACCGCAGAAGGCCCCGCACAAGCGCCGGACGCCGCACCCAACATGCCGTGGCCAACGCTCGTCCTCGCCGTCCTCGCCCCCACCGGCTGGTGCCTCGCCATCTACCTCGCCGCACGGAATCGACGGAACCGGCGCCACGCCGAAAACAACAAGCCGCCAAGCCGCACCGCCCCAAGCCTGCAAGCACTACTGCGCCGCTTGCCCAAACGCTCGCCCACCGAAGCCAAGGCAATGATCCTCGATTGGCTCAGCGAACATTGGCACCAAGGTGGTGTCCAAGCACTGCAACGCTTGCAGTCCACGGAAACGGGCCAAGACCTCCTCAACGCCTTGAACGCTCCCATCTACGCACAACGGCCCGACAAGCCGAAGGACCTCGAATCCCTCCTGCGAGCCGTCGTCGCCCAAGACGAGGACGCCGGAAGCGCCATGGATCCACTGCCTCCGCTGTACCCCACGACTCCCGGGAGAGTACGTTAGGGGCTGGCGGCCTGTGGGACTTGGCCATGAACGGGCCTTGGAGGGAAGGCATTCTGCCTTCCCTGGCGCGCGGTAGCGCGCCATCCGAGGTCGAAGAAGCGCGCCTATCGGCGCGAGGGAAGGCAGAATGCCTTCCCTCCAAAGGCCCGTCTTGTTCAGAAGACACGCAACCTACTAGCCCGACAGCGCTTTTTCGATCACCTCGGTTACATCCTTGGACAACCCCGGGCGGCGGATTGACGACAGAGCGTCTCGCATCAGTCGGCCCCGGGCCGGGCTGTGGCGTCGCCATGGCGCCAGGGCGCGGGCCATTCTTGCGGCGACTTGGGGGTTGGATGGGTCCATCTCCACCACCGTTTCCGCCAGCCAGCGGTACGAGGCGCCGTCGGCGGCGTGGAATCCCCTCACGTTGCCGATGGCGAAGCGCAGGTGCAGTGCCCGCAC
This sequence comes from Gammaproteobacteria bacterium, assembly GCA_009837725.1. Classification (GTDB taxonomy): domain Bacteria; phylum Pseudomonadota; class Gammaproteobacteria; order Pseudomonadales; family Azotimanducaceae; genus VXYL01. The sequence continues at coordinate 45,160 of VXSY01000297.1, read as the reverse complement.
CTTGTTGGGGTTGGCGATGTCGAACGATGGGTGCTCCGCCAGGGCGCGGATGCGGGACAACGTCCCCCACTCGCTGCTGCCGGCTTGCGAGGAGAACCAGGCGTCCAGCACGAGCGCTTCGCTCGACCACGCCTCGTGGAACTCGTCGATGCGGACCTGCTTGGCGGCTTCCGGCATGGAGTCGAGGCCAAGGACCCCCTGCAAGCCCAGCAACCGGTCCGTGAGGTTGTCGGCACCGTCGAGCAGGCTGCCGAGAAGCTTCTGCGCTCGCGCACAGTCTGTTCGGTCTAGCTTCCGCACGGCAAAGCCCAGTGCTGTGGCCTTTAGCTGCCGCCGGGCGATCGAAACCGGGTCCGGGCTGTACGCCTCTCCGTTGCCCTGCGCCGCCGCTAGCGCCTCCCAATCGAGGTGATCGGCAATCGAGTCGACAAACGCATCGCGCACGTCCGCGAGTGCCATGATGTCCCGCCCGGGCGAAGTCTCCAGCAAGTAACCCACCTGTGGCAGCGTCATGGTCGCAGCCAAGAGCGCCTTGGCTTCGCCGTCGTCCGGCGCCTCCATCGCCTGCTGCCAGAGCCGCTCGAACAGGCCCGCCACCACCTCCACGCCCGCCAGCAAGTCCTCGCCGTCGCTGGCGAGAATGCACTCCCCCAACAGGTCCTGCGCTGCATCCCAGCGCGCAAAGCCATCGCTGTCCGTGGCGGCAAGCTCCGCGAGCACGTCCCGAGAACGCGCGTAGCGCACCCGGACCGGCGCCGAGAAGCCGCGCAGGAAACTCACCTGGGCATCGTCGCCGGCGTTCTCGAAGGCAAGGGCGAGACGCTTGCCGCGCATGTGGACGACCGCGCCGAGCATCTCCTCCTCGACATCTGCATCCGCGCGAATCGACGCAGGGCTAGCCGATGCACCGAGCCGGTCGCCACCGTCCGCCACGAGACCCAGCGCCAAGGGGATGTGGAACGGTTCCTTCGTCGCCTGCTCCGGCGTTGGCGGGCAGGTTTGCTCGATGGCGAGCTCGATGCGATCGCCGTCGCGGCTTTCCTCGACGTTTAGCACCGGCGTGCCGGCCTGGGCATACCAGCGCCGAAACTGGCCGAGATCGTGGCCCGAGATCCGCTCCATCGCCGCCACGAAGTCCTCGATGGTCACGGCCTGGCCGTCGTGGCGCTCGAAGTAGAGATCGCAGGCGGCGCGGAACTTGGCCCTGCCAAGCAGCGTCGCCAACATCCGTACCACCTCCGCGCCCTTCTCGTACACGGTGGTGGTGTAGAAGTTAGAGATTTCGACGTAGCTGTCCGGTCGCACCGCATGAGCGAGCGGGCCAGCATCCTCGGCGAACTGCACATCGCGGAGAAACTTCACGTCCTCCACCCGCTTGACGCTGCGGGAGTTCATGTCGGAGGAGAACTCCTGATCCCGGAACACCGTGAAGCCTTCCTTGAGGCTGAGCTGGAACCAGTCGCGGCAAGTGACGCGATTGCCGGACCAGTTGTGGAAATACTCGTGCGCGACCACCGCTTCGACGCGCTGGTAAGCGGCATCCGTGGCGGTGTCGGGCGATGCGAGCACGCAGGAGGTGTTGAAGATGTTGAGGCCCTTGTTCTCCATTGCCCCCATGTTGAAGTCCTCGACGGCGACGATCATGAAGTTGTCGAGGTCGTATTCGCGGCCGAATCGCTCTTCGTCCCAGCGCATGGCTCGCTTGAGCGCGCCCATGGCATAGCCGCACTGATCGATGTTGTGGGGCTCGGAGTAGATGCGCAGCCCCACGTGGCGACCGGACATCGTAACGAACTCGTCCTCGAGCAGCGCGAGGTCCCCAGCCACCAGGGCGAATAGATAGCTTGGCTTCGGGAAGGGGTCTTGCCAGGTGACGGTGCGCCGACCGTCGTGCTCGCGCTCCTCGAGCAGGTTGCCGCCGGCGAGCAGCACGGGGCAGGTCGCGGCGTCCGCCTCGATGGTGGTGGTATAGCGGGAGAGCACGTCTGGGCGGTCCGGGAACCAGCTGATCTTGCGGAAGCCCTCCGCCTCGCACTGGGTGCAGTACATGGAACGGGAGCGGTAGAGTCCTTCGAGCGCCGTGTTGGTTTCCGGGCGGATGCGGGTGATTACCGAGAGCGTGCAGCGCTCCGGCACGTCGAAAAGGGTCAGTGTCTCGCCGTCGATGCGGTATTCGTTGCCGCCGAGTTCCCGACCGTCGATTCCGAGGGACAGGAGTTCCAGATCGGCACCGTTGAGGACAAGGTCGCCTTCGCTGCGCCGCTCGATGGCGAGTTCGCTGGTGACCGTGGTCTGGCCGGCCTGGATGTCGAACCTGAGGCGCGTCTCGGGCACCTCGAAGGGGTAGGGTTCGTAATCCAGCCGAAGCTGCGCCCTTGGCGCCGTCTCGCCTTTTTGCGAGTCACTCAAAACAGCTCTCCTTGTTTGTCGGCGACGTTGGCGACGTCGTCAATGGTGATGTGAGTACCGATGTCTTCGGCGACGTTCCACGCGCCGTAGTCGAACAGCACGAAGCTACCGACAACGCCAATCAGGCGCCCCTCGATCGGCGAGTCCTGGCGGAGCTTTAGACGCACGGGGCGACGCAGCGGACGCTTGATCGGGTAGCGCAGCGTCACCGGCTCACCGACCCCCCAAGTCGCGCCAAGCCGTCTGGCCGCATCCTCGCCGACGAGGCAACCTATGCGACGCGCCTCGTCGGCAATCGACTCGACGACGCTGTGTCCGAGCACCTGCCGCCGCCAATCGCTCTTGTCCGGCACTACCTCGGCGATGGCTGCCTCCAACTCTCCCGCAACGCGACGCGTCGGCGCGCGAGCGATGACAATGCCGGCGAGGGCGCCCTGCTCGATCCAGCGCGGGATCCCGTCCGTGTGGCGCGTCAGCCCGACCTTGAGGCCCCCAGAATCGGCGAGATACACGGTGTGCGGCACCATGCAGTTCGCCTCGCCCCAGTCCGGCTCCCGACAAGTGCCAAGATGGTGATGGCACCGCGCCGGCGAGACGATGCATAGGTCGCAACGAGCGAGGCGCTTGAAACACCGATAGCAATAGCCACGTCCGAATCCTCGATCCGTTTCCTCCCCACAATGCCTGCATTCGTGCTTGCCAGCGAACGCCACCCTGAGCCCGCCACCGATGCGCTCGTTGAGCCGCACGATTTCCTCGCCGACGTGCAGTGAATAGCCGATGGGCGACGCGTGCGCCGCATCGAGGCTGCGAAGAGGTCCAACCACCATCTTGGCATTCTGCCACGCGCTCTCGACTCGCACGCCGACACGCGCGGAGGCTCCTTAGGGCACAATGCTCGGGACACTGGAGGCCAAGGACGACACCCGGCATGGACTCGCAGGCATCGGCTAACGGTACGAGTGCAGCGGAAAAGCAAGGTGGGGGTGCCGAAATCGCCCGCTACCTAACGGCTGCACACCTAGCCGAGATTCCGGGCGATCTCAGCACGCCACGTCTCCCGGCGATCGATCCCGCCCTTCGCGCCGCGGGCCAAGCGCGGGTAGCTTTTGCGACGCGCATCTGGTGCGCGGGCGCCACCGACGCAGAACGGCGGGAGCTGCTGGCCAATTGCGACGCGGAAGCCGCTGCCCTCGAACCCGTTCGCAAGATGTTGAACCGCCACCTGAGCGGCGCGGCGAACCGCCTGCCCCCAGATCGGATCGAGGCCGCCTGCCGCGAGCTCGGCATCGACGATGCGAACAACCCGCTCTTGAGCCCCGCCGAACGCAAGGCGCTCGACGAAGATGGCTACGTCAACCTCGGCCCCATCCTGACCGCGACACAACTCGATGCGATGCGTCAGCGTCTGGGCAACGCGGTGGAAGGCGAAGGCACTGTCGCCGGCCACGAAGTGTCTCAGACCCGCGGCATCGCTAGAGTCTCCGGCACGGTCATCAAGGCCCTGAACACCGATGGGCTGCTCGATCCATTCTCCTTCCATCCGAAGTTGCTGGCCGCCGTACGGCACGTCCTTGGCCCGCGCTTCCGCTACTCGAGCACCAACTTCCACTGCCCGCTGCCCGGCTATGGCCACCAAGCCATCCACGCCGACTGGGGCTGGGGCGTGCGCGACGCCGAAGTGGTGAACGCCATCTGGCTGCTCGACGATTTCACCGAGGAAAACGGCCCCACCCGCGTGGTGCCGGGCTCACACCGCTGGCGCCAACACCCGATGGGCTCAACCGAGGGGGGCGCGCCCAGAGACCTGGTCGCCCCTGTCCCCGGGGAAGTACACCTAACGGGCGTAGCCGGAAGCTGCATCGCCTACAACGCCCACCTGTGGCACAGCGGCACGCAGAACTTTTCGCCGCACCTGCGCCGCGCCCAACACGCGTTCTTCACCCGGGCAGAACGACCCACCCAAACGGAGGTGCCTGCACTCCTCGATCCTGCAGTGTTCGAACGCCTCAGCCGGGTGCAGCGAGCGGTCCTCGACGTCGAATAGAAAACTCGGCCACCGCAACCAAAGTCAGCGCGCCGCATCTGCCTTGCGGATGCGGATGGCGGCCGGGGTTACCTCCACGAGTTCGTCGCCGGCGATGTAGTTGAGAGCCTGTTCGAGGGACATCCGTACCGGCGGCGTCAGGAGGATGTTCTCGTCGTTGGCGGCGGCGCGGATGTTGGTGAGTTTCTTTTCCTTCAGCGGATTGACCACAAGGTCGTTGCTGCGGGAGTGGGCGCCGATGACCATGCCGGCATAGACCGCGTCGCCAGGGCCGATGAAGAGCTCGCCCCGGCGTTGCAGATTGAACAGGGCATATGCCACGGCCTTGCCGGTGGCGTTGGATACGAGGACGCCCGTGCCGCGGCCACCCCGCACACCAACGGCGCGGGGGTGATAGCCGTCCGGAGCGAAGGTCATCACACCGCTGCCGGAAGTGAACGAGGCGAAATCCGAGCGCAGGCCCAGCAGGGCCCGGCTGGCGACGCGATAGCGCAGGCGCAAGCGGCCGGCGCCGGCCGCTTCCATGTCGAGAAGATCGCCGCGCCGCTCGCCCAGCGTCTCCATGAGCGCGCCTTGATGGGCGAGGTCGATGTCGAAGACCACCGCCTCCCAGGGTTCTAGCGTGCGCCCTTCCTCCTCGCGGGTGATGACCGACGGCTGCGTCACCGCCATCTCGTAGCCCTCCCGTCGCATCGTCTCGATCAGCACGGAGAGGTGCAGTTCGCCACGCCCAGAGACCTGGAACCGATCCGGCTGATCTGTATCGGCCACACGCAGCGCGACGTTGTGGGTCGCTTCCCGAAACAGTCGCTCGCGTAGGTGCCGGGCCGTAAGGAAGCGCCCTTCCTTGCCGGCGAAGGGACCGGAGTTGACGACGAAGGTCATCGTCAGGGTCGGCTCGTCCACGGCCAGGCGCGGCAGCGGGTCCACCGAGTCCGCGGCGCAGATGGTGTCTGAGACCTCGATGTCATCGATGCCGCTCAAGGCAACGATGTCCCCGGCCACAGCGGTGGCAAGGTCCACCCGAGCGAGCCCCCGGCTTGCCTGCACCTCAAGCACCCGCGCCCGGCGCACGTTGCCCTCGGCATTCACCACGTTCACCGGATCGCGGGGTTTCACGCGGCCACGGGATACTCGACCGATGCCGATGACGCCCACGTAGCTCGAGTAGTCGAGGGTGCTCACCTGCATCCGAAACGGTCCGTCACCATCCACCGTCGGCGGCGGCACGCGCTCGACGATGAGATCCAGAAGCGGCGTCACGTCCGGTTTGAGCTGCTCCGGATCGGGGCCGGCGACGCCCTGCAGCGCCGATGCGAACATCACCGGGAAATCGAGCTGCTCCTCGCTGGCGCCGAGGGCATCGAACAGATCAAAGACCTTGTCCACCGCAGCATGGGGCTCGGCGCCATCGCGGTCGATCTTGTTGACAACGAGGATGGGCTTGAGGCCGGCCGCAAACGCCTTGGCGGTGACGAACCGGGTCTGGGGCATCGGCCCCTCCGCGGCGTCCACCAGCAGCAGCACCGAATCCACCATCGACAGGATGCGTTCCACCTCACCGCCAAAGTCTGCGTGACCCGGGGTATCGACGATGTTGATGCGGCAACCCTGATACTCGATGGCCGTGGTCTTGGCGAGGATGGTGATGCCCCGCTCGCGCTCGAGTTCGCCTTGGTCGAGCGCGCGTTCGAGCCCCACAAGGCGACGATCTCGGTCGGTCTGCTGCAGCAAGCGATCCACGAGCGTCGTCTTGCCATGGTCAACGTGCGCGACGATGGCAATGTTGCGGATGTTCAACAGTCCCTCGGCAAGGCAGGAAGAAGCAAAGGCCGCGGTGGCTTCCGTTTAGCCGTCGCGTGAGACGTCCAGGTTCTGACCTCGGTCTCGGAGCAGGTGGTCCATCAGGACGAGCGCCACCATGGCTTCGACGATCGGCGTGGCGCGGATGCCGACGCAGGGGTCGTGCCGACCCTTTGTCACCACTTCCACTTCATTGCCGTGAATGTCGAGGCTTCGGCCCGGCTTGGTGATGCTCGATGTGGGCTTGAAGGCGACGCGGGCGACGATGTCCTGGCCGGATGAGATGCCGCCGAGCACGCCGCCAGCGTGGTTGCTGAGGAAGCCCGTTCGGTCGCGTTCGTCGCGGTGCTCGCTGCCGCGCTGTTCCACGGCAGCGAAGCCGGCACCGATCTCCACCCCCTTGGCAGCGTTGATGCCCATCAGCGCCCCGGCGAGTGCTGCATCGAGCTTGCCGAACACCGGCTCGCCTAGCCCCACCGGCACGTTGGTCGCCCGCACGGTTACCACGGCGCCCACCGAGTCGCCGTCTCGGCGCAGCGCCTCGATCATGCCGGCGATGGCGTCTATGGCATCGGGGTCGGGGCAGAAAAACGGGTTGGAATCCACGGCATCCATATCCACGGTCTCGAGCCGCAACCGACCGATCTGCGACAGATGGCCCTGCACGGTGACTCCGGCCCGATCCGCAAGGTACTTGCGGGCGATGGCACCGGCAGCGACACGCATCGCCGTTTCCCGTGCAGATGCACGGCCACCGCCGCGATAGTCGCGCCGGCCAAACTTGGTGCGATAGGTGTAGTCGGCGTGGCCGGGGCGGAACTGTTCGGCGATGGCGCCGTAGTCCCGCGAACGCTGGTCCACGTTGTCGATGGCAAGACCAATGGCGGTGCCTGTGGTGACGCCCTCGAAGACGCCAGAGAGGATGCGCACCTGATCCGGTTCCCGCCGCTGCGTGGTGTAGCGCGACTGTCCGGGACGGCGGCGATCCAAGTCGCGTTGCAGATCGGCCTCGCAAAGCGCGAGCCCAGGCGGACAGCCATCCACCACCGCACCAAGCGCCGGCCCGTGGCTCTCGCCAAAGGTGGTGACGGAAAACGCCTGTCCGAACGTGTTGCCAGCCATCTGCAAAGCTTACCGGTTCCGGTCCTGCGTCTCTGCACCTCCCTACTGTCCGACGGCGGGTGGGTGGCCTCCCTTTGGCGGGCGGACTAGGAGCCAGCGGCGTTTTCTACGGCGAAGCCTTCTGGCGAGTCGTCGAGGCTTGCGACGAAGACGCCGTAGGTGCCGTCCGCCTGCTGTTCGGCGTCGGGTAAGTCCAGCCAGATCGCGCCGAGGTGCGGGAAGGTGGCGTCGAACCTGTCGGAGACGCCACCGGCTTCGCCGAGCAGGACCGCGTCTGGCCGCAGGTGACCGGCGAGGTCCGCGAGGATGCGGCGCCACACGGTCAGGCCATCGTCGCCGCCGTCGAGGCCCAGACGTGGCTCGTGGCGGAACTCGGCCGGCACCCGGGCCAGCTCAGCACTCGCCACATAGGGCGGATTGCAGATCACGAGGTCGTAGCGGCGCCCGCCAAGGTTGGCGAAAAGGTCGCCCTGCACAATGCGGACGCGTTCGGTGAGGTGGGGGCGGGCGGCGAGATTTCGCCTTGCTGCGGCCAATGCCGAGGCATCGATGTCGGCAAGGTCCACCTCCGCACCGGCGAAAGCGTCCGCGGCCACGAGGCCAAGGCAACCGCAGCCGCAACACAGATCAAGGATTGCCTCAGGCTCATTGCGCAGCCACGGCGACAGCCCATCTCGCAAGACTGCGCCAATGGGAGAGCGGGGGATCATCACCTCCTGCGGGACATGCCAAGTCTCGCCGGCGAACCAAGCAACGCCCGTGAGATGCGCAGCCGGCAACCGATCGCCAATGCGCCGTGCCAGCAGTTGCTCCAGCTCCTGTTCGGCGCCTGCCGGCAGCGCCCCGTCGTTTGCTATACCGAGCCCGAGCAGATAGCCGTCCACCAACGCTGCCGCATCGCTCACGGCGTCGTGTGTGCCCTGCCCGAAGGCGACGCTTGCGTTCGCCAGGCGCGCCGCGAAGCGGCGACGCAGCTCGTCTCGGGTCAACGTCGCCGCAGGCGCTCTGGAGCGACCAGCTCGACCCGTTCGAGCGGCGCATCTTCGCGCGGCAGCAGCGGCCCGGCGCCGAACGCCAGCGCCGAAATGCCGCTCTCGGACAGCTTTGCTGCCGCCTCCTCGGCACAGGCCGTCGATCGCGCCAGCAGCGTGTCCATCGGTGCCGAGCCGCCAAGGTGGCAGACGACGTGGAGCGGCTGGTCTGCGAACGCCGCCAGCGATGATGCGATGGCTTGGAGCGTGGCCAGCGCTTCCGGCGGCAGTCGCCCCAGCCGCCCGGGCGTCACGCCTTCGAGCACGGCGTGGCCATGCCGAGCGAGCACCTGGGCGAGATCGCGGTTGCGGTCGAACTCCACCACCGCACCGGGATCCGGCGCGAACGTGTCCACATGGGCATAGACGCGGCGGTTGCCACGCTGCACGACGTAGATCGTCGCGAGCAGGCGCGCACCGTCGCCACTTGGCACCGCCATCGCGAGAAAGTGCTGGGTCCGATTCGGTGCCGCCAGCACCGGCACGCGGAAGACGTGGTTGGCCCACACGGTGCTGCGTCCGCAGTCCGGTCCGCTGCACTCGAACACCAGCCGCCCGCCGGCAGCGAGCGCGAGGCCGCGGTAGTGCGCCACCGCGTCGGCGAGCCGCGTGCCGTTCGGAGCCTGCCACGTGACGCGGGTGAGCGTCCCGGACAGGCGCAGGCTGTTGTCGATCCGCACATCACGGCGGATCTTGTCCACGGGACCCGTGATGAACTCATAGTCGCGCACCGCATCGGGGGCCGAGTACGCGACGATCCAGGCGCCCGGAAAACGCGCGAAGTCGGGCGGATCGGCCGAACCCGGCAGGTCGGGCTCCGCAGCCAGGACGCCAAGGCCGGCGCTCGCGCACGTGGCGCCGAGCCAGGCGCGGAACCATGCGCGCGAAGGGCGGGCCGGTAAGGGATTCAAGCTTTCCACTCCACTGGCGGCGCGAAGTCCACATCCACGCGCTGCTCGCTCGTCATCAACTCATGGATGACCGCGCCAAGCTCCACCTGTTCGTAGAGCAGTCGATAGAGCGCGTCCACAAGCGGCATGTACACCCCCAGTTCCCGGCTCTTGCCCCGCACCACTCGCACGGTGTTGACACCCTCGGCCAGCTTGCCGAGATCGTCCATCGCCTGGGCAAGCGTAAGCCCGGTCGCGAGCCTGGTGCCGAGGCGGAAGTTGCGCGACAGCGGCGAGGTGCACGTGACGAAGAGATCGCCGACACCGGCAAGCCCGAGGAACGTGTAGGGATTGGCGCCCAGCGCCACTGCGAAGCGGCTCATCTCGGCGAGACTGCGGGTGATGAGCATGGCCAGGGTGTTCTGCCCCACCTGCAGAGCGGTGGCAAGGCCAGCGATGATCGCGTAGATGTTCTTCAGCGCGCCACCGAGTTCGACGCCATAGACATCCTCGCTGGTGTACACGCGGAAGGTGGCGTGGGTCAGCACGTCCTGGACGCTGCGGCGCAGCGTCGGATGCCGACTCGCCACCACCGTGCCGGTGTAGCGGCCGTCGGCCATCTCCTCGGCGAGGTTCGGCCCACTGATCGCGCCCACCTTCGCCGCCGGCAGCAGCTCTTCCAGGATCTGGCTCATCAGGCGAAAGCCGTCTTCCTCGATCCCCTTGGTGGCACTCACTACTTGGGTCCCAGCCGGCACCACCGACACGAGCTCGTGCGTGACGTCGCGGAACGACGCACTCGGCACGGTGACGAAGACCACCTCCGCCCTGCCGGCAACGTCGATGCCCGTGGTGGGGCGGATGTTGTCCGGCAACCGATGCCCCTTCAGGTAGCGCCGGTTTTCCCGGTGCTCGAGGATCTGCGCAAGCTGCTGCTCGTCGCGCATCCAGAGGTCCACGGCATGACCGTTGCGGGCCACGAGGCTCGCGACGGCAGTGCCGAAATTGCCGGCGCCGACGATGGCAACGTTCAAGCGAAGGCCTTACACAGAACAAACGCCACAGGAAGCATAGGCGACGGGCGGCGCCGGTTCCACGCGAAATCGGCACGGCTTGAGGCGCAAGGCCGAGGAGCTTCGCAGCCTCCTAGCCGAGCAGTTCCACCAACAGGTCGTTGATTCGCCGCACGTAAGCGCCCGGTTGCTCGATGCCGTTGCCCTCCGCCAGGGCCGCTTGGTCGAACAGGATCGACACGAGGTCGCCGAAGCGGTCTTCGTCCGGCTCTGCATCGAGGCGGAGAATCAAGGGGTGGTCGGCGTTGACCTCGAAATCCGGCTTGCTTTCCGGCGCGGACTGGCCGGCGGCCTCCATGATGCGGCGCATCTGCAGGCCCATGTCGTGTTCGCCGAGCACCAGACAGGCCGGCGAGTCGGTGAGGCGCCTGGAACGGCGCACTTCGTTCACCCGCTCCCCTAGCGCCTCCTTGATGCGGGTGACGAGAGGATCATCTTCCCCGTCCTTCGACTCTTCCTCGTCGCCCTTCTCCGCCGCTTCCTCTGCCTTGTCGAGATCGAGCTCGCCGCGGGTCACGTCCTGGAATTCCTTGCCGTCGAACTCCCCGGCGAACGACATGAACCACTCGTCGATTCGGTCGGTCAGCAGCAGCACCTCGATGCCCCGGGCCCGGAACACCTCGAGATGCGGGCTTTGTCGCGCCGCGCTGTCGGACTCCGCGATGAGATAGTAGATGCGATCCTGGCCCTCGCCCATGCGCCCCACATAGTCGGCAAGGGAAATGCGCTGGCTCGCCTCTTCGTCGTGAGTGGAGGCGAAGCGCAAGAGCTTCAAGAGCGCTTCCTTGTTGGCGAAGTCCTCGGCCACGCCCTCCTTCAGCACCTGGCCGAACTCGTCCCAGAACTCGCCGTATTGCTCGGCTTCGAGCTTCCCCAGAGTGTCGAGCACGCGCCGCGTCAGGGCATTGCGAATGGTGCGTGTGCGCTCGTCCTTCTGCAGGATCTCGCGCGAGATGTTGAGTGGCAGGTCGCTGCAATCCACCACGCCGCGCACGAAGCGCAGGTACAAGGGCAGGAACTCGTCCGCCTCGTCCATGATGAACACGCGCTGGACGTAGAGCTTCACCCCACGCGGTGCCTCCCGGTTCCACAAGTCGTAGGGCGCGCGCTTCGGCACATACACCAGGCTCGTGTATTCGAGCTTCCCCTCAACACGGTTGTGGCTCCAAACCAGCGGATCCTCGAAGTCATGCGAGACATGGCGATAGAACTCGCGGTATTCGTCGTCTTCGATCTCGCTGCGGGAACGGGTCCACAACGCCTTGGCGGAGTTGACGCTCTCGAACTCCGGTTCGCCTTCCTCGTCGTCACCCTCCTTCGGCATCTCGACCGGCACGCCGATGTGGTCGGAGTATTGCCGGACGATGGAGCGCAGGCGAAAGCCGTCGGCGAACTCCTCCGCGTCGTCCTTGAGCGTAAGCGTCACCTTCGTGCCGCGGGCGAGGCCCTCGGCGTCCTCGACCGTGAAGCTATCCTCCCCTTGCGAAGACCAGCGCACGCCGGCTTCCTGGCCCGCCCGCCGGGTGAGCACCTCCACTTCCTTGGCAACGATGAAGGCGCTGTAGAAACCGACACCGAACTGGCCGATGAGCGTGGCGTCGCCCTTCTGATCCCCGGTGAGGCGCTCCAGGAATTCGGCCGTGCCAGACTTGGCGATGGTGCCGAGATTGGCCACCACCTCCTCGCGCGTCATGCCGACGCCGTTGTCGCTCACCGATAGGGTCTTGGCATCCTTGTCGAACTCAATGCGAATGCCGAAATCCGGGTCGTCCGCCAGCAAGGCATCGTCGGCAAGTGCCTCGAAGCGCAGCTTGTCGATGGCGTCCGAGGCGTTGGAAATCAGTTCCCGCAGGAAGATCTCCCGACTCGAGTAAAGGGAGTTGATCATCAGTTGCAGGAGCTTTTTCGCCTCGGTCTGAAAGCCGAGGGTTTCGGCTGCGCTGGCGTCGGTCATGGCTTTACGGCCCACTGGCTAACCCAACCTCGGCAAGTGGGGGCGCAAAGGCGCGGATTCAAGGGCCGACAACCCCGACCGCTGGTGCTTCGCTGCCTTGTGGGGTCACAATGGCGTGGGGCCTATTGGGTGGGAGGAGCGACGCATGTTCGAGTCCGGCAAGTACCGCGTGAATGCCCCCGTGTTCGTGCCGGCCGTGTTGATCATCCTCGTCTTTGCCGTTGCCACCCTCGCCAATCTCGACCGCGCCAATGCGGCATTCGGGTCGCTGCAGACGGCCATCGCCTCGTCCTTCGGCTGGTTCTACGTGTTCACGGCCAATGCCCTTTTGTTGTTCGCGTTGGCGGCAGCCTTCGGGCGCGGGGGTTCGGTGCGGCTCGGCGGCGCCGATGCGAGGCCGGAGTTCTCCCGTTGGGAGTGGTTCGCCATGCTATTCAGCGCCGGCATGGGCATTGGCCTGTTGTTCTACGCGGTGGCCGAACCGCTTCTGCACTACAGAGCGCCGCCAGGCGGCAGCGCCATCGAAGCCACCACGGCGGCACGGGACGCGATGGGCTTCACCTTCCTGCACTGGGGGCTGCACGCCTGGGCCATCTACGGGGTCATCGGCCTTGGCCTCGCGCTGGTGGCGTTCAACCGAGGGCTCCCGCTCACCGTTGGTGCCGTGCTGGCGCCGATCCTGCCAAAGCGCAGCCACGCCCTGCGCCATGCCATCGACGTGCTGGCGATCGTCGCGACCGTGTTCGGCATCGCCACGTCCCTGGGTCTCGGCGCGACGCAAGTGAACGCGGGCCTGGGGCGCCTGTTTGGCCTCGACAACTCCCTCGGCGTCCAGCTTGTGCTGGTGGGCGTCATCACCGCGATTGCCTTGGTGTCGGTGGCGCTCGGCCTCAGTGCCGGCATCAAGCGCCTGTCGGAGCTGAACATGTCGCTGGCAGCCATTCTGGGCCTCTTCGTGCTGTTCGGAGGGCCCACCCTCTTCATCCTCAACGGCTTGGTGGAGAACACGGGCCACTACCTGCAGCACCTTCCGCGCCTCGCCACCTGGAACGAAACATGGACGGGGGGCGAATGGCAGAACGACTGGACCGTTTTCTACTACGCGTGGTGGATTTCCTGGGCACCGTTCGTGGGCATGTTCATCGCCCGCATCTCGCGTGGCCGGACGGTTCGGGAGTTCGTCCTAGGGGTGCTCTTGGCACCCACCCTGCTGACGTTCCTCTGGCTCACAATCTTCGGCAACACCGCCCTGCATTTCGAAATGTTCGGCGAGGCGGGCCTCGCAGCCGCCGCCAGCGAAAGCGTGCCGGAGGCGACGTTCTTCCTGCTCGAAAAGCTGCCGCTCGCAACGGTGACCACCTTTGCAGCCGTCATCATCGTGGTCACTTTCTTCGTGACCTCCGCCGACTCGGGTGCGTTGGTGCTCGATTTCGTGGCCTCCGGTGGGCGGGAGGGCACCCCGGCGGCTCAGCGAATCCTCTGGGCCGTCACCCTCGGCGTCATCGCCGCCGTACTCCTGGCCGGCGGGGGCCTCACCGCGCTGCAAACAGCATCCTTGGCGAGCGGCTTGCCCTTCGCCGCAGTCCTCCTCGCCATCTGCCTGGCGGTCTGGCGCGTGCTCGGCGACGAAGCCCGCAAGCGCAAATCTGCGACAGGCGCTAAGCCAACGGGGTGAGCAGCACTACGGTGAGTGCAACACATCGGCCGGATCCTCGGCAGTGATGCGCAGCGCCGGGCGCAGCAGAGCGGCGGCGCAAAGGCCGAGCGAAAGCACCGCGATCAGCACCAAGTCGCCGATCTGTACATCCGATGGGATGGAGTGGAAGTAGGTGCCATCGATGATGCTTGCGCCGATGAGGCCTTCGACGGCAGCTATCGCCGCATCGGCGTGCAGCGCCGTCACGACGCCAAGTGCTAGCCCCGAACCCACGCCAGCAGCGGCAACGGCAGCGCCTTGCAGGAAGAAGACCGTGGCGAGAAGGGCCCGGCTCGCACCCATGGTGGAGAGAATTGCCGCGTCCGCCCGCTTTTCGTTCACCAGCATGGCTTGGCAAGAGACGACGTTGAACGCCGCCAGCGCTACGATCAGCAGCAGCAGCACGAACATCATGGCCTTCTCGATCTTCACCGCGCGGAACAGACCGCCGTATTGGTCGGCCCACGAAGTCATGCGGGCTTGTTGCGGCAGGATCGGCTCGAGTTTGGGCAGCAGCACCGGCGCAGCAAGAGGTTCGGCGAGGAACAGTCGCCAGCCAGCGATGCCGTGGGAAGCTAGCCCGCGTGCACGGGCATCGTCGTAACGCACCAACGCCAGGCTCGAGTCCGGCTCCGCGCCGACCGCAAACGTGCCGGCGAGCGCAAACCGCTCCATGCGTGGCTGTACGCCGCCGCCCCGAGCCGACGCCATCGTCAACACCACGGGGTCACCAACGTTCATGCCGAAGGTTTGCGCCAGTCGATTGCCGAGCAGCACAGTGGCCTGCCCTTCGAACAGGCGCGGCAATGCCGGCGTGCCGTCTTCATCCTCGATGTGCGCCAGCGCCTCGGAGCCCGCGGCGTCCACCCCCATGACGGTGAGCGCCGTGCTTCCGTAACGATGCAGCAACAGGCCCTCGCCCCGGTAGTGGCGCCCCACCGCAAGCACCTCCGGCAGCGCTTCCACTTCGGCCGGGAGCTCGGCCACGCCGCGGACGATCAGGTGCGGCGAAGCCGACAGAAGCCGCCCTACGAGTTCGCGATCGAAGCCATTCATCACGCTGACAACGACCGTGAGGATCGTCACGCCAAGAGCGAGGCCAGCAAACGAGACCCAGTTCACGAAGGCGGCGTAGCCATGCCGCCGCGCAAACAGGTAGCGCCGGGTGATCCACGTCGCCGCCGGGGGCAGGCGGAACCGTCGTGCGTGTCGCTGTGCGGCGCCCTTCATGCCTGCCGCACCACGCCGTCCACCAGCGTGACGACGCGATCCATCCGCTCGGCAATCGCCCCGTCGTGGGTGACGATTACCAACGCGGCATTGTCCGTCGCACTCGCGCCAGCCATCACCTCCAGCACGCCTTCCGCGTTGGCCGTATCCAGGCTGCCGGTGGGCTCGTCTGCCAGCACCACGGCAGGTCGCGCAGCCAGTGCCCGGGCCACGGCGACGCGCTGGCGCTCCCCGCCGGAGAGCTGATGCGGCCGGTGCGCATCGCGTTCGACAACGTCCACTTGCCTCAGCAACGCATGTGCCCGCTCCAGTGCCTGCGCTGGCGCGACGCCGCCCACCAGGAGCGGCATGGCGACGTTTTCCGCCGCCGTGAACTCCGGCAGCAAGTGGTGGAACTGATAGACGAATCCCATGTTGGCATTGCGGATGCGGGCCCGGGCGGCTGCGGATGCGCCCGTGAGCTGCTGGCCCCTGACGGTCACCAC
The DNA here is from genome assembly GCA_009837725.1 of Gammaproteobacteria bacterium. Classification (GTDB taxonomy): domain Bacteria; phylum Pseudomonadota; class Gammaproteobacteria; order Pseudomonadales; family Azotimanducaceae; genus VXYL01. The sequence continues at coordinate 29,420 of VXSY01000297.1, read as the reverse complement.
CCCTTCGTCAGGATCGCTCAGGCCCGCTAGCAGATGCAGTAGTGTGCTTTTGCCCGAACCCGAGCGACCGACCACCGCCACCCGTTCCCCCGACGCCACCGTCAAGTCCACGCCGCGCAACACCGCAAGGCGCCCGCGCCCTTGGGGATAGGACTTGAAAAGCCCCTGTGCCGCCAGCGCAATGCCCGACTCGCCTCGAGACACGGCTAGGTTCCATCAGTACGACGCGTGCGTCGTGCGTGTTCGGCCACGTCATTCATGCTGAAGCACATCCGCCGGGTTCAACCTCGCCGCTCGCCAGGCCGGATACACACAGGCGAGCAGGCACAACCCGAATGAGGTAACCACAACGCGCAGGATGTCCGACGCCACGAAAGCCACCGGCAGTTCCGTGACGAGGTATTCCGCCATCAAGCGCGTATCGAGCACGGCTTCGAGAAGCGGAAAGCCGGCCTCCGCCCCATATCCGAGCCCGACGCCGCCCGCCACACCCAGCGTAATGCCGACCAGCGCCACCAGGCCGCCAAGAACGAGGAAGGCCGTCACCACCTGGCCGGTGCGTCCCCCAACGGTGCGCAGCACCGCGACGTCGCCACGACGCTCGTTCACCACCATCACCAGCGATGAAACCAGATTGAAGGCGGCAACGGCCACGAGCAGCGACAGCAGCAGGAACAGCATCTGCTTGGTCGTAGCGATGGCGCGGTGCAGCGGCCCAAAGGACTGCGTCCACACCCGCAGCGAAAAAGGGCCCACGTGCAGCGTCCGGGCGATGTCGCCAAGCACGTCGTGCACCGCGAGGGGTCGCTCAAGGGAAATCTCGAGGCTTGTGCCAGCCGTATTGACGCGAAACAGCGCTGCCACATCGGCACGATGGGCGACGGCAAGGGATGCATCGAGCTGGGAGGCGGTGTGCGCGAGCCCCGTCACGACGAACCGCTTCTGACGCGGGAATGCGCCGAGCGGGCTGAGCGAGCCTTGGGGCACGGCCAAACTCACCGCGTCGCCGGGCCCCACGCCCAACCGTTCCGCCAGCAGGCCGCCCAGAACGACATGGAAGGAACCTGCGGCCAAGCCGGCATCGCCCTCCACATGCTCGAAGACCCGCGACACGGCGAGGTATTCATCGGGTTCCACGCCGGTGAGCAACACCCCGGCCACGCGCTCTCCCGCCGCCGCAAGCGCCACGCCAGAAACCACTGCCGCCGCGCCTTGCACCCCCTGCACGGCACGCACCGAAGCCAGCGCCGATGCCATGTCCTGGCGAGGGTCACGCGCCATCGCCGTTACGTGAGGCGTCAGGCGCAAGATGCGCGTTTCCAGTTCTCGATCGAACCCTTCCGCAACCGCTTGCACAAACACCAACACGGCCACCGACAACGCCAGCCCCACAAGCGCCAGCACGCTCACGAATGAAACGAAGCTCCGCCGCGAGCGCGCATAGCGCAAACCCACGTTCACGGCAATGGGACGAAACACGCGCAATCCGGCCCGGAGGCGCCTCCACGTCAATCCAACACGCATCGTAGCCCCTACGGGATGGCCCGTGGTGCCACGAACGTCAATGCAAGCCCGGAGTTGCTCGGCTTCTTTCGGTGGAGGGTAGCGCGCCCTGAAGGGACGCGTCGGTAGTCCGTTGGCGCGAGCTGCTAGATCGTGGCGGCGCGCCTAATGGGGGCCGGTCATCCCCCTTCGTGCAGCCAGGCGGCGTGGCGGGGGGCGCGTTTGGTGCGGTGCCATTCCTCCAGCATGTCTTCCGCGACCGCGTGGGCACGGGCGCGGGGTTCCTCGCCGCCCTTGTTGCAGGTGAGTTCGAGGCGGTGGCCACTCGGGTCGAAGAAGTAGATCGAGTCGAAGATGCCGTGGTCCACGGGGCCGAGCACGTCGAGCCCGGTGGCTTCCAGGCGTTGCTTCGCCGCAAACAGCTCCTGCCGGCTCGCGACCTCAAAGGCGATGTGCTGCACCCAGTTTGGCGTGTTCGGGTCCTTGCCCATGGGCGGCGAGCCCGGCAACTCGAAGAACGCCAGCACGTTGCCCATGCCGGCATCCAGGAATACGTGCATGTAGGGGTCCGGTGCGCCAGTGGACGGTACCTTGTCCTCCGCAAACGCCAACTCAAAGCGCATGCCGAGCACGTCGCGATAGAACTCCACGGTTTCCTTGGCATCGTTGCAGCGATAGGCCACGTGGTGGATGCGCTTGATCTCCATCTGGCGTCTCCTCGGCCCTCTCGGGCGCTCCGCGAGTTTCAGCAGTTCGCCGAAGGCGAACTGCCAACGCGCCCGCCAGGGCGCGCCTGCTCCCGTTCCATCGATTCGAAAAGCGCCTGGAAGTTGCCTTCGCCGAAGCCCTCATCGCGCTTGCGCTCGATGAACTCAAAAAAGATCGGTCCGATCAGCGGCGCGGTGAAAATCTGCAAGAGCAGGCGCGCCTCGCCGCCGCCGGTGTTGCCGTCGAGCAGAATGCCCCGCGCCGCCAACTCCTCCACGGGCTCCCCGTGCCCCGGCAGACGCTCCTCGAGCATCTCGTAGTAGGCCGGAGGTGGCGGTTCCAATAGCGGCACTCCGTTCGTCGCCAACCGATCGCACACCGCCGGCAGGTCTTCGCAAGCCAAGGCGATGTGCTGAATACCCTCGCCGTTGTGCTGCCGCAGGAACTCCTCCACCTGCCCCGCTGTGCCGCCCTCCGGCGCCGCATCCTCGTTGAGGGGAATGCGAATCTTGTCGTCCGGCGCCGTCATCGCGCGCGAAACCAGTCCGGTGTGCCGCCCTTCGATGTCGAAGCGCCGACACTCGCGGAAGCCGAACAGTCGTTCGTAGAAGCCCGCCCAATGCGCCAGCCGACCCCGATAGACGTTGTGGGTCAGGTGATCGACCACGCGGAGACCAATCCCTTCCGGTCGCCGGCAGCCGAGCCAATCGAAGTCGATGTCGTAGATCGAGCCCTTCTCGCCGTAGCGGTCGATCAGGTAAAGCGGCGCCCCGCCGATACCGCGAATCGCCGGCAGCCGGAGTTCCATCGGTCCGGTCGGCACGTCCACCGGCTCCGCACCCAAGGCCACGGCCCGCGCAAACGCCCGGTGCGCATCCCGAACCCGAAACGCGAATCCAGCCGCGCAGGGACCATGCTCCGCTGCGAGATACGCCGCTGGGCTCCGGGGCTCGTGGTTGACCACGAAGTTGATGTCGTTCTGCCGCCAGAGCGCGACCTGTTTCGACCGGTGCCGAGCCACCCGCACGAAACCGAGCATGTCGAGCACGGGTTCGATGGCACCCTCTTGCGCCGCCGCGAACTCGACGAACTCGAAACCGTCGAGACCCATCGGATTGCCGTTCACAACGTCATCCTCACGAGGCCAACATCGGGGCCACTGTACGCCTCGGTCGGCGCAATTTGGCACCAAACGAACGCGCAAGTGGGACCTGGACAGCAAAATCGTTGCATTAAACCCCACTAAGACAGCAAGAAAATTGCCATCCAGCTCGTCCGAACGTGCCACCCGCCACGCGCCGGCCACGCCTTCGTGTATGTTGGGCGGTTTCCGGCGCGCGGCGTGACCCACACACGCTGCCAAGCCGGCCGACGTACAGGATCCTTGAGGACGCGGACATGACGGCAGCCAATGCAGAAACGCCACCGCTGCGCGAGCGGTCGATCACCTTCGCAAGCGGCGCCAAGGGCGTGAACATCGCCATTCCCTCGGCATCGCCCATCAACTATCACCAACTCATCACCGCGCCCGACGAAATGCCGCGCACGGTGATCGACGGCAAGCTGTTCCGGCCAGTGGATGCGCGGCCACCCTATGCCGCGGTGTTGGTGGTGCCCGGAAGCCTCGGCGTCGCCCCGTCCCACGTGCGTCATGCCGAGACCCTCTGCGACCTCGGATTCGCCACCTGCATCGTCGATAGTTTCGCCGCTCGCGGCGTGATATCGACCGTGGCAAACCAAGCCCAGTTCTCTTTCGCGGCCAGCGCCTGCGACGTGCTAGCCGCCTATCGCGTGCTCGCCGGCATGGACGACATCGATGCTCAGCGAATCGGCGCCCAAGGCCACAGCCGAGGCGGCACGGCGGTGATGATGGCCGCGAGCCGCTGCCTTGCGGATGCGATGCTGGGAAGGCACCACGGTCTAGCCGCCATCCTCGCAGCCTACCCGTGGTGCGGCCAGCAGTTCGAGAACCCGGCGGTGGGCGACACCGAGGTGCTGGTACTCATGGGCGACGCCGACGAATGGTGTGCCCCGGTGCAGGTGCAGGCGCAATGCCACGCGATCCGGCTGACCGGCGGCAAGGCGACGATGCACCTGGTCGCCGGCGCCCACCACAGCTACGACCGCGACACCCCCTTGGAACTCGTCGCGGAGGCAAGGGTGGCTCCGGGCGCACCCATCACCTACCTCGCCGACAACGGCGCCATGATCCTCGCCCATTCGGACGCAGCCAACCCAGACCTCGTGGACCGAGACGGCTTCGTCCACGCCCTCAAGTCCGGTCACGGCCGTCGCGGCGCCCACATCGGCAGCGCCCCGGGCGAGGCGCAGATGTTCCGCGAGGACATGATCGCTTTCTGGAAACGGGCACTCGCGTTGCATTGACCGCCACACCCTCGACCGGGTCGGCAGCCCCCTCACGGAACGCTGTCGAACTCCATCCACGAAAGCCGGCCTGGGCTCCCGCCCACTACGCCCCGCAGACGGCCAAAGGTCGTCTGGAGTACAACCTGAGCACGCTCGGTGCCACCGTAGCCCAATGCGGTGATGCGGAAGGCATCGACCGTACCCCCGCTGCCGTCGGGGGGCGCCGCGTCGGGGTATGACGTGAGCCACTCAATGACGTAGCGCGGCGGCATGGCGACGCCGCCAAGGGCTGTGGCTTCTGCGCTGCCTCTCTGCCACACATCGTCTTGACGCCAACCCGGCGCCGTGCCCCATGCCGGCGCACCGTGACGACCTTGGCCGGGCGCGGGAAAGACTGCGGCAGGGTCCGTCGCGTTGGCGGCGAGCCAGTCCTCCGCATCTCGAAGCGCAGACTCGGCGGCCTGGAAGGCCAGCATCGAGTCGTGGGCGTTGCGCGCCATGCCCTGCTCCATGCGCACCACGAGCGCGCCGGAAATGCCGACCATGGTCAATAGCGCCAGCAGCACCAGCGTGGTGAACAGCACCACACCCCGCGCACGGGGCAACTCGCCGCCACGCCCGCGCACCGTCACCGCAGCAGTTGCGGGCGCAGGGCCACGGTGCGGGCGAAGACGCGACGCAAGGGCCGGTCGCCAGCCGTAGCGTCGATGCTCGACGCCAGGAGTTCCACATGGACGGCGCGCACCGCTTCGCCGCCCAAGTTCGCCGGCGAAAGGTAGCGGTCCGCGCGCCGGTCCGCGTCCGTCGGCGTCGAATCCACCGCCAACAGCAACTGCATGTCGTCAATGCCGCGCAGCAACTCAGCCACGGAAGCATCGCCAACCTTGCGCCAAAGCGCGAACACCGGTTCACCCCGGTTGTTCCCCGCACCAACCTCGGCAACGAAATAGACATCTGTGACGACGCGCCCGACGCTAGCGCCCTCGGCGCCTGAAGCACCACCCCAAGCCGAGGTACCGAGTGCCACCGCCCTGTTGCCGAACGGCCCTGGGCCGGGCGTCCGTGCCAGCGTCGCCACCCCAGCCGCTTCAGCAATGGAAGTGATGCGAAAGAGCATTGCCCGCGCGCAATCCGCCAGCAAGGCAAAGTCGTCGTCCTGCAGGTCAAGGTCATCGGCATCCACGACCACGGCGTCCAGCGGGCCAACGGAACGCGCCAGTGGCCGTCGTGCCTCCATGCGACGCAGGACGAGTACATCGGTGCCCGGCCGGGGTGCTGTGCCAAGGCCACCGGAACCATCTGTTGCCTTGAGGCCAGCGAGCGACGGCTGCCATGCGTCGTCATCCGAGTCGGCGCCGACGCCGTCGAACGCCTCGACTGGACTCGCGACGCGCACTTCCGGCAAATCGCGCCAGGCGCCGTTCAGCCCATTCGCCACCGCCGCACTAGAGTCACAGCCAACGTAACCAGCCCCGCGGGCAGATCGGGCGATGAGGTCCAGTGCCACGCGAGCGGATTCCTGCAGCCGCGACTGTCCCTCCAACATCGCCTGCGTGGTGCGGCTGGCGGCGAACATGCGGCCGAACCCCGCGACGATCACGGCTCCCAGTGCGAGTGCAAGCAGGAGCTCGGCAAGGGAAAGTCCTTTCTGTCGGGAGCGGCTGTTCATGAACGGCTGCTCACGCGCAACGTCAGCGGTTCGCCGTCGTCGGGCCGCCAGCGCACCGCAACCGTCACTTCCGCACCGTTGTATTCAATGCTGCCGTCGCCTGCCGGCAACCCTGGTCGCAGTTCCAGAGGCGGGATCGCGCCTGCACTCTGCGCCGCAGCGCAGGAGTTCGTCTCGGACCAGTTGCCGAGCGAGCATTTCCACACCGCGACATCGAATGTTGCGAGGTCGTTGGCGGAGCATGTCACCGCAATGCAGTTGGTGAACGCCGGCGGGGCATCGCCCAGCGCCACCTCGTAGTCGCCTGCGGCGTTGACGCGGATGCGGTCGATGATCGACCAAGCGAGTTGCACCGAGTCGCTGCGCTGCAGGGCGACGCGATTGGCGCGCAGCCCCTCGGTCTGCAATGCACTCGCGCCCAACACGCCCGTGGCCATGACCAATGCGGCCACCAGCACCTCAATCATGGAATGCCCGCGTGCCTCCCTTCGCCGAGTTGCTCGCGAGGCTCCTCGCCGGAACCACCACCCAGAGATCCCCGCCTTGCTGAGCGAGCGGACCAACTTCACTCGCTCCATCGACGCTCCCCTTGGTCGTCGAAGTCGCCGTCGTCATTGCGGTCCCAGCGACGCGTCCCGTCGCTATCAAGTTCCAGCGCGCCATCGCCGTCCACACGGTTGCCGGCGGTGGTTGGCACCGCCCGAAGGGTGAAGCCGCTTGTGCTTGCGGTGCGAACATGGAGCGTGTAATCGAGGCTCGTGACGGAGCAGATGTTCGCGGACACGGGGCCTGTGTCCGCGTCGCCCACGCCGTCCGCGTCCGAGTCCACGAGGCCCTCGTAGCCGAACCCCATGCCCACAGCTCGCTCCATGCCCTGCGCGCAGGCCATGAGGTCGGCCTGCGCCTCGGCCCTGCTGCCGCGCACGCCCAACACCTGATAGACCGGCAGCGCCACCACAGCCAATATGGCGAGTACCGCCAACGCCACAAGCAGCTCCACAAGAGAAAGGCCCGACTGTGCGCGCAACAGTTCTCGCGAGGGGCGCATTGACGTACTCCGCAACGGTGGATGCCCAAACTACGACGGGAAAAGCTCGTTGTGACGCCGATGGCGAATGTCGCACACGGGTTTCCGTCAACTCGCACATCTCAACGGCGGCGATGTCCGCACCTGAGCGACGTGCGAGGGCCGTAGGGCCGGCTTGTCCGTCCCGGCGCACCTTGGCGGGCGCGTTGGCAGTTGCTGCGCTCCAGTCACCTCGACACGCGTGAAACCGTGCTCCCTGGGGAGCCGTTGGCACAGCCGCTCGAACGCATCGGGCGGGGCGCGATGTGGGTTAGGCACTGGCGGACGTTGCGGACGGTGCCGGTGGACGGTCTCCTGCCGGGATTGCGGCTCAGGGCTCCGAGGTTGACCAAGCGCCGACGGCGGCCGGGGCCTGCCGCTCGGCGGACGGGAACTTGCGGAACTTCGGCACGGAGGACGGTCAGCCGTGCCGGCAGTGCGTATCCCCGGCGCTTCGTGGCGATTCTGCCGCCGTGCGGTGCGGGTGGTGTGGCACTCATCGCGCAGGTAGTGGCGGCGTTCCGGAGAGGATGCTGCGGAGGATCGCGATCATGTGCCGAGCGATCGCACAGACCGCGGCGCGGACCATCCCACCGGCCGGCGGGACGGCGGGTCGCAGCCCGTCAAGGGCTCTTCGGCGGCCACGGTACGCCGTCGCTCGCGACAGACCGTCATCAACTGACAGATTTGAGTGCAGTTCTGCGCAGTCGCAATGGCGATTGCTCCTTGAGCGACTTCCTTGTGGCGAGCGTGGGCGGCGGTTCTGCGCCGAGCGTTGAGCATCCGCTGCAGCCTTGGACTTGGCGAAGTGGTTCCTAAATGTGGGCATTCGCGCGAGCCTCTGGCCCTCAACCCAAGGGCTAGCCGTCCATGTTCTTCAGGGACACCGACGGCCAGCCCAGGTGTTCCGGCAGGACTCAAACAGATACGCTTGCCGCAGTGAAGCTGCGGCGCACCCATCCGTGAAGATCGTTCAACATACCCGCCTGCGCATCGACCAAAGGCACATTGGACGCGGCGTGATGGTGGAGTTCCCGGTTGACGGCAACCTGTACCGCCTCGACCACGACGAACTGCTGCGGATCGTCGGGGAAACTACGCCCTTCCTGGAATCGTGCTCGTGGCTTGGGCGGGGCGGATACAGCACGCCGCGCCCGTCACGGAAGACGCTGGCGGCGCTGGAGCCCCACCGATTGCGGGAACGGCGAGGCGACGGGTCAAGGCCGCCGCCCTGATCGGCTTCTCCCTTCCGCTCGTGCAGGTGCAGGAACTACGACAGCCGCAACGTTGGGAGTGCCAGCAGCAGCCGAAGCCACCCGACACGCCAAGGGGGCAAAGGTCGCGGTGAGTGCACGCACGAAACCGACCCCGCGCCCCATGCCCTTTTCAATGCCGGACGGCGACCTCGCGAGCCCCAAACGGCGTGTGCGACTCCAATCGGTTCAGCCCCCCTGGCGGCGGCATGGGGACGCATTTGGCCTTGCAGCCTTCCGCGGAGTACTCTCGGATTGGTGCGCAGCGGCCCTTCAATGAGGCCGGTCGCTCCGTACACGGCCCGTGTTGCGCCCCCCCAGCGCCTCGGTCATCTCCTGCTTCCAGCACCTCCTGCAGGAGGTGCTGGAAGCAGGACACGAAGACGGTTCCCGTCGTCGTCGTGTGCTCCCGATGGTTATGGTGACTTGACGCGAGCCTTAGAGACTCGCAGCCCCGAGTACCCGTCGTAGTTCCGGGGCGCGCTGGCGCACGAATGTGGCGTGGCGCCCCCTGTTCGCACCGGAGGGATGGGGGAAGCCCGTGAGCACGCGACGTTCGTTGAAGTCGATGAGGCGAAGGGCCTCCTCCACGGCCGGTCCGAGTGGAACGACCAGTGCGTCAGGTAGGCCGTTGAGCTGATCGGACAACATCGGCAGGTAGCTTCGAATCTCGGATGGCAGACGCCGGATCGGCGGATTGTGTCCGGTGTAGTTGGCTCCGTTGACGAGCACCGGATATCTCAGCGCCGACGTCGAATGCAACAGGCTGCTCGCTCGTCCGAACAGCTCGCCGGCGCCCGACAGTCCGAGCATCTGGGGCAGTTGGACTGCTTCGAGGAGCCGGATCAGATTGACACGGGTCTGGCCGGCGAAAGCCATACGGCGTCGGATTAGGTGGTAGATTCCCGGTGCTGCAGCGCCTTGGTGAAGTAGACGGCGCGCCTCTCGAAACGCGACCAGCATCTGCTGGATTCCCGGCGTGACGCCAATGAGGACGACCTTGGCCTGGTCCTGGAATCCGTGCAGTGGCGCGTAGTAGACATCGAACCGCCGCGGTCGGGTTCCGCGTCGCGCGGGGTGCGCGTGGTAACGACCCAACAGAAACTGGCGATTGACTACATCGCCCTCGTCGGGATCCTGGGGCAACCGCTTCATCCGTAAAACGTAGTCCTCGAACAGAGGCGTCGGGTTCCGGTTGGCCGCGGACAGCTTAGGGTCGGCCACCACGTTGTTCGTCGTCGAGGCGGGCCGCGCTTCGAGGCTGGGCTGAGAGATCAGTTCGCCGTAACAGCCATTGCACAAAAGCCTGGACCAGTCACCGGCAGATGGTGCGATGAGCCTCGACCGCTTGGTGACGTGGCATCGGAGGCACGTGAACTCCATGGTTTCTGCAAGACGAAACTGCTGAAGCGGCCCGCGTTCCGGGTAGGCTTTGGCGATTCTCGGGCGACCAGCGATTTGACCGGACGCGTCAAAGTCGGCAGACATGGCACCGGCGAGCCTACATCCGCGAAATGTGGCCTGCAACGAGAAATGAGGGCGACCGCGACTGGGTATGCCGCTCATGGCCTGAGTTGGAGCAGTTCGGAGGGGACGTGTCAGAGCCATTGTTTGTGACCGCCTGTTCGCTTACCAAGGAGGTGGGCGGTGTCGCCCAGTATGAGGGCGGCGCGGCCATCCTCGACAGCGTCGGACGGCGCGAAGCCGGCGTGCTGCTGGACCGAAGAAACGCTGTCCGTGAGTTGGTCAAGGGCGGCAGCGACACGGACTGGCAGGGAGTTCCTCTGGCAGATCATCCACACAATCGGGCTCTGGCAAAGGGCCACGACTTTGGCGGCACCCGGAGGGTCGAATACCTGCCCGCGATCGACAGGTACCAAGGGCGCTTCTTTGTCGCGTTGGACACCGAGAGTAGGAGACGGTGCAAGGCGCAGAAACGGACTCTGGTCTTGTCGGGTCTGTACGGCATGCTGCTTCGGGGGAGCCGATTCAGCTCTACAGCTGTCCATTGACGCCTAGGGTGGCGGAGATTTGGCAGGAGGACTCCTTGCTCACAGACGTGCTGTGCGACGTCGTGCGGCGAGGCGGCATCGCGTGTGTGGTCGACCTGACGGCGATGGAGGCGTACAGGCGCCTGATCGACTGGAACATGCTGGCCAGACACGTGGGAGTCGTGCATGCCTTCGACACGGTCGGAGCGGGCGACTACGCACTGACCTCGTTCGGGCGGGTCTTTGGGAAGCTCCTGTCAATGGATGCGGAGCAACTCTTCGCACTGGAGAGCCAAGGCGAACGCATTGGGACGTGTTCGCTGCACCAAGACGAGGTTCCGCCGAGCGGCTATCCGCGCGAGGTGTGGCAGCCGGACCAGGCCAAGGAGATTCTAAGGGGAGCAATCCCCGGTCCCTCGGAAATCCGCGTGGCTTCCGATGCGAAGGAGGCGGCTTGGGGCTTCGAAATGGGATCGCGTTTCTTCGGCGATGTGAAGAGGCGCGGCAGGAGGGACTTCGGAACAGTGGTCGGAGCCGTGATGGAGATTTGTCAAGCGCCCTTGGCCGCGCAAACCAACCCGCGCCTCAAGCGTCTCGAAGGCCACGGCGGGCGACTCTGGCGGTATCGCGTGGGCGACGACAGGTTGGTGTACGACCCTGATGGGGCCCGGCGGGTCGTTCGCCTGATACGTTTCGGCCCGCGCGGAGACGTTTACAAGGGACTGACACTGTAGATTGTCGACGGCTTCTTGGGGGCGCGGTCGCTTCCGGCAGGCCATGTGGTACGTTGACCGAGTGAATGAGTCATATGCGACGCAACGGCGAAGGATTTTAAGGCTTGTGTAACGCGCCGGCCGATAGCCCGCAACCTTGTCAACAGAACAGGTTTATTTTATCTTTCATAATCAGATATTTATGGGATATTTTCCGGACGCAAGCTAGGAGCAATAGGCCAAGGGTCTGCGCAAACTGCTTCAGACGCTACGGTGAAAGCGGCACGGGGGGACAAGCCCTGGGACAAGCCCCGCCCCTACGAAGCCCTCGGGAACGCAATGAAGACCGTGAACATTGTCCCGCTCGAGGAAGCCTGGCGGCACTACTCCACGCGCAGGATCGTCACGTCGAAGATCAAATCGCGCCCGGCGAGCGGGTGGTTGAAGTCCACGACCACTTCGTTGCCGCGAATCTCCTGCACGACGCCTGGCAAGTCGCCGTCCGGGGAATGGAAGGCCACCACTAGCCCAGACTCCAGCGGCTCCGCTTCCCGGAAGTCGGCAATCGGCAGCGTTCGCACGTTCTCCTCGCGACGAAGGCCGAAACCACGCTCCGGCGGAATCGGAATCCGCTCGTCGTCGCCGGACGACAGTCCCATGAGCGCCGCCTCGAAACCGCCCGGCACGTTGCCATCGCCAATCGTGAACGTTGCCGGCTTGCCGCGCCGGGTCGTGTCCACCTCGCGGCCGTCGGCCAGCAGAATGGCGAAGTGCAGCGTGACGCGGGCCCCTGGGCGAATGGTGCGCTGACCTTCGCGGGCGATTACTTGCGAGGGTCGGTCAGGCGGCACGCTGGCGTCGCTCGTCGATCATCTGCGCGACAAGCAGCCCGATCCACGTCGCCGCGCCCACCGTCACGGCGCTGTCCGCCACGTTGAACACGGGGAAGTTGAACCAGCCGTAGTGGACGTGGATGAAGTCCACGACGCAGCCTTGGGTGAGCCGGTCCAGCACGTTGCCAAGCGCACCCGCCATCACCAACCCGTACGCCGCCCCCTCAAGCTGCACCAGGGTCGTGGTCTCGCGCCGCCTGAGCCGCCAGATCTCCCAGGCAAGGTAACCGCTCACCGCCAACGCCACCGGCGCGAACACCCAGCCATAGCCACGGAACATGCTGAAGGCGACGCCGGAATTGCAGGCGTTGGTCCAGGAAAGGAACGGCAGCACGGGCACAGACAGGCCTCGGTCTAGAGCCATCAGGACCCAGAGCTTCGTGGCCTGATCGGCGATCAGCACGACCGTCGCCAACGCGTACCAGCGAATCACGACGGTTCGCGTCGTGGGACCGGTTCCGCCAGCACCGGGTGGCGAGCGAACCAGTCCCGCGTGTCGGCAATGTCGCGCTCGATCTGCGCCTTCATGGTTTCGAGGCTCGGATACTTGCGCTCCTCGCGGATGCGGCGGTGGAACGTCACGGTGAGAAGGCGGCCGTAGATGCTGCGGTCGAAGTCGAGGATGTGCACTTCGAGCAAGGGTTCGGCGCTTTCATGCACCGTGGGTCGGACGCCCAGGCTCGCCGCGCCGGCAAGGGGTTCTCCCAGGCCATCCACCGTTACCGCGAAGATGCCGTCGAGGGCGGCACGATAGCGCTGCAGGCGGATGTTTGCCGTCGGCACGCCGATGGTGCGACCCAACTGATGGCCGTACACCACGCGCCCCATCATGCAGTACGGCCGGCCCAAGAGCTTCTCTGCCAGCGCGAAGTCCCCCTCGCCCAACGCGGTCCGGATGCGCGTGCTGCTTACCCGTTCGTTGTCGAACGTGAGGGTGCCCATGTGGCTGACGCCGAAGCCCAGTTCGTCGCCGAGCGCCTTCAGCAGCGCATAGTCGCCCTCGCGGTTCTGGCCGAAGCGGAAGTCGTCGCCGACGACGAGGTATTTCACTCCGAGCATCTCAACGAGGAAGCGCTCCACCACCTCCCGCGCCGGGATCAGCCGCGTGCGCTCGTTGAAGGGGATGCACAGAACCCGGTCGATGCCAGTGGCACGCAGCGCATCGACCTTCTCGCGAAAGCGCGTGAGGCGTGCTGGGGGCGGCCTGCCACTTCCCCCCGAAACGGCACCGCCACCATCCGGGCGCGTGCCCGTGGGGGCGTAGAAGTACTCGCGCGGCTGCGGCTCGAAGGTGATGAGGAGACTTGGCTCGCCAAGTTCCTCGCTCTTCGCCTTGAGGTGCGCGAGCAGCATCTGGTGGCCATGGTGGACGCCATCAAAGGTGCCGATCGTGGCAACGCAGCCGCGATGCCTCGGGCGGATGTTGTGCAGGCCGCGAATGATCTCCATGGATGGCGAGTTGCGAGAGGTAAGCGTGCCCGACTGCGTCCGTCGCGCGATTCTACACGCGCAGCTTCAGGTCGCCCGCGCGCACGCCCAGCGCCAGCGCAACGACCAGGTAAAGAGCGCCGCCACCAAGCACCGCCAGCGCAAGCTGCATTGCGCGTTCCCAGATAGACGCCACTAGCCAATGCGAGGCATCTGCCACCAACGCGTGCAGCGCCAGTGCCATCAAGGCCGTCGCGACGAAACTGGCAATCAGCACGCGCAACAGACGCCGTTCCAGGCGGCAATCGCCCCTCTGCGCCAGCCCTCGAATCAGGAGCCAAGCGTGAACGACCGCGGCAAGGCTCGTCGCAAGCGCGATGCCGACATGGCCCAGCCAGCCGATGAGCGTGAGACTCCCGACGATGTTGACCGCCACCGATGCCGCGAAGTAGCGCAGCGGCGTGGCGGTGTCTTGCCGGGCGAAATAGCCGGGTGCAGCGATCTTCGTCAGCACCAGGGGCAGCAAGCCAATCGCAAATGCCTTGAGCGCCGCCGACGCCATCAGCGCATCGGTCTCGCGCATCTCGCCGTGTAGGAACACCGTCGCGACGATGGGCGTCGCGAGCACATACAGCCCGGCCGACGCCGGCAGTCCCAACAGCACGCCGGCGCGCATTCCCCAGTCTAGAGCGGTGCGAAATCCTTCGGCATTGTCGTCGGCATGCAGGCGGGAGAGATTCGGCAGCAACACCGTGCCGAGCGCGACCGCGACGATGCCGACCGGCAACTCCATCAGCCGGTCGGCGTAATAGAGCCACGACACGCTTCCGGTAACGAGCATCGAAGCGAGGATGCCGCCGATCAAGATGTTCACCTGCCCCGCCGACGCCGCCAGAGCCGCCGGCACCAGCAGCTTGCCGACTTGCCGTGCCCCGGGATGCTTCCAGCTAGGCTTGGGCGGCACCAAGAGTTGCACCCGCTTGAGCCACGGCAACTGGAACAGGAACTGCGCAGCCCCGGCCACCAGCACCCCCCAGGCCAGCGCCATCGCGGGCTCGTCGAAAGCCGGCGCGGCCACCAGCGCCGCGGCAATCAACGTCGCATTCAGCAGCACCGGCGTAAAGGCAGGAACGGCGTAGCGCTGTGCGCTGTTGAGCAGCGAACCAGCGAAAGCGGTGAGAGATATGAACGCGAGGTAGGGGAACGTGATCCGCACCATGTCGGTGGCGAGTTCGAATCGGGCGTCGCCGGCGAAACCCGGAGCAAAGAGGAAGACGACGAGCGGCGCCGCGACCGCCCCAAGCGCGGAAACGGCAACCACCACGGTCGCCAAGTTGCCTCCCATCGCGGCAACGAAGGCCCGCAGCGCAGATTTGCTTCCGCGCTCGCGGTATTCCGCCAATACCGGCACGAAGCCCTGCGCGAACGCGCCTTCCGCGAACAGCCGGCGGAAGAAGTTGGGTGCCCGGAAGGCCACGAAGAACACATCCGCCGCAGCGCCTGCCCCGAGCAGGTGCGACAGCGCCACGTCGCGCGCAAAGCCGGACAGCCGCGACAGCACGGTCATCGCACCCACCACGCCGCCTTGGGCCGCGACATCATGGGTGCGGTCGTGTTCGGCGGCAGACTCGCTCAAGGGCAGATCATCCCAGCTACGCAGTTCCTTTCTCTGACTGTGCGGCTTCGATGCATCGGCTCCCATTCCGAGTCACCGCACGCCTCGTTGACATCATTGGGGGCCGGTGGCATGTTACGCGCCCTTTCGCGCACCCACGCGCACAACGCAAGAAAGGAACCCCTTTGGCCAACAGTGCCCAAGCGCGCAAGCGCGTCCGTCAGGCGGAGCGCCACCGAGAGCGCAACGCCGCCATGCGATCCATGTACCGCACCTTCATCAAGAAGGTCGAATCCGCCATCATCGCCGGCAACGCCGACGAGGCCCGCGCCGCCTTGGGCCGCGCAATCCCGGTCATCGACAGGATGGTCACCAAGGGAGTCATGCACAGGAACAAGGCCGCCCGGCACAAATCCCGCCTGACGGCCCGGGTCAAGAAACTCGCCGCATAGCACCAGCCTCGACCCGCGAGACGGGCGTTGGCGGTGGCGCGGAAGCTGCTCCGTTCCCTGAGCGGCGATTCGGCGAGCTGGGAACTCCAGGAGTTCCCACGCACTCGCCCCGCTCAATCAGGGCTTCCCGCCGCCAATACCACCAGATTGTCGCGTCCTATCAGTTCCGGTTCGTCCACATAGCCGAGCAGGCTTTCGATTTCGCTCGAGTTGTGGCCGAGCAGGCGGCGGGTTTCTCCAGCGTCGTAGTTGGCGAGGCCCTTGGCGACTTCTGCGCCATCGGGGGCCAGCACGCGCACCATGTCGCCGCGTCGGAACTTGCCAGTCGCGGCGGTGACGCCGACCGGGAGGATGCTGCCGCCGTCGCGCAAGGCGCGAACGGCACCCGCATCCAATTGCACGGAACCTTTTTCGCGCAGGTGCCCGGCGAGCCAGCGCTTGCGGGCATCGAGCGGCGCAACGTCTGCCGCGAGCAGCGTTCCGACGGCCTCCCCCCGCGCTAACCGCAGCAGGATGTCGGTTTCTGCGCCGTTGGCTATGACCGTACTCGACCCGGAGAGCGCCGCAAAGCGTGCCGCCTTCAACTTGGTCGCCATGCCCCCCCGCCCGAGACGCCCGGCGTCCCCGGCCATCGCATCCAGGCGTGGGTCCGCGGCAGCCGCCGAAACCACGAGGCGAGCGCCAGGGTTCTTCGCCGGATCATCTTCGTGCAAGCCGTCGCGGTCGGTGAGGATCACCAATGCATCCGCCGACAACAGGCTTGCTGCCCGCCCTGCCAGAGTGTCGTTGTCGCCGAGTTTGATCTCGTCGGTGGCTACGGAGTCGTTCTCGTTCACGACTGGCGCGACGCCCAGGGAGAGCAAGGTGCTGAGGGTCGCGCGGGCGTTGAGGTAGCGCTCGCGGCTGGAGAGATCGTCATGCGTCAACAGCACCATCGCGGTGTTGCGCCCAACATCGCGAAAGCCGCGCTCATAGGCTTCCGCAAGACCGATCTGGCCCACGGCGGCGGCTGCCTGCAGGTCATGCACAGTGCCGGGGCGCTCGTGGAAGCCCAAGCGTCGGCAGCCTTCCGCCACCGCTCCGCTCGACACCACCGCGACCCTCTTGCCGCTGGCCATCAGCGCGCCAATCTGGCGACACCAACCCGCAATCCGATCGAGGTTCAGGCCCTCTCCTTCGCCGGTCAGCAACGCGCTGCCGACCTTCACCACCCAGGTTGCAGACCCGGCTAGCGCCCGGCGCAACTCGGCATCGCGTTCGAGCCGGAGTGGAACCCTCCGCGCTCGCGTCGTCATTCGTCGTCGTCCCACTGGCCGGCCGACAACTGTCGTCGCGGTTCGACACCGGCAAGCACGTCGGCACGCATGGCCTCCATGATGCGCCGATCCTGCACGGCAAACTCGTCGTCATCGACAAGCCTCTGGCGGAGAGTTTCAACTTCGCGCATCAGCGCCTCGGCGAGTTCGTCCACCCCTTCCCCCGTGGCCGCCGACACCGCGAACACCCGGCGGTACGGGTAGGCTTGGCGCAGGCGCCGCAAAGCGGAGTCGTCCGCGACCAAGTCGGTCTTGGTGGCGACGATGAGGATGTCGCGCTCGCGGAACGCCTCGCTGAAGGCGTAGAGCTCGTCTTCGATGGTTGCCACCGCATGAACCGGATCGCTGCCGTCGAGGGGTGCAATGTCCACGAGATGGGCAATGAGACGCGTGCGTGTGAGATGGCGCAGAAACCGAACGCCAAGACCCGCTCCCTGTGCGGCCCCAGCGATCAGCCCAGGCACGTCTGCCATGAGAAAGCTCGCGCCCGGCCCGACCCGAACGACGCCGAGGTTTGGCGTGAGCGTAGTAAAGGGATAGTCCGCGATGCGTGGGTGCGCCGCCGACATGCGGCTGATGAGCGTGGATTTGCCGGCATTCGGCGCTCCTAGGAGGCCCACATCGGCCATCACCTTCAACTGCAGCCGAACGCGACGCACTTCGCCGGGGTGTCCAGGGGTAGTGCGGCGCGGCGAGCGGTTGGAGCCCGACTTGAAGTGCGCGTTGCCGAGCCCTCGCCCACCCCCGGCGGCGACCGTGAGCGTCTGGTCCGCTTCCGTCACGTCGCCCAGGAGTTCTAGGCTGGCATCGTCCAAGACCGTGGTCCCCACCGGCACCGCGACGCACAGTGTCTTGCCGGCAGCGCCGGTGCGCTCGTTTCCGCCACCCGAGGCTCCTGCATCGGCGCGGAAGACCCGGTTGAACCGGAAGTCAACCAGTGTGTTGAGGGCGGCATCGCCCACCAGCAAAACCGATCCACCCTCGCCGCCGTTGCCGCCGTCCGGCCGGCCCCGGGGGACGTTGCGGGCACGATGAAAGCTCAGGTGGCCATCCCCGCCCTTCCCCGCCTCGACATCGATGACGGCCTCGTCAACGAACCGCATCGGTACATACCCGACTGCAAGGACCGAGGAACCCTCTGCTCAAGTGCCTTTGTCGAAGCGTGCCTTCGGGCGGGCGTGCTCGCGCCTTGCGGCGCGCCTCAGAGCGACGGCAGGACGCTGACTGTGCGTCGCTGATGACCACCCAAGCGCTCGTACTTGACGAAGCCGTCCGCCGTTGCGAACAACGTATGGTCCCGCCCGCAGCCGACGTTGGCGCCCGGATGGAACTTCGTGCCGCGTTGACGAACGATGATGTTGCCGGCCAGCACAGCCTCGCCGCCAAACTTCTTGAGGCCGAGACGCTTCGACTCCGAGTCGCGTCCATTGCGCGTGCTGCCGCCTGCCTTCTTGTGTGCCATCCCAGGCTCTCCTTCCGCCGGCGCCCTCAGGCTGCCGAAATGCCGGTGATCCGCACCGTCGTGAAGTGCTGGCGGTGCCCCTTGGTGCGCATGTAGTTCTTGCGGCGCTTGAACTTGATCACGCGGATCTTGCGAGACCGGCCCTGCTCCACGACTTGGCCGGTAACCGCCCCGCCGTCTAGGTAAGGCGTGCCAACCTGCACGTCGTCACCGCTCGCGATGAGCGACACCCGGTCGAACACCACCTCGTCACCGGGATCGGCCGCCAGTCGTTCGAGCTGCACCACGTCGCCTTCGCACACGCGATGCTGTTTTCCGCCGCTTTCGAATACCGCAAACATGCGTTCTGCTCCTGCCGCTCTAGCCTCCACCGGCGGGGCCTCCCATTCACAACTGCGACAAACGCCCGGCTGCGCAGCCAAGGTGTATTAGAATCCCGCGCCTTGACAAAGCGCCGCCGCCGGGATGCCGGCCTGACGCCAATCGCACCGCCGAATCAGCCTGCCGGCAAAGGCGCGGCATTCTACGGATGCGACGAGCCGAATACAACGCACGTGGGCGGTCAAGCGCCGCACCCACATTGCGAACGAGACCCGGAGCCCTCGTACATGCCAGCGTCCCCCGTTGCCGAACCACTCGCCACGCCAGATGCAGCGATTGCCTGCACCGCAACGGGTCCCGATGCCGTCTTCCGCCTCGTTCGCGGCGAGTTCGAGGCTGTCAATCGCCTAATTCCGGAACAGCTCTCCTCGCCAGTGCCGCTCATCGAGGAGATTGGCCGCCACATCGTCAGCGCTGGCGGCAAGCGTCTGCGACCGCTGATCGCACTCCTCGCCTCTCGCCTATGCGGCCACGAAGGAATGGACGGGCCAGTGCGCCTCGCCGTGGTGATCGAGTTCCTGCACACCGCCACCCTGCTGCACGACGACGTGGTAGATCACAGCCCCCTGCGCCGCGGCCAAGCCACCGCCAACACACTGTGGGGCAATGGCCCTAGCGTGCTCGTAGGCGACTTCCTCTACTCCCGCGCTTTCGAACTGATGGTGGAGCTCGACTCGATGCCGGTCATGGCCATCATCAGCGAAGCGACGAACCGCGTCGCCGAAGGTGAGGTGATGCAGCTCGCCAACATCGGCAACGCCGACATCGACGAACGCGAATACATGGAGATCATCCGCCGCAAGACCGCAATGCTGTTCCAGGCTTCTGCCCACACGGGTGCCGCCCTCGCCCGCGCGAATCCCGCCACCACCGCCGCGCTCAAGAACTACGGCCTGCACTTCGGCCTCGCCTACCAACTCGTGGACGACTGGCTCGACTACGCCGGCGAGCGCGACGTGATGGGCAAGGATGCCGGCAACGACCTCGCCGAAGGCAAGATGACACTGCCCCTGATCCACGCCACCCGCAACGGCAGCGCCGCGGAGGCCCGACTCATCCGCGAATCCATCGCATCCCGCTCCGCGAGCCGCCTCCCCGAAGTCCTCACCGCCGTCCGCCGCACCGGCGCCC
Source organism: Gammaproteobacteria bacterium (assembly GCA_009837725.1). Classification (GTDB taxonomy): domain Bacteria; phylum Pseudomonadota; class Gammaproteobacteria; order Pseudomonadales; family Azotimanducaceae; genus VXYL01. The sequence goes on along the minus strand of VXSY01000297.1, from coordinate 9,472 downwards.
TGGCCCACACCCGTGAGTGCGCCAGCATGGAACTGCGAAGGGCACTGGCAGCAACCGACAACCTGCCACCGAACCCCTACCGCGAGGGCCTACGCACCCTGGCCCAGTTTGCAGCATCCCGACTTGCATGATGCGGACCCGCCCTCGGGCGATGCTCCTAGCGCAGCATGACAATGCAACCTCAGACAAAGGCTCGGGCCGGCAATCGACCGCACTACCACGGCCATCGGAAGCGCCTGCGAGAGCGCTTTCTCAAAGCTGGTTTTGCTGGTTTCGCCGAGCACGAAGTCCTGGAACTACTGTTAACGCTCGCGATCCCGCGCCGTGACACCAAGCCAGCCGCAAAAGCGCTTCTTGCTCGATTTGGCACCTTGCGCGGCGCATTGGATGCACCGATCGAGGAACTCCGTACCGTGGCGGGAGTCGGCGAGGTGGCCGCGACGTCGCTCGCAATGGTCCAAGGAGTTGCGGCTGTGTACCTCCAGCAAGCCACGGAGCAGGCGGAGCCATCGCAAACCACAGAACGCCTGCTCGATTTCTGGCGTCTTCGGATCGGAAGTCTGATGAACGAGGTGTTCGAGGTGGCCTTCCTCGATACAGCACACCGGTTGCTGCCCAACGGTGTCCAACGAATGCAGGAGGGCACGGTTGACCGCGCCGCCGTCTATCCCCGCCGCATTGTCGAAGGTGCGCTTCGGCGAAGCGCGGCGGCGCTCGTTTTGGCGCACAACCACCCGAGCGGGAACGTCAATCCAAGTGACCGAGACAAGCTGATCACCCGTGCCATTGTCCTAGCGGCAGACACCGTCGAATTGCGCGTGCTCGACCATGTGATCGTGTCCTCCACCACGACATTCAGCTTCCGCAACGCAGGGTTGCTATAAAGGCAATGGGCAATTACGCTTCGGCTCGATGGAGCTGAAGCACGCCGTATTGCAAGCGATGAGCCGCGACGAACTGAAGGCGGCCATCTTGTCTTTCGACCTCACGAACATCGACCGTCGGAGCGCCGACGACATGCGGACTCGCCTGTCTCGTACGCCGCGAGCTTCGGCCAGGTCCCTGCTCCCACATCTTTCCGAGATTCACGTCAAGGCCGTCTGCGACGCTCTGGACATCAGTTCGAAGGGACGGAAAAGGGCTCTGATCGCCCGATTGCTTGCAGCCGAGGCCGCAGCAACACCCAACTCCGAGCCGGACTCCCGCCCAGCCATGAACGAAGTCCCTCAACCGGACGCAGAACGCGAGCACTCCGGTACCTATCTACCTAACCCGCCGCCAGGAATGGTACGTGTAACCAAGCCCGAGTTGGTCTGGCCGGGCAAGTACAATGACGATGGAACCCTACGCGAGACGCCGCGAGTCGCGCTACCATTTCAAGTCATCGAAAAGGTCAACGAGAGCCGGGCTGCTCGCGATGCTACCATCAAAGCACAACCTACGCTCTTCGATACATATCACGGATCAGAAGGCACCACCTTCGACGAAGGCTGGCGAAACAAGCTGATCTGGGGCGATAATTTGCTGGTGATGGAATCCCTCCAGGATAAATTCGCCGGGAAGATCGACCTCATCTACATAGATCCCCCATTCGCCACGGGCGCAGACTTCTCTTTTGAAGCAGAAATTGGTGGAGAAGATGCGAACCAGCATCGAGGAGAAGGCATACCGAGACACCTGGGGTGCAGGCCTAAGCTCCTTTATCGACATGATACGAGTACGCATCCAGCAGATGCGTGATTTGCTAGCAGAGAGCGGCAGCATTTACGTTCATTGCGATTGGCATGTCAACGCGCTTGTACGTATGGCAATGGATGAGGTGTTCGGCCCGGAAAATTTCCTTAACCAGATTGCCTGGTACTACCGACGTTGGAACATCGCCGGGAGCATGTTCGCCCGCAACCACGATACGATTTTGTTCTACGCCAAGAAAAAAGGACGTCATCGATTCAACCAGCTGTACATACCCAAATCAGCAAAATCAAGCGCTCAAGGTAAGTCGTGGAAGAGCATAATCGGCGAAGACGGGATTCGGCGTTCTATCCTGACGGACGAGCCAACCAAGGGCGTACCGATGCCAGATATGTGGGATATATCGATGATCAATCCTGTCGGCCACGAAAGAACAGGATACCCTACACAAAAGCCGGAAGCGCTGTTGGAGCGGGCCATTACGGCATCATCGGTGGAGGGTGATCTAGTTGCCGATTTCTTCTGCGGCTCTGGAACCACTCTAGCCGTCGCGGAAAAACTCGGTCGCCGCTGGCTTGGTTGCGACCTTGGACGCTGGGGTGTTCACGTTAGCCGCAAGCGGCTGCTCGACATCAAGGATTGCAAGCCCTTCGAGATACTCAATCTCGGAAAGTACGAACGCCAACACTGGCAAGGCGCCACGTTCACCAAGCGCCGGAACACACCACTCACCGAACGTGCTCTGTACGAGTATCTCACCTTCATCCTCAGGTTGTACGGTGCCAACCCTATTCCGGGCTTGGCACATGTTCATGGCCGCAAGGGCAATGCCTTGGTGCATATCGGCGCAGTCGATGCACCCGTTACCATCGACGACATCCAAAGTGCGGTCGAAGAATGCGTACATCTAAAGGCACACGAACTTCATGTGCTTGGCTGGGAATGGGAGATGGGGCTCGGCGGACGGAGTGACCTTCGGCAAGGCGGTCTGATGCAGCGGGTCGCAAGGGACCGAGGCGTGAAGCTTCGATTACTTTACATTCCGCGTGAAGTTATGGAGCAACAAGCGATAGATAGGGGCGACGTTCGCTTCTTTGAACTTGCGTATATGGATGTGAAAACGGAGAGAATCCGTGGCAAGCGCAGGACGGTCCGCCTAGCCCTTCAAGATTTCGTGATTCCCAGCCCGGAGCTTATACCAGATGAGGTTCGACAAAAGGTCAACTCCTGGTCGGACTACATTGACTACTGGGCCGTGGATTGGGATTTCCAGCACGATAGTTTCATGCAGGGCTGGGTTGCGTATCGAACGCGGAGGGACCGTTCATTGCCGGTTGTTTCGGCAGAACACACCTATGACCAACGTGGCGATTTCCGCATATTGGTGAAAGTGGTGGATGTCTTCGGCAACGACACGTCTCAAGCCGTTGACATAACGGTTCGATAGCCTAATGGCGCAAGCTGTAATCAAATATGACAAGGATCTGCCCGAGATTGGTGGACGTTGCGCATGGTTGGCCCCTTCCGAGCACCTAGTCAAGGACGATGGCGCCCCTACAGGATGGCGTGTCGAAGACGGCCGGCGGCATAGCGACCTATTGCTCGTACCGAAAATCAGGGCTTCCGTAGACAAGTGGCGCGACGATGGCTACCCAGGCGGCTCTGACATCACGCGCCGCTTGTTCGGGTATTGGTTCGATGAGGATCACGACATTGCTGGATTCGACGGTACGCTCCGCTACTACTTCTGCCAGCGAGAGGCGATTGAGACTCTAGCGTGGCTGGTTGAGATCGCATCCGTTGAGGATACTCACGCCTTAATCAACTCGTACGCGACGACGTTCAACGTCGATCTAGTATCACCGAACGTAGAAATCGAAACCCGGCCCGACGGCACAAGGCGAATTCGGCGCTTCGTGCCTGAGTTGAACCGAACAGGGGAGCAAGAGCTTCCGCCAGACAATCTACGTCGTTTCGCGTTCAAGCTGGCAACTGGTGCTGGCAAAACGTGGGTGATGGCGATGGTGGTCGTTTGGTCGCACCTCCACAAGAAGCTCGTTCCGAACTCCCCGCTTTCTACGAATTTCCTGATTGTCGCCCCAAACGTAATCGTGTATCAACGCCTCGCCAAGGACTTTGCCGCCAATCGGGTGTTCCGCGAACTTCCCTTGGTGCCACCAGAATGGAAAGGCCGGTTCCGCCAGAAAGTTCTATTGCGCGGAGATGCGGGAGACCCTGACCCATCGGGCAATCTGATCCTGGCCAACATTCAGCAGCTGTACGAACGTCAACAAGAGGCCGGGCCTACCAATGCGGTCGATGCGATCGTGGGCAGAAGACCCTCCAAAGACCCGGTCGCGGTTCACGAGAAGTCCCTGCTTGAACGCGCTTACTCATTCAATGATCTCATCGTGCTAAACGACGAAGCGCACCACGTCCATGACCATAGACTGAAGTGGACGCAGTCGCTTCTGTCGGCCCACCAAGCCGTGGCAGATGGTTTGACCCTGTGGCTTGACTTCTCCGCCACCCCCAAGGATCAAGGGGGAATGTACTTCCCTTGGACCGTCTGTGACTACCCGCTGGCACAGGCGGTGGAGGACAGAATCGTCAAAGCGCCGGTCATCGTGACCAAGGAGGCCGACTCGGCTCAACCAGCCGAGGATCCAGAGGGCATCAATAGGACAAACGTCGTCGAGAAGTACGCGTATTGGATCGATGCGGCTGTACATCGGCTGCAGGAGCACTCTGCGGCCTACGCCCCGCTGGGTATCCGTCCCGTTCTCTTCATCATGGTAGAAAAGAACAGCTTCGCTGATGCAATTGGCGAGAGCCTTCGCAAGAATGGGGCGTTCAAGCCATCAGAAGTCCTCGTTATCCACACGGACGGAGCAGGAGACGTGAGGAAGAAGGACCTTGAGGAGGCACGTCGGGTTGCCCAAGACATCGACGCGCCCAAAAACGAAACAAGGGTAATCGTAAGCGTCATGATGCTCCGCGAAGGATGGGATGTCCGCAACGTCTCGGTCGTATTGGGCTTGCGGCCATTCACTGCGAGCTCTGAGATTCTGCCCGAGCAGGTCGTCGGGCGGGGCTTGCGCCTGATGGAAGGAGTCAGCCCAGATAAAACTCAGACGTTGGAGGTTCTAGGAACGCGCAACCTGCTCCGGGTTCTACAGGAGCAACTGGAAGCTGAAGGTGTGGGCGTTATCTCCAAGTCGACCGATCCGACCCCGCCGGAGACTGTGCAACCATTGAAGCAACGCAGGGGATTTGACATCGGATTGCCCATAACGAAACCGAGTCTCACTCACAATGTGCAACGGCTAGAAGATATCGACACCCAAGCCTTGCGACCCATTTTCGAGAGCGAGGACCTAAGCGAACCATATCGTGTCATACTAAGAATGGATTTCGCAACCCCCGAGGCGGGAGTCGGTCAGGACGAGTTCCAACCTCGGTCTTCGTTGGCGAGCGATCTTCTAACCGACATTACGAACAAGGCACTGTCCTTGGCGGGCCTCCCCATGCAGTTCCAGCGCGTATATCCAATCGTGCGCGAATACGTGGAGCACCAATGCTTCGGTCGCGATGTCGACTTGGAGAACGATGCCGTACGTTCCCATCTTTCGCGCTTGGACCTTAGGGAGGGTATCGCGAAGTACCTCGCCACCGAGTTGGGCAAGCTGTCAGTGGAGCGCCGGTCGATAGAGTTGGAAATCCAGTACCATCAGCTCTCGGAAACAAAGCCATTCAAGTGGCGACGAGATTTGCCACTCTGGCGGCAGGCCAGGAAGACCGTCTTCAACCGCGTGGCCACCTACAACCGATTCGAGCGTCAGTTCGCACAATTCCTGGAACGAGCAGAGGACGTGGTGCGATTTGGTGCCCTTGCGACCACCGAGCAAGGCGCCTCGGCTGCGAAGTTCCGCATTGACTACCTGAAGCCGAGTGGTGCGATTGGGTTCTACTACCCCGACTGGGTGATGGTGCAGGAGCGAGATGGCGTGGAAACGCACTGGCTCGTGGAAACCAAAGGCCGAGTTTGGGAGGGAACCGAAGAAAAGGACGCTGCCGCTGAGGCCTGGTGCCGTCGCGTAACCAAGGCAACGGGCCAAGAGTGGCGATACACTAGGGTGAACCAAAGCGAGTTTACCGGTAACGACAAGACGTTCCGTGAGTTCTTGGTGAATCGCGCCATCAAGCGGGCAGAGGCACGCCAACGCGAGTCGAAACCAACTACCCAAGAGGAAATCAGGGAATGGCGTGAAGAGGGTCGCGCCTAACGTGGCCATCGTGATCGATGCCTCCGTGATGGGGGCACAGCTATTGCCTGACGAGGTGCAGCACGTTAGCGCGAAGCCAATTCTCGCCCGGCTCAGTACGCAAGAAGGCATCGTGCCGACCGTGTTCCCGTATGAAGTCCGCAACATCCTGCTAATGGCGAAGCGGAGAAAGCGGATTGACGACCATGGGCTCGAGTCTCGCCTCGCCGAACTCGCGGACTTCAGCTTGATCGAGGATAGCGAGGGAGACATGGACGAGATTGTCGACCTCGCAGACCGCCTTAGCCTCGTGGTCTATGACGCCGCCTATCTCGAGGTCGCCAAACGCCGCGGAATCGCCCTCGCAACATTCGACGCTCGACTTGCCGAGGCCGCAGAGACGGAGCTCGTCGAAGTCCTTGGCCACGACACCATGCTGCTTTAGCCGGGCAGCACAAAAAGGAGGCAAGCCCAACTTTGAAGCTCACCAAACCGCAGCAACAGGCGATCCGCTACAGCGGCCGAAACCTTCAGCTCATTGCGTGCGCGGGCTCAGGCAAGACCGAGGTCGTCGCCCGCCGAGTCGCACATTTGCTCACTCGCCGACGAGCCAGGCTCAAGCCTGAGAACATCATTGCCTTCACTTTCACCAACAAGGCCGCCGCAGAACTCAAGGAGCGGATCCTGGCGCGAACGAAGGACGCCCTTGGAGAAATGCCGATCGGCGCAGCCGAGATGTACGTCGGTACAATTCACGGTTTCTGCCAAGAACTGCTCAAGAGCGAGGTGCCGAAATACCTCAAGCACGAGCCGCTCGACGCCATCAGGCAGAAGCTCTATGTGGATCGGAACTCGAAAAAGACGGGGTTGACGGAGTGCAAGGCGGCGAACGGCCGACCTCTTCGGCGTTACGTGGATACGGAGCGTTACACCGCAGCATTGAGCGCTCTGCGCGAGGATGACATCCAGCGACGCTACCTTCGCGACTGCTCGGTAGCGAAAGTTGGCCTGCCACTGTATTGCGCACAGACCGACGATGACGGCTATCTGGACTTCTCCGGTTTGCTCGATCTGGCAGCTCAAGAGCTGGACAAGAACGCAGACCTCAGAAAGCGCCTTGCCAAGCGCATCAAATACGTCATCGTGGACGAGTACCAAGACGTGAATCCCGTCCAAGAGCGCCTCATCAAGCACCTGCACGATCTTGGTGCCGGGCTTTGTGTGGTTGGGGACGACGATCAGACGATCTATCAGTGGCGTGGCAGTGCGGTAGACAACATCCTCACTTTCGAGGATCGCTATCCCGATGTGCAACAGATTCGCTTGCAGGACAATTTCCGATCCAGCGTGGGCGTGATCGAAACAGCGAGTCGCTTTGTCGGTTCGATCGATGATCGCTTGCCTAAGTCGATGACCTTTGGAGGCAGCCAGGAGCTCGAAAAGGGGGACATCGTGGCGTTGTCGTTCGATACACCCGCCCAAGAAGCCTCCTACATTGCCGACACAATCAAGTCCCTACGTGGGATCCGGTTTACAGATCGTGGCGAAAGTCGAGGATTGGCTTGGTCCGACATGGCAATCCTGCTGCGCAGCGTCAGAAACAACGGCTCCATAATCGCAGAGGCCCTGGCTAAGGCGGGCATCCCGTTTGTGGTCGCAGGCATAGCCAACCTCTTCGAAGCCCCAGAAGCAGATGCAGCGCGCCTGCTTTTCCACTACATTAGTGGCCATCCGATCGGGCACGGAAAGAACAAACGTAATGCGCCCGAGCGAGATTCGGTCCGCAACGCGTGGAAGAGCTCTAGTCTCGGAACACCCGCCCGCAAACTGGCAGACGCACTGACGTACGCCGAGGGCATCCGTGATGGTGTAGCGCAAGAATCGGACGGGCTGCCGAGCATTCAGGCGGTCTTCCTCAGGTTCCTAGAACTCATTCAGCTTCGCGAGGAGAATGTTGCCGACTCCCGTGGGCAGGCAGCCCTCTTCAACCTTGGTCGCTTTAGCGAGGCAATCACCGACTGGGAAACCGTTCACTTCGCAGACCAAACTTGGAGCTCATTTCACGGATTCGCCGCGTTCCTTTACTACGACGGGGACGACACATACGGCGAAGGCTCGCAAGACACGGCGTACGTCACGCCGGACGCCGTCCAGATCACCACTGTTCACCAAGCAAAGGGGCGAGAGTGGCCGGTCGTGTTCTTGCCTGCATTGCTCCGGAATCGGTTCCCATCCCAATTGCGCAAGAGCGGGTTGTGGCAAGTCGTTCCTCGAAAAGCGTTTGAGAACGCTGACCGCTATGACGCATCGGAGTCAGACGAGCGCCGCCTGTTTTACGTCGCTATGACGAGGAGCATGAAGTTCCTTCACATGACCTGGGCACCGGTACCCACGAATCAGCTGTACAAGCGCAAATCCAAGTTCTGGGATGAGTGCTTGCGTCTAAGCATGTCAAGAGGCGAATGTCGAGCTACGAAAGTCGACCACGTATGAAGCCAACGCCCCGGGCGTCCGTCGCTGACGTCGAGTTTTCGTTTTCAGATCTGAAGTACATGTTCGAATGCCCCTACCAGTTCAAGCTCCGAGTCCTCTACGGATTCAATGCTCCGATCCAACGTCCCATGGGCTACGGCAAGTCCCTGCACGATGCACTGGCGGAAGTCCACTACCGCGCGATGGACGGCAAGCCCGTCGACGTTGATAGTGTGCCTGAGCTTGTGGAACGACATCTGCGGACACCCTACGCCTTCGGCCAGCTCCGGGAAGACCTCGAAAAGGCGGCCCGCCGTGACATCCGCAAATACATCGAGGACAACAAGGACCGGTTCGACCAGATTGAGTTCTCGGAGCAAAACGTCGAGGTGAACTTGGGTGACGGTGTTCGCATTCGAGGCCGCATTGACCTTGTGCGGCGGACCGACACGAACGAGGTCACGATCGTCGATCTGAAGTCCAACGAACGGAGTCAAGAAGAGGAAGTCACCGAGCATCAACTCCACACCTATGCGCTCGGCTACGAGGAACTTACCGGACGAGACGCTGACTTTGTTGAGATCTATGAGCTGCGAGAAGGCGAGGCAAGACCTCGTGCGGTGGACGAGGAGTTTATGGACGACGTGCGGAAGAAAACCCGTAGCGCAGCGAAGTCCCTCCGTTCCCTCCGCCTAACGCCAACCCCGAGCAAGCGCAAGTGCGGTGCCTGCGACTTCTCATCGCTCTGCGGGGCAAGCAAAGCCTAAGACCTTCGCCCGCCAAGTCGTCACCACCGCCAGCAAAGCGAGTTCGAATCATCAGTCGAAAAACGCGGCGCAAACGGTCGCATTGTTGGCTCTGAGCGTTCGCATCTGTTCCTTTCCCACAACGGGAGCTGTCATAGGCCCAAAGCAATTCGCGACGCATTCCGTCGCCGTGGAGTCCTGCAGACACGTCCCTTCCTTCAACCCACGTCGAACCAGTAGCCGCCTTCGGGGCGGGGGCGGACGTGGCCGGCGGTGGGGGTTGCGAAGTGCGTGCCG
>VXSY01000099.1 GCA_009837725.1 Gammaproteobacteria bacterium | reverse complement strand
CGTTGGCTCGTTGGGGAACGATCCAATGCTAGCCGAAACGCCGGTTCAACACCCGACCGAAGGAACCTTTTCCCAGTTCAATCAGTCCGTTGCGAATTTACGGACAGGAACTCGCTAGACCGCGACAAGCGCATGGTGCCGACCCGCTGGGGAAAGACCCGGACATCACGCATTGAGAAGCGGATGCATCAGGAGTTCGTGATCGGCCTAATCGAGCCTTGAATGGATGAGTCGCCCGAATCAGGCGCGACTGAGCGCCACAGATGGCGGAGGGGGCACAATGATCGAGGAGTTCGCCAAGTACGTGCCGCCGAACAGCGTAGCGAGCTTCCGAGTCGCTCTTGCGTTTGCGTGGGCATCGGGGACATGGTCTCGACGTAAGCGAAATGTGGGTGACCCAGACGAGTTGCTCGAACAAGCTAGACGCGTGGCCCGGAGGGAAGGCACCACGCTACGCGGATTGGTTGAGGAAGGCTTGCAGCGTAGCTTGGAGGCCCGGCGGAGGGCGGTGCGGCGACATCTGGACTTTCCGACATATGGCGGCAACGGTCTCACGGCCGAGTTCCGCGGCGCGCCATGGAGTCAGATCCGTGACGAGATTTACCGAAGCCACGGCACTTGATTGCAATCGACACCAATCTGCTCGTTTACGCGCATCGCATTGAGATGCCATTTCACAAGCGCGCCCGCGAGGTACTTGATGCGGCGGTGGCCGGCACGGGGGACGGCTCCGCGAGAGTCTCACTCGTCTGTTGATCGTCTGCTCGGCGGTGCGATAGGGTTGTGGGGACTTGAGGGGCGGAGCCGGGGATGAGTGACCGGGGTCTTTACAAGGCAGCCTATCCGTTTCAGGACGATGTGCTTGCGTTGCCGGTTGAGGACATCGACCGGGCGGCCGAGTGGTATGGCGAGAAGTTCGGCTTGCGTGAGGTGGAACGCCGGCAGAGTCCCGTGCCTACGGTGATCATGGAGCGAGACGGCACCCGGATTGGGTTTGCCGTCAACGGTGGCGATGCGAGTCAGGATGGTGCGGCCATTCTGGTTGACGGCATTGCCGAGGCGCGGGACGAGCTAGAGGCCAAGGGGGTCTCGGTCGGAAACTGGCGGGTCGATGAACGCGACGACGGCAAGTATCAGGTCTTCTTCGTGGTGGCGCCGGATGGGCTTTGCTTCTACTTCCACGCTCCATTGGAGTAGCGGTTCGAATTCGTCGTGGCGTGCATTCTGGCGCTCCGCCGTGGTCACCTGACGGTTTGTATGGATCGCTCCCGCGATGCTCGGGTGCCAACTGGCCCCGCGAGGTAGGCAGGGCTGACCTGGGGATAACTCGCGCACGGTGAAGCGCCGGGCGGCCTTCGACGCTTTGAGGTCTGACGGCGTGCGGTATAGGGTGCCTGTGTGCCCACTGCCACGGCCAGTCTATGGACGACTACCTCGAAATCCACAATCTCATTGCCCGGTACTGCTTCGTGGCCGACACGGGTACCGCAGACGACTTGGTCTCCCTCTTCTGGGACGACGCGACCCTCTGGTTCGGCGAACGCTCGCGCAATGACGGCGCAGAGGGCATTCGCAGGGGCCAGGAGCGATGGATCGAGAAGATGCGAGACCCGGTTGTGGACCTCAGGCATCTCGTCTATGCCCCGGCCATTCGGATCGAAGGCAGCCGCGCGACGGCCGAAACCTACTACGACGCCGACGGTCACTCGCGCAAGCTCGGCAGCCCCATCTTCCTTCGCGGCATCTACCGCGACGTGCTCGAAAAGCGCAGCGGCGAATGGCGCTTCCGCGAACGCCGCATCGTCATCATGCACTCGACGCGGAAGGACCTGCCACAGGAGGAGGCGGCGGAGACTGGGGGCTGAGTTCGTCTTCGACCCGCCGCAACCCGATCCATTTTTCACGGCGCGAAGTCGATTGTGGTGCCTGGGGAGAGACTCGAACTCTCACATGGTTGCCCATACCAGATTTTGAGTCTGGCGCGTCTACCAATTTCGCCACCCAGGCTTGGGTTCGAAGCGCGAGCGTCATTGTGGGGTTCGGGGGCAGGTAGTCAAGGATTCCGGCGCCTTCTGCGTGGAGTAAGATTCTTCGCTTTCGGGGAGAGACGGCTCTTGCGCAGGCAGTTCGCGGCGTTTCTTTGGGCGGCTTGCGTCGTCTCGCTGGGGGCGTGCTACACCGAGCGCGGCTCCGGGGAGGTGACGGTGGTTTCGCATGACGTCACCGGTTTCACTAGCATCAGCCTTGTGGGGGACGGGGAACTCTCCGTGACGCCCGGCGCCTTTGGCGTGTCGGTGTCGGCGGAGGACAACGTGATGCCATCCGTGGTGGTCGAGGTGGATGGCGACACGCTCGTGCTGCGGCGGGACAGCGATTGGGGTGAGGGGGTGCGTGCCACGTATCCCATCGAGTTCGTGGTTTCGTTGCCTGAAATCAAGGTGTTGCGCGTCTCCGGGAGCGGTCGTGCGGCGGTGCAGGATGTGCCGGCCGCCGATGGCTTGATGCTCATCGTCTATGGCTCGGGCGAGATTCGAGTGGCGTCCGCGCAAGCGCCCACCGTGGTGGCGGATGTGGAGGGGTCTGGGCAGGTCACGCTCGATGACGTGAGTGCGTCGCGGCTCGTCAGCCAGATCGATGGTTCGGGGCGGGTTACGGCAACCGGTACCGCGGGAGACCTGAACGTGGACATCGGCGGTTCCGGCCTGCACCGCTCCACGGGCCTCAGGACGACGGGCGCTGCGAAAGTCGAGATTGTGGGTTCAGGGCAGGCGTTGGTTTGGGTGGAGCAGCGCCTCGATGTGCAGATCAACGGCAGCGGCACGGTGACCTATCGAGGCGACCCCACGGTGAATGCGGTTGGCGGCGCCGGCGAAGGTGTACGCCGCCAGGGCGGCTGACCGGGCGCTGTGGCCTCGCGTGACTGGCGGCGTTCCGACTTTGCCTTCGACCTGCCGCCGGAGCTGATCGCCCAGAGGCCCGGCGAGCAGCGCTCGGCGAGCCGCTTGCTGGTGCTTGGCGCGGCGGGTCTCGCGCATCGCCGGTTTGTGGACTTGCCCGAGTTGCTTGCGCCAGGCGATCTCTTGGTGGTGAACGACACTCGGGTCATCAAGGCGCGGCTGCACGGCGTGAAGGACAGCGGCGGCCGCGCCGAGATGCTCGTTGAGCGCATCGAGAATGATCGGCGGGCGCTGTGCCAGGTTCGGTCCAGCAAGCCGCTGAAGCCGGGCCGGCGCGTGCAGGTGGCGGACGTCTCGCTCCGTGTGCTGGAGCGTGGGGGCGAGTTCTACGTGCTGGAGTTTCCCGAGGGCGTGGCGGCGGTTCTGGAACGTCATGGCCACGTGCCGCTTCCGCCCTATATCGAGCGTGCGGACGACGACGGGGACGCAGAACGCTATCAGACGGTGTTTGCCCGGCACGCTGGTGCGGTGGCTGCGCCGACGGCGGGTTTGCATTTTGACGAAAGCGTGCTTGGCGCGGTTCGGGATAGGGGTGTGGACGTGGCGGCAGTGACGCTGCACGTCGGTGCTGGCACGTTTCAGCCGATGCGGGCGGAGCACGTGTCGGAGCATCGAATGCACGCGGAGCGCTACCAGATTCCGGCGGCGACGCGGGAACGGCTTGACGCTTGCGAGGGACGAGTCGTTGCCGTTGGCACCACGGTCGTCCGAACGCTGGAAGCCGCCGCGGCGAGCGGGGCGGACTCGGGCGAGACTCGGCTGTTCATCACGCCGGGGTTTCGGTTTCGCGTGGTCGATGCGCTCATTACGAACTTCCACCTGCCGGAGTCGACGCTGCTGATGCTGGTGTCGGCTTTCGCCGGTGGACAACGGGTGCGACGGGCCTACGCGGAGGCGGTCGCCGAGCGCTATCGATTCTTCAGCTATGGCGACGCCATGTTCTGCACCCGTGGAGGAGATTGAGGGAAGGACTTGTCCCGTCCCCGGGGAATCGATCGGGGGCGTTCGAGACGGGCGGGGACGATCCCGCTCCTTGGGGCGGTGGCCTTGCGTCGTTGCGGGGGCGCCGCGACACTTGCAATCCATGTTCGAGTTGCTTGCCACGGACGGCGCTGCGCGGCGCGGGCGTCTCACGACGCCGCACGGCACCGTTGAGACGCCGGTGTTCATGCCGTGCGGGACGTATGGGTCCGTGAAGGGGATGACGCCGGCTTCTCTGCACGACGTTGGCACGCAGATCTTGCTCGGCAACACCTTTCACCTGTTGTTGCGGCCTGGGGATGCCGAGGTGGCGGCGTTAGGCGGATTGCACGAGTTCATGGGATGGGAAGGGCCCATCCTCACCGACTCCGGCGGTTTTCAGGTGTTCAGCTTGCGGGAGATGCGGAAGGTCACGGAGGAGGGGGTTGAGTTTCGCTCGCCCATCAACGGCGACCGCATCCTGTTGACGCCGGAGCGGAGCATTGAGGCGCAGCGCAACCTGGGCTCGGATGTGGTGATGTCATTCGACGAGTGCACGCCGTATCCCGCAACGGAAGACGAGGCGCGGGCCTCGATGGAACTCTCGATGCGCTGGGCGGAGCGGGGCCGCGAGGCGCATGCCGAGAGCCCCAATCTCCTGTTCGGCATCGTCCAAGGTGGGATGCACGCGAACCTGCGCCGCGAAAGCCTCGGCCGGCTCACCGAATTGGGCTTCGACGGCTATGCCATCGGCGGTCTCTCCGTAGGCGAATCCAAGGAGGAAATGAACGCCGTGCTCGCCGGCATCGCGCCGCACATGCCTGAGGGTCACCCGCGCTACCTCATGGGAGTCGGCACCCCGGAAGACCTCATGTACGGCGTGTCGCAAGGCATCGACATGTTCGACTGCGTCTTGCCCACCCGCAACGCGCGCAACGGCCACCTCTTCACCTCCACCGGCGTCGTGCGCATCCGCAACGCCGTGCATCGTACGGACCCGGCGCCGCTCGACGCTGCATGCTCTTGCTACACCTGCCAGAATTTCTCCCGCGCCTACCTGCACCACCTCGATCGCGCCAATGAAATGCTCGGCGGAATGTTGATGACCATCCACAACCTGCACTTCTACCATTCCCTCATGGCCGAATTGCGCGCCGCCATCGAAGCGGGTACGCTCTCGCGCCTTGTTCCCACCCTTGCCGCCGCGTGGCGGAGCTGAATGAATTTGCATGAACTCATCGAGCCGGCGGCGCAAGCCGCCGACGCCGGCGGTGCCGGTGGCGGCTGGATTCAATTCCTCTTCCTGGGCGGCTTCATCGCCATCTTCTACTTCCTGCTGATCCGCCCGCAGAGCAAACGGCGCAAGGAGCATCAGGCGCTGGTGGCGAGCCTCGACAAGGGCGACGAAGTGGTCACGGCCGGCGGCGTCGCCGGCCTCGTCACTAACGTGGACGACGACTTCGTCAAGGTGCGGATCGCGCCCAACGTCGAGATTCGCGTGCAGAAGAGCTCCGTCGGCGCAACCCTGCCCAAGGGCACACTCAAGACGTTGGATGAGAAGTAACCCGGTCGCCGGGCAGAACCTGTTCGGCACGGCGGTCCGTCAGCGGGCGCCGAACGAAATCGCCGCATGGCGCTACGTTGCGTTCGCGCTCGTGGTGGTGATCGCGTGCCTGTACGCGCTGCCGAACCTGTATCCGCCGGACTACGCGCTGCAGATCAGCGCCGACAATGCCGCCGAGCAGGTGGACGAGGCGTTTCTCGGTGACGCCGAGACGCGGCTTGAGGTCGCCGGCATCGCCGTCAAGGGATCGGAGATGGTCGAGCGCGCCGGACGACCGGGAGCGCTGCTGCGGCTCGAAAGCAACGAGGCCCAGCTTCGCGCCAGTGCCCTGCTAGACGCGGCCTTGAATCCCGCCGGCGAGGAACGGCGTTACATCATCGCCCTGAGCCTTGCCTCAACCACGCCGGAATGGCTGGCCAACATCGGCGGCAAGCCCATGGCGAAAGGCCTAGACCTTGCCGGCGGCATCCACTTCGTGCTGCAGGTGGACATGGTGGAAGCACTGGCCAAAAGGCTAGGAGACGAGTTGCAGAAGGCCAAGGACGTGTTGCGGGAAGAGCGCCTGCGCTATCGCAGCCCGGACGATGCGGTGATGACGGGGGATGTCAACGCCATCCAGCTTGGCTTCTCCACGCCGAGCTCGCGGGAACGTGCCATTGAGGTGCTCGAGGAGGAGTTCCGGGAGCCGGACTATGTGATCGACGAGGCCACCGTGGATGGATTCCCCGGCCTCACGGTGACCGTGCAGGATTCCAAGCTCGATGAGATCGAATCCACCGCCATCGAGCAGAACCTGACGGGGCTGCGCAATCGCGTGAACCAGCTCGGGGTTTCAGAGCCCTTGGTGCAGCGTCTTGGCGGTTCCCGAATCGTCATCGACCTGCCTGGCGTGCAGGACAGCGCCCGCGCCAAGCGCATCCTCGACAAGTTCGCGAACCTCGAGTTTCGATTGGTTTCCTTGCCCGAGGATCGGCCTTCGGAGGTTGAGGACTGGATCGACGAAGATGGTCGCCCGGTGACCTTGCAGCGCGACATCATCGTCACCGGTGACAGCGTAACCAACGCCGTGCAGTCTCGGGACCCGGAAACCGGCCTGCCGCAGGTGAACATCTCCCTCGACAGTCGCGGCGGCGAGCAGATGCACGAGGCCACGTCGCCTAACGTCGGCCATCGCATGGCCACCATCTTCATCGAACAAAAGCCGGTGGTGGTCACCGAGGTGGTGGACGGCGAGCGGATAGAGCGCCGCAGCACGAGACAGGAACGCCGCGTCATCAGCGTGGCGACCATTCAATCGCCACTTGCCTACAACTTCCGGGTCACCGGCTTGGGGTTGGCGGAAGCGCAGGAACTGGCGCTGTTGCTGCGCGCCGGCGCTTTGGCTGCGCCCATGTACTTTGTCGAGGAACGCACCGTCGGCGCTTCGCTGGGCGATGAGAACATCGAGCGCGGGATGCTGGCGGTGTCGGTCGGCTTCGTGATGGTGCTGATCTTCATGGCCGTGTACTACAAGGTGTTCGGTCTTGTTGCCAACGTGGCGCTGACGCTCAATCTGATCATCTTGGTGGCGGTGATGTCGCTCTTGAATGCGACGCTGACGCTGCCGGGCATCGCCGGCATCGTGCTCACGGTGGGCATGGCGGTGGATGCCAACGTGCTGATCTTCTCCCGCATCCGCGAAGAGCTGAAGCGCTCGCCGCCGGCGGTGGCGATCCAGGCCGGCTACGACCGCGCCTTCCTCACCATCCTGGACGCCAACGTCACGACGCTGTTCGTGGCGCTCATCCTCTACGCCATCGGCAGCGGGCCGGTGGCGGGCTTCGCGGTGACGCTCTCCATCGGCATCGTCACGTCGATGTTCACGGCCATCTTCGGCTCGCGCGTCCTGGTGCACCTGATCTATGGCCGCCGCAAGCTCACCAGGGTGTTGATCTGATGGCGTTCGAACTGCCGACCATCGATTTCATGGGGCGCCGGAAGATGGCGGCGGTGGCATCTGCCCTGCTCGTGATCGTCACGATCGTGGCGCTGGCGATTGGCGGCATCAATCGCGGCCTCGACTTCACCGGCGGCGCCTTGGTGGAGGTGGGTTTCGCGACTCCCGTTGAGCCGGTGACGGTGCGGTCGGTGCTCGACGATGCCGGGCTCACCGGGGGCGTCGTGCAGAACTACGGCTCCGAGACCGAGCTTCTGGTGCGAATGCCGCCCGTGACGGGGGTGGATCAGTCCGATCTTGGCACCGAGGTGGCGGCGGCCCTGGCCCGGGCCTTTCCGGGCGTCGACCTCAGACGTTCGGAGTTTGTTGGGCCCGCGGTAGGCGAGGAACTCACCGAGAAAGGGGGCATGGCGCTGTTGGTGGCGCTCGCCGCGGTGATGCTCTACATCATGTTCCGCTTCACGGGGAAGTTCGCGGTGGGTGCGGTGGTGGCGCTGGCCCACGACGTGCTGATCGTGGTGGGAGCCTTCGCCGTCTTCCGCTGGACCTTTGGCCTTGCCGAACTCGCCGCCTTGCTGGCGGTGATCGGTTACTCGCTCAACGACACCATCGTCGTTTCGGACCGCATCCGGGAGAACTTCCGCTCGGTGCGGCGGGGGACGCCGGTGGAGATCATCAACCGCTCGCTGAACCAGATGCTGGGGCGGACGTTGGTGACGTCGCTGACCACGCTGCTGGTTTTGCTTGCCCTGCTCATTGCCGGCGGGGAGCAGATTACTGGCTTCGCCACTGCGCTGACCATCGGGGTGATGGTGGGCACGTACTCGTCGATTTACGTCGCCGCCAATGTGCTCCTAACCATGGGCATCACGCGCCAGGACCTGGCCTTGCCGGAGAAGGAGTCGGCGGAGACTCCCTGATTCTTGCCTTCCGCCTATACTCCCATCCGACGCCACTTGCTCGAGGGAAAGACATGGATCGCATCGTCGTCTATCACAACCCGGGGTGAGGCAAATCACGCGGCGCGCTGGACATCCTGCGCGAGCGCGACGTCGAGTTCGATGTCGTTCAATACCTCAAGACCCCCATTGATGCGGCCACGATGGCGCGTCTCATCGACCTTGTCGGCGAGCCGCCGGCCAAGTTCGTCCGCAACGACCGCAACTTCAAGGCGCTGGGCCTGAACGCCGCTGACTACACCACCCGAGACGCAGTGGTGGGCCTGCTGCAAGAGCATCCAAAGCTGATGCAACGCCCCATAATCGTGCGCGGCGAGAAGGCCGTCATCGCCCGGCCTTCGGAGAAGGTGGAGGAACTGCTTTAGCAGCGTGCCCCGCGGAGGAGGGCGGAATGCTCTCCCGATTCGCAAGGTAGGGCGCGACTCGCCGGGTGACGCGTGCGTCACCCGGGTCAGACCTCGTTACGCAGTCGCGAGCGCCGATTCGTTGCTCGTGGTGGGGTGATATGCCTCGGCGCGTGGGTCCGGGTACGTCGGTGCCAACTCCGTTTCCGGCTCTCCGGCAATCCTCGAGGCGCGCAGAACCCGCGGGTGGCTCGTGTCGTAGGGCCGTGCTCGGTGCATTAGGCAGCGGTTGTCCCAGACCACGAGGTCGCCGACCTGCCACGAATGGCGATAGGTTCGGGGCGGCTGGCAGGCATCCTCCATGAGGGAGTCGAGCAGTGCCTCGGATTCCTCCGGCGCCATACCGACAATCCCGTATGCGTGGCGGCCCGTTGTAGATCGACTTGCGGCCGGTCTCTGGGTGCGTCTTGATGACGGGACGCCGCGGCGCTCCCTTGTCGTGGAAGCCGTAGAGGTGGTCGGTCTTGTGGGTGTAGCCGGCTTTCGACTGGGAGTGGTACAGCGAATGGTGCGCCGACAGCCCTTCGAGTTTCTCCTGCATTTGTGGCGAGAGGGCGTCGTAGGCTGCGCGCATGTCGGCGAATTCCGTCTCGCCCCCCTCCGGCGGCACCACGAGTGCCATCAACATGGCTGCCTTGGCGGCCAGCGGCATGTAGGTGCTGTCCGTATGCCAGCCCTCGTTGCCTCGCATGAGCGGGTAGCCGGGGTCGCTCGGCTGCGCTGTCGTGCCGTCGGGCTTTTGGTTTGAGAACTGGAGGGTGGGCTTGTCCTGCTTGGGGGTCAGCTTTTCGATGTCGCCGAAGCGAAGTGCGAATGCCCCTTGCGCCTCTTCGGTGAGGTTCTGGCCCGGGAAGATGAGGACGCCGTAGGTGAGGAAGGCGGCGTGGATCTCCTCCCAAGTGGCATCGTCCAGTTGCGCGAGGTCCACATCGGTGACCACAGCGCCAAGGGTCGCGTCGGTGGGCGTGACGGTGATGGGCATTGCTTGGCCTCCCTTCCTCGTGGTCTGCCCATCATACGCCCTCGCCGCTTGGAGGGCGGCGCGCTAGCGGGCCGGTGCCGGAGTCGCCTGTTCTTCTCGCACCCAGAACAGCATCGCGGCTCCGATGAGCATGAGGATGATGAGGGAGGCGAAGCCGGCGCGCTGGGAGCTGAACCACGCCGTGGTGGTGGCCACCATCAGCGGGGCGAGGAACGCCGTCACGGTGCCGCTCAGGCTGTAGAGGCCAAAGAACTGCGTTGCCATCTGCGGCGGCGAGAGCTTGGCCATGAGCGTGCGCGATGCCGACAGCGCCGTCACGAAGAACAGGGCAAAGACCTGGAAGGTAAGGAAATAGATGAGCTCGGCAGGCGTATGGAAGTAGGGCACGGACCAGAGCGGCTCCATGCCGACATCCACGGCGAACAGCACCACGCCCGGCCCCATCGAAACCAGCGCCAGAAGGATCAGCGTGGTCATGGCGATGGAAACCTTGAGGGTGCGGATGGAGCCGAGCCGGTCATCGAGCAGGCCGCCGAGCCAGGCGCCGACCATCGCCGAGCCGGAGGTACACAGGCCCAGGATGAGCATCGTCGTGGTGTCCCAGCCGAAGATGCCGGACGCGTACACGCCGTTGAAGACGAGGACCCCAGCCATACCGTCGTTGAAGAACATGCGCGCCACCAGATACACGGCGATGTTGGCGTAGTGGTCGAGGCGGCGGACGGTATGCACCACTTCCTGGATGCCGCGGCGCACGTTGTCGAGAATGCTCTCTGGCGAGCGCACGCCGTCCGGCGTGAAGATCAGCAAGGGCAGGGTTGCGACGGCCAGCCAAATGCCGCCGATTGGGCCGACGATGCGGTCGTGCTCGTGTGCCGCCTTGTCGATGCCAAAGAGCGGCGCCTCCGGCAGGAAGGGCCAAGGCTGCGTGCCCGGCAGGGCGAACGCAAACAGCACGAAAATGAGCAGGAAAATCGCCGACATGTTGCCAGCGGAAAACGCAAGCCCCGACACCAGTCCTGCCTTGTCCGCCGGCGTCACGCTTGGCAGCATCGCGTTGTGAAACACCTCGGAATAGCCGAAGGCGATCAGCAGCACCAGCAGCAAGGCGAAGCCGACGCCCACGCCGAGGCCAGCGCCCCCCGGCAGAATCCACCAGATCAGGATGGCCACCACGGCGAGGATCACGTGGCTTGCGGCGATCCACGGCTTGCGGCGGCCGATCTTGTCGGCAATGGCGCCCATGAAGGGAATCGTCAGCGCCATTGCGAATCCGGCGCTGGCGTTCAGATAACCGATGAGCGTCTGCCCCCGCACCGGGTCGCCCACCACCACATTGCTGAAATACGGGAAGAAAATGTAGATGATGACCATTATGTAAAGCGGATCCCGCGAGCACTGTCCCATGGTCCAACTGTAGTAACCGAGCGGCTTCGCCGCCGGCGTTCCCGCCAGCGACAAGGGCCGAGCAGCAGTCGTCTCGGTCATGCAGTTTGTCCCCTTCCCGATGGTGCCGTTCGCACCCAATGAGGCGGCTCGCACGGTGGGGGCGACTCCTTGTGGTCGCCCGTGTTGGCCAAGCCGAGGCCGTACATCATACGAACACAGGCGACCGAGGGGCGCCCCTATGAACGCGTACGGGTAACGCCGCCAAGCCCCACCTACCTTTGGCCTAGAAGCCGACGGCAGCACCTTCCTTGCGGTGATCCGAGGCCGCGCAGTAGCCGCCGTCTTCCATGCGGTAGATGAGTTGGGCACCGCCGAACACCCCTTCCGCTTCGACGATGCCGACGCTGTGGCCTCGATTGGCGAGGTCTTGGGCGACGGATTCGGGGAAGCCGGCCTCCAAGGCGAGCTGGAAGTCCGGGGTGACGTGCCAGCGGGGGGCGTCGGAGGCGGCCTGCGGGTTTTCGTGGTGGTCGAAGATGCGGGTGACCATCTGCACGTGGCCTTGGTGCTGCATGTGGCCGCCCATCACGCCGAAGCTCATGGCGGGAACGCCGGCCCTGGTGACGAAGCCCGGGATGATGGTGTGGAAGGGGCGCTTGTTCGGGCCAACCTCGTTCGGGTGCCCCGGCTGCAACGTGAAACCAGCGCCCCGGTTCTGCATGGCAATGCCGGTGCCCGGGATGACGATGCCGGAACCGAAGCCCATGTAGTTCGACTGGATCATGGAGATCATGCGGCCTTCTTCGTCGGCGGCCGTGAGATACACGGTGTCGTGGCTCACGGGCAGGGCAACCGGCGGCAGGGGCGCGGCAGTCGCGCGCGAGATGGTCGCCGCAGCGCGACGAATCGAGTCGCGTTCGAGCAGGGCTTCTGGCGGCAGCTTCATCGCCCGCGGATCAGCGAAGTGGTCGAAGGCGGCGCGGATGGCGATCTTCATGGCCTCGACTTGCAGGTGCGTCCAATCCGCGCTGCCTGGCTCGAGTGAGGCGGTGCCCTGGTGTTCAAGAATGGCAAGGGCGATCTGCGCCGCCAGCCCCTGGCCATTGGGGGGGATTTCGAGCAGTTCCACGTCGCGGTATGGCTGGGCGATGGGATCTACCCAGTCGCATTGATGTGCGGCGAGGTCGTCCTCGGTCATCGCACCGCCGCCCTGAGTAGCAGCGGCGGCGATGCGTGCGGCCAGTTCGCCGCGGTAGAGGGCCTTGCCCTTGGTGTCGGCGATGCGCGTCAGGGTGTCGGCCAGATCGCGTCGGCGGAACTTCTCGCCCGCTGCCGGTGCCTTCCCGCTTGGCAGGAAGTGCTCGCGGAAGGCCGGAAACTCGCCCAACGTCTCGGCGGCATGACGCCACCCCGCAGCGGTCTTGTGGCCGACGTGGAAGCCGTCTCGGGCGTAGCCAATCGCGGCTCCAAACAGGTCCGCGAAGGGCAAGCGACCGAAGCGGTCCGAGAGCGCCACCCAAACACTCACGCAGCCGGGCACGGTCACTGCGTCCCATCCATGCATCGGCATTTCGGCAAGGCCGGCAAAGCGCTCCGGGGTCCATCCCGCCGGCGAACGCCCCGAGCCGTTGATGCCGCTGATCGCTTCGCCGTCCCAAACGATGGCGAAGGCATCACTGCCGACCCCGTTCATCGACGGTTCGACCACCGTGAGCGTGATGGCAGCGGCGAGCGCAGCGTCGACTGCATTGCCGCCTCGCCGCATGGCATCAAGCCCTGCTTGGGCGGCGAGCGGTTGCGAAGTGGCGACGACGTTGCGCGCCAGAAC
>VXSY01000144.1 GCA_009837725.1 Gammaproteobacteria bacterium | reverse complement strand
CGAAGGCCAGCAGTTCGCGCCAGCGAACTGCCGACGCGCCCTCCAGGGCGCGCTAGCCCGCATTTCTCACCAGGCCTCGTAGCGAGGGCGACGAGGCGCCGCTGTGGCTGCGGGCGCACGCGTGCCAGGAGGCACGGTGGAAGACGGCGAAGGCTCCGCCTTGAAGTTTCGCGCAAGCGAAACTTCCAACGCGCCCGTAGGGCGCGCAGGCATAGCTGCGCACTATGTCCAGCCGGCTGGAGTGAACCTGTCCGAAGGACAGGCGAATGCGTCCGCAGGACGCGCGAGCACCTTGCGCAGCCACAGCGAGTGCATCGTCGTCCGCAGTAGGGGGCTGGAGAGAAATGCGGGCTAGCTACCTCAGCCGCTACCGCGCGAAGCGCCGCGCCTCGGGCACGCCGGAGCCATTTGGCGACGGGGAACTCGGGCCGGCGCCCAAGGGCGTCGGCTCGCGCCGCCTGTTCGTGGTGCAACAGCACGCCGCCACGAACCTGCATTGGGATTTCCGGCTCGAAGTGGACAACGTGCTGCGTTCCTGGGCGGTACCGAAAGGACCCTCCCTCAACCCCGAAGACAAGCGCTTCGCCGCCTTGGTGGAGGACCATCCCCTCGACTACGCCCACTTCGAGGGCACCATCCCCGACGGCAACTACGGCGCTGGCCACGTCATCGTCTGGGATCAGGGCACCTACACCGAGCTTGAGGACTTCGATGTGGGGTTCCCCAAGGGCAAGCTCCTGTTTGAGCTGCACGGCCACAAGCTGCACGGGCGCTGGACGCTCATACGCCTGAAGGGGCGCGAGAACACGGGCAAGGAATGGCTCCTCATCAAGGAACGCGACGGCCACGAAGGCGATGCGCCGCCGCCGGACGATTCGGTTTTCTCTGGCTTGACCCTTGAAGATCTTGACGAACCCGAGGCCCCGCAGACGCGCCTCTACCGAAGGCTCAAGCGGATCAGGCCGAGACTGCCGGAGACCGACACCCTCACCGAAGAGCCGATGCTGGCGAAGGCATCGGAGCCATTCCGCCGCGACGGCTGGGTGTATGAGATCAAATACGATGGCTATCGCCTGATGATCGAGCGCGACGGCGATTTCGTGACGTTGCGTTCGCGCCGGGGCATCGACCTCACCGAGCGTTTCCCCGAGATCGCCCGCTCGGCCGAACGCCTGCCCTACGACGAGTTCGCCATCGACGGCGAGGTGGTTGTGACGGACGAGCGCGGTGTGCCGAGCTTCTCGCGCTTGCAGGAACGAGCTAGCCTGCGCGGCGAAGTCGCCATCCGCCGCGCCTCCAATCACGATCCGGTGCGCTACTTCGCCTTTGATCTTCTGCACGCCGTGGGGCTGGACCTCAAGAACCTGCCGCTCACCAAGCGCAAGCAGCTTTTGCGCGACATGCTGCCGAGCGCCGGACCGATCCGCTTCTCCGAACACGTAGAAGGCGATGGCGTTCAAACCTACGAGGCGATGGTGCAGCTCGGCCTCGAAGGCGTCGTCGGCAAGCGTGCCGACTCGCCCTATCGGGGCGGGCGCAGCGACGATTGGCTGAAGGTGCGCGCGCAGCGCACCTCCGAGTTCGTCATCGCCGGCTGGGCGCCGGTGAAGTCGAACCAGGACGACGTGGGCGCGCTGGCAGCGGCGGAATACCGCGGCGACGCACTGGTCTTTTGCGGTGGCATCGGCTCCGGTTTCAGTGGCGCCACCAGACGCGAGTTGAAGCGCCGTCTTGCCGAACTCAAACCGGCGCCGCCCATGACGGACTTGCAGCCCTTCAACTGGGTGGAACCGGCACTGGTGTGCGAAGTGGAGTTCAAGGAATACACCCGCGATGGGTTCCTGCGCCATGCCGTATTCCTGCGCCTGCGCGACGACAAGGCGCCCGAGGAGTGCCAGAGCGGCTATGACGATCCGAACCCGGAGCCCATCGAGGCGGCGCCGGAACCGGAAGTGATCGTCACCAACCGCGACAAGATGTTCTTTCCGGAGAAGGGACTCACCAAGGGCGATCTGGTGGACTACTACGACAACATCGCTGAATGGATGTTGCCCTATCTCGCCGATCGACCCCTTGTCCTCACGCGCTTCCCAGACGGCATCCACGGCAAGTCGTTCTATCAGCGCGATGCGCCGGGATTCACACCCGATTGGGTGCGGCTCAAGACGCTATGGAGCGACAGTGCCGAACGAGAGGTGAACTATTTCATTGTCGATGACGCCGCATCGTTGCGCTATCTCGCAAACATGGGCGCCATTCCGATCCACGCCTGGCACAGCCGGGTGGCGGATCTCGAGCATCCCGACTGGTGCGTGTTGGACCTCGATCCCAAGTCTGCGCCCTTCGCCGATGTAGTGCAGGTGGCGAGGGAGATCCGCGACTTGCTGGGCGAGGTGGAACTGCCGGGGTTCCTCAAGACGAGCGGCGCAAGCGGCCTGCACATCCTGCTGCCGCTCGCCAATCAGCTTACGCACGATCAATCGCGCACGCTTGGAGAGCTCTTGGCACGGGTGGTCGTGGCCCGGCGTGGCGATATCAGCACCGTTGCGCGGTCCGTGCGAGCGCGCCACGACAAGGTATACATCGACTTCATGCAGAACGGGCACGGCCAACTGCTGGTGCTGCCGTTCTCGGCACGGGCGGAGCCGGCGGCGTCGGTGTCCATGCCGCTCGAGTGGGAAGAACTCGAGGGTGAACCCAATAACGCCAAGCATCACATCGAAAACGCCCCGGCGCGGATGCGCGCGCGGGGCGATCCAATGCGTTCGCTGCTGGACACCGAGCCGGACCTGGCACGGACGTTGGCGCTCTTGGGCGAGCTTTGAACGCGATGGACGGGCGCGCCTCGCGCTTGGGGGGGCTGGACGCACGCGTGCCAGGAGGCACGTCCGCGTGCCAGGAGGCACGTCCGCGTGCCAGGAGGCACGGTGGAAGACGGCGAAGGCTCCGCCTTGAAGTTTCGCGCAAGCGAAACTTCCAACGCGCCCGTAGGGCGCGCGGGCATAGTTGCGCCGAAGCCGCGCACAGCGATCCTCGTCCACACGTCCGCCTGGATCGACTTCCTGCGAGACGCGAGTTGCGCCAACCCGCGAGCGCCTCGCCGAGCTGGACGGCGAGCTCGCGACCTGTGACGCGACTCGCCGAGAACCGGCGTGCCCTTGGGCGCCATCATCATCAGTAATGGAGCAACGACATGGATCTCGCCGACAAGCATGCGGTCATCACCGGCGGCGCCAGCGGCATTGGCGCGGCAACGGCGCGCGAGTTCGCCCGCCTCGGCGCCACGGTCACGGTGGCGGATATCAACGGCGATGGTGCGCGCGCGGTCGCCGGCGAGATCGGCAGCACTGCGGTAGTCTGCGACGTGGGTTCCGAGGCGGACGTGAACGCTCTCGTCGCCGAGGCACAGGCGGCAAACGGCCCCATCGACCTCTTCTTCTCCAACGCGGCCGTGTTCACGGGCGCATCGCCCCTCGACACGCCGCTGGACGTCTGGCAGACCCAGTGGCAGGTCAACGTCATGGCGCATGTGTACGCAGTCCGCGCCGTGCTGCCGGACATGCTCGAGCGCGAGTCCGGCTACCTGGTGCACACGGCGTCCATGGCCGGCATCCTGACGTCGCACCGCAACCTTCCCTACTCGGTGACCAAGCACGCTGTGGTCGGCCTCGCGGAATGGCTGTCCATCACCTACCACGACAAGGGCATTCGCGTGTCCCTGCTGGCGCCGCTCGGCGTGCGCACGCCCATGCTCGGCAACGCCACCGGGTCTTTCTCCCGAGCCGTCGGCAACGTGCGCGAACCGGAGGAAGTGGCGGCCATGGTCTCCGAAGCCGTGCACGACGAGCGCTTCCTCATCCTCACCGATCCCATCGCCCAGACCTGGATGGAGCGCAAGACGGGGGATCTCGAACGCTGGCTGAACGGCATGCGGCGCCTGCAGGCCGGCATCGAGGCCGACGAAGGCTGAATCCGCGCGCCATGGACAGACACGCGATTGCCACCATTCCTCGCGCAGGAGATGTGTCGCTGCGAGAGCGGGCCGTGGATCCTCGAAGCTCGGCATTGCTCGTGGTGGACCTGCAGAATGGCCAATGCGGCACCTACGCGCGAGCCGAGCACCTAGCGCGCGCGGGGTTTTACGATCGGGTGCAGGAGGTGGTCGTACCCGCCGGCCGCCGGCTGATCCATGCCTGCCGAGCAGCCCGCGCAGAGGTCATCTACACCGTCATCGAGAGCCTCACGCTAGACGGCCGCGACCGCGGCCTCGACCACAAGATATCCGGCATCTTTGCAGCGAAGGGTTCCTGGGAGGCGCAGGTGATCGAACCGCTCGCGCCGGACGACAATGACATCGTCATCCCCAAAACCTCGTCGAGCCTCTTCAACTCCACCGGCTTCGACCATGTGCTGCGCAACCTCGGCATCGAAAGCCTGATGGTCATGGGTGTGGTGACCGACCAATGCGTCGAGACCACGGTCCGCGACGGCTGCGATCACGGCTATCTGATGACGCTCGTGGAGGACGGCTGCGCGGCGTGGTCGCCCGAGCGCCACGCTGAGTCCCTCCTCGGCCTCAAGGGCTATTGCCGCGTCCGCACATCCCACCAGCTAGTGGCAGAAATCGCCGCTAACACGGGCGAGGACAAGCCTCGCCCAGACGAAGGCCCTCGCTCCTAATCGATGCCTAACGCCGCGAGGATGAAGGCATATTCTTCGGCCACCTCGCGCAAGGAGTCGTAGCGGCCAGACTTGCCGCCGTGGCCGGCGCCCATGTTGGTTTTCATGAGGAGCAGGTTGTCGTCGGTCTTGAGGGTGCGCAGCTTGGCGACGTACTTGGCCGGTTCCCAATAGGTCACTCTGGGGTCGCTCAGGCCGGCGGTGACCAGGATTGGCGGGTAGTCGCCCTGCTTGAGCTGGTCGTAGGGGGAGTAGGAGCGGATCGTCTCGAAGGCCGCCGGGTCTTCGATGGGGTTGCCCCATTCGGGCCATTCGATGGGCGTTAGCGGCAGCGAGTCGTCCAGCATCGTGTTGAGCACGTCCACGAACGGAACGTGGGCGGCGACGGCGCCCCAGAGTTCCGGGGCTTGATTCACCACGGCACCCATGAGTTCGCCGCCGGCGCTGCCGCCGGCGATGGCGATGTTGCCGGGCGTTGCCAACTTGCGCTGCACCAAGTCGCGGGCAACATCGACGAAATCGTTGAAGGTGTTGGTGCGGCGCTCGAGCTTGCCAGCTTCGTACCAGTGGTAACCGAGCTCGTCGCCGCCGCGGATGTGGGCGATGGCGAAGACGAAACCCCGGTCGAGCAGCGATAGCCGCGCGGTGGAGAACGAGGGCGACATGGCGCTGCCGTAGGCGCCGTAGCCATAGAGATAGAGCGGAGCGCTGCCATCCACCGGCGTGTCGCGGCGGCGGACGAGGGAGACGGGCACCGATGCGCCGTCTCTCGCCGGGGCGAACAAGCGCTCGGTGACGTACTGCGATTTGTCGTAGCCGGACGGAATCTTCTGCACCTTGCGCTCTTCGAGGATGTCGTCACCCAAGTGGAAGTCGAACACGGTGTTGGGCGTGACCATCGACGTGTAGGCCAGGCGCAAGGTTCGGGTGTCGAACTCCGGGTTGTCGTCGAAATAGACCGAATAGGCCGCTTCGGGGAACTCGATGTGGCGCGCTTCGCTGCCGCGCTCGAGCACGCGAAGCTGGTCTAGCCCGGCCAGGCGCTCGCGTACCGCCACGAAGTCCTCGAAGACCGCGAAGCCGAGAATGTAAAGATCGTCGTTGCCGTCGAGCAACGACTCCCACGCTTGCTCGCCCGGATTGTCGCCCGGCGCGGCGACTAGCCTCGTGTTGGGATGCTCATCGTTGGTGCGGATGACGAAACGGTCGCCTTGGTGATCGACCAGATACTCGTGGCCCTGGCGCCGGGGCACCACCACCCTCGGGGTGGCTTCCGGCTCGCCTGTTGGAACCAGCCATGTCTCGGAGGTGACGTGATCGGAGGTGTCGATGACAAGGTAGCGGCGCGATGCAGAGGCGCCGATGCCGACGAAGAAGCCGGGGTCGGACTCTTCGTACACCACCGCATCGTCCGCCACCGGTTCGCCGAGCCGATGTAGGCGCACTTGCCAAGGGCGCCAGTTTTCATCCACTACGGTGTAGAAGAAGGCGGAGTCGTCCGCCGCCCACACCGGGGCGCCGATCGTGTTCTCGATCGCGTCCGGCAACAGTGCGCCCGCGTCGAGGTCGCGAACGACGAGGCGGTAGCGTTCGGAACCGTTGGTGTCGGTGCTGTAGGCAAGGTGGCGGCCGCGATTGTCGGGAGCGAAGGCACCGAGGCGGAAGTACTCAACGTCTGCTGACAACGCGGGTTCGTCGAGCACGACCTGCGCGGCCGGCGTGGGGCCTTCGCGGCCGTTCGGATCCCCGGCCGGCCAGCGACTCCACAGCCGGTATTGGCCGCCTTCCGGATAGCGCCACTGGTAAAACCAGTCGCCGTCCTTCGACGGCACGCTGGCCTCGTCCTCCTGCTGGCGGGCGCGCAGTTCGCCGAAGATCGTCTCCACCAAGGGCTCCTGCGGCGCCATCGCCGCCTCGAAGTAGCGGTTCTCGGCTTCGAGATAGCCGAGGATGTCTTCGTCATCGACGGTGGGGTAGCTGTCGTCGCGCAGCCAATGCCAAGGATCCTCCACGGTGATGCCGTGGTGGGTGAACGAGTGCGGCTCGGTCTTCGCCTTGGGCGGCTCGGGAAGCGGGGCATGGGTGGCGATGTGTGCCTCCGAACTCTGGTTTGCTGGGGTGTCTGGTTGGTCACTGCACGCGGCGACGGAGAATAGCCATACGGTGGCGAGAGCGAGGTGCCAATACCGACGCAGCCTAGGAGGCTCAGCCGTAGAAACAGCACCGGCTCCTAGCCGCAGCTGCGAGCGTCTGCGAGCACGAAGGCCAGCAGTTCGCGCAGCGAACTGCCAACGCGCCCGCAAGGGCGCGCGAGCATGAGCACCGGAGAATGCCAAGGTCACGATGGTCCCCCTGGGAGCGAGAGCGTCTCGCCCCCCAGCGTGCGAAAGCCGTGCATTCTAGGGAAGGTGCGGGTCGAATTCAGCGGCGGACCCCAGCGCCCTGGTGAAGGCGGCTCCCTGCCGTGGGCGCGCGAAATGTCGATAATGGCAACGCTGTTTTGCGATTGCCGAGGGGCCGATTTGTCTGAACCTTCCGAACCGACGGGCACGTCGGGTAGCGATGAAGCCGAGCGGCGCAGCCTGCCGGAACCGGGGCGCGTGTTGGCGAGCCGTGGCCTGCGCCTGGGCGCGTTCTTGCTCGACCAGTTCATCGTTGGCTTCACCGCTGCCCTGCTCGTGTTCGTGCTCGGCATGGACGAGGAGCTGATGCGCGTGGTGAGCGGCGAGGAGCTTCCGTCCGGGTCGCTCTTGGTGCGGATATTCATCATCCAGGTCGGCGTGCATCTGGCCCTCAATGGCTACCTGCTTGGCTCGCGCGGCCAAACCATCGGCAAGATGCTCGTGGGCATTCGCATCGTCGATGCGGGCAATGGCAGGCTGCTGCCGCTGCCGAAGCTCTACGGCGTGCGCGAGTTGCTGCCGCGGGCCGTGTTCGCGCTTCCCACCGTTGGCCCCCTGATGATGTTGGCAGACGCGCTGTTCATCTTCGGCGACGCCCGCCGCTGCGTCCACGATTACCTATGCGGCACGGTGGTGGAGGAAGCGCCTCGACGGGAGCGTTGAACGACAATCGCAGGCTACCTGATGGGGCCGCCCCGCCGAAGGTTCTTGGAGAGGGGCATGTCCTCAAGCCTTGCCGTAGAGCCATTCCATCTGCTCCGCATCGAGAGCGATGTCGAGGGCCTTGAGCGAACTCGTGGTTTCCGAGAGTTGCCGCGGCCCCACCAGCGGGAAGCACGGAAATGGTTGGTTCAACACCCATGCCAGTGCCACGACGATGGGGTCGACGCCTCGCTCCTTCGCGAGTGCCACCGCACGCTCGCGCCTTGCAAAGTTGTCCTCGGCGAACCAGCAACGGCGCATTTCCGCATCCGAAGGTTGGTTGCCGGTTAGCACCGCCGCCGCCGGTGCCTCTGCCTGCACCGCGTCGAATCGCGGCGTGAAGAATCCCCGCGCCTGACTCGACCACGGGAAGAGCGCCATTTGCTCTGCCGCGAGCCATGCCCGGAACGAAGGCGTGGAAGCCGCAATGCAGCCAGGCCATACCGGGTCCACCATCCGCGCGAGGCTAAAGTTGTTGGACACCGCGACGAAGGGCTTGAGGCCCTTGCGCTCGGCGTAGGCGTTCGCCTCCTGCACCCGCGCAAGCGACCAGTTCGATGCGCCAAAGGCCGTGATGCGTCCGGCGTCACACTCCTGGTTCAGCACATCCATCCACTCCGATACGTCCACGTCGGTGTTGTCACGGTGCAGGAAGTAGAGGTCCACATGGTCGGTCGCCAGCCGCTCCAGCGACACGTCAAGCTGCGGCGCCACTCGACCCGGAAAGTTGGCCGGCGTGTGTGCGCCCTTGCCGATCACCACCACGTCATCGCGCACGCCACGGTTCTTCATCCACGCGCCGAGCAGGGACTCCATCTTGCCGCCGCCGTAGATGTGCGCCGTGTCGAAGGTGTTGCCACCTTGTTCGAAGAAGTGATCGAACATCACCGACGCATGGGCGATGTCCGGCTGGTTGTCGCAGCCCATCACAAGACGCGAGATGGGCTTGTCGATGCCCCGCACGGAGCCGTGCTGCATGGACGGCGTGGCTCCACGCGCCACCCGCAGCGGGCGACCATGCACCGGCACGGTCTGCCGTTCGGGGCGTTCCTGATCGAACACGAGACCAATGCTGCGCCGCCACGCATCGAGCGTGCGGGCGTTGCCGACGCTGTCCGCCCAGCTCATGCACGGCGACTCCTTGGCGCCGCTTGCGAGCGCTTCGGAGACCGCGTCCACCTCATGCACATAGAGCGGCGCCGAATTGCCCGACACCGTCTCGCTTTCGCCGTCGCCACGCACAAGCTCGAAACTCCAGTCGCCGTTCTCGTCCGCACAGCGCCACGGTTCGGCAATGCGGATGGCGCCCTCGGAACCGGACACCACCACCCGGTTCTGCAACCCCACCGTAACCGCCGTCGCCACTTGCGCGACGATGCCGGAGGGGAAGCGCAACACCGCCGCGGCGCAGGCATCGACGCCCGTATCGGCGAACGTGGCGCTGCCTTGCACATCCACCGGCTCTTCCTCCCCCGGCGGCACCCCGGCCGCTCGAGCGGCGATCAGGCGACTCATCGACACCGGGTAGCAGCCGACATCCATGATGCCGCCGCCGGCGAGTTCGTTGGCGTACAGGCGGCTTTGGGGCCGATACGGCGCGTTGAAGCCGAAGCTCGCCTCGATGTGCCGCACTTCGCCAATGGCGCCGCTCTGGACAAGCTCGACGATGCGGCCCGTCATCGGGTGGGCGCGGTACATGAACGCCTCCATGAGAAAGCCACCGCTCACCTCGGCCGCGTCCACCATCGCCATCACCTGCGGGTGATTGAGGCCCATGGGCTTTTCGCAGAGCACCGCCTTGCCGGCCTCAAGCGCCTTGATGGTCCATTCCGCGTGTTGCGGGTGCGGCGGCGCGATGTAGATGGCATCGACCTCGGCGTCGTCGAGCAGCGCTTGGTAGCTGCCGTGGGGCCGCGCGCCTTGCCATCTATCGACAAACGCTTGCGCGGATTCCTTGGTGCGACTGCCAACGGCAGTGAGCGTGGCGGTGGCCGATGCCTCCACCGCACCGGCAAAGGTGTGCGCGATTCGGCCCGTGGCCAAGATGCCCCAGCGAGTGTTCATGCAGATTCCGTCCTCCCCCGATGTGGTGGATTATGGTGCAGGAAGTGCAGGCGTTGGTTGGAGGAACGGACAGTTGGATAGGAGAGGATTCGAGCGGCCCTGGCTCGCAGTCGTCACCGTGCTTGCGGCGCTGCTCGGCGGGTGCGATGCGGTGAACGATGTGTTTGTGTGCTTGGTGGAGGCGGTGTTTCGGGCCGGAACTTCCTCCGCGCCGCCGCCCGCGGATGCCGTCACCGTTCCGGCCCATGTGGAAACGGAGCCGGTGGCGGACCCGTGCGATGCGGCGGACGATCCTGCCGTGTGGGTGAATCCTGACGCGCCCGACGCCAGCTTGATCGTCGCCACGAACAAACGGCGGGGCCTCGTGGTGTATGGCTTGGACGGTGGCCTCCGGACGCAACTCGACGTGGGGCAGACGAACAACGTGGACTTGCGTTCGCTGCCGGGCTCGGCTGGGGCCGGCGAGGTCACTCAGGCGGTGGCGCTGGTGGCGGCGAGCAACCGCAGCAGCGACACCGTGGACATCCTTCACCTGTCCGCCGACGGGCGCCTCGTCCCGCAACGGGCCATCCCGGCCGGATTCGACGGCGAGTCGCCCTATGGCATTTGCCTGTACCAAGGCACGGCAGACCTCTACGCCTTCGCAACCTACAAGGACGGCGCCGTACGCCAATGGCGACTCGCATCAGGTGCTGACAGCCTCGTCCGCACGCTCCGGGTTGCCTCGCAAGTGGAAGGTTGCGTCGCGGACGACCCGGCGGGCGCGCTCTTTGTCGGCGAAGAGGACGCCGGCATCTGGCGCTTCGACGCCGAGCCAGATGGCACTGCCGCCCCTATCCTCATGGACGCGATGCGCGAAGCGGGCGGCCACCTCGTCGCCGATGTCGAAGGCCTCGCCATCCACGCATCGCGCGATTCCGCGGAATCCGGCTATCTGGTCGCCTCAAGCCAAGGCAACAGCTCCTTCATCCTTTACGACCGCTCCCCACCCCACAGCTACCGTGGCTCCTTCCGCATCGGCGCCGGCGGCGTTGACGAGGTGACCGACACCGACGGCATCGCCATCGCCTCCACTCCGCTGGGCCCGCAGTTTCCCACCGGCCTGCTAGTCGCCCAAGACGGCGACAACCAGGGCCCGGCCGGCGAATCCCAACACCAGAACTTCAAGCTAATCCCTTGGCACAAAGTGACATCGACGGTGGGTACGCGCTAGCGCCGCCCTCCTAGAACAAAGCCCGCCAGCCAACGCCACCAAAGCGCTGGCCCCAACAACGCCACCAACAAACCAGCCCCTGCCATGCGAGGGCCTCGCTGGACGGAGGGCGTCCCGCCCTCCAAGCGTGCCGAAGGCGCGCACGCAGCGGAGCCGGCCGAAGCCACCGCAACCTGCGCTCGAGACAACGCCAACAAAGCGCCAGCTTCGAACAACGCCACCAACAATCCAGCCTCTGCTCGCTGGCGTCCGCCCTGCCTTGACGTGCCTGCGGCACGATGGAGGGCGAGACGCCCTCCCTCCGAGGCCCGGGCGCGCACCGCCAACACCGAAGTTCCACCCGCGAAGCCGGCCGGTCGCTTGACTTGCCCAACGGCGGCCATCGTCGCACACTGCGGCACTTGCTCAGGGGACGTAAGGGGAGTCGCGTGGGGAGCACGGACGCGGCGCAGTTGGTGTCAGCGCCGGATGATGCGTTGGCGGCCATCGACGCGTGTTTTGACAATGGCTGGACCGATGGCTTGCCGGTGGTGCCGCCGGAGCGGTCGCGGGTGGAAGCGATGCTGGCGATGGAGGGGCGTCCGCCGGAAACGGTGATTGCGACCCACCCGACCACGGGGCTTGAATGCTCGATCCTCGGGGCGGCGGCGAATGCGGTGATGGCGGGGTGTTTGCCGGAGTACTTCCCCGTTGTGGTAGCGGCACTTGAAGCGGCCAACGAGACGCCCTACAACTACCACGGCTCCGCGGCCAGCACCGGCGGTTCCTGCCAGATGCTGATCGTCAGCGGGCCGGTGGTGCAGGACATCGGCATGAACGCCGCCGGCAATGTCTTCGGCCCCGGCAACCGCGCCAACGCCACCATCGGTCGGGCCATGCGGCTGGTTCTCCTGAACGTCTTTCGCATGACGCCGGGCATCGCCGACCAGTCCACCCAAGGCCACCCTGGCAAACACACGATGTGCATCGCCGAACGGTCCGAGCGCAACCCGTGGATGCCCCTCAACGAAGAATTCGGCTACGGCCCGGACATCTCCAGCGTCACGGTCTATGCCGGCGCCGGCTTCTGCAACGTCGAGAACCACGGCGGCAACACGCCGGAGGCCATCCTCGACTCGGTGGCAGACTCAATGGCCAATCTCGGCTGCATCACCGCCGGCGAGTCCGTGGTGGTGCTGTCGCCAGAACACGCCGAAATCGTCGCCAGCACCGGCTGGAGCAAGGCCGATGTGCGCGAGTACCTCTTCGAGCAGGCGCGCCAACCGGTGGCCGACATGCAGCGGGTGATGAAGTTCGTGCCACGCGAGTACGAGCGCCAGGGACGCGAGGACATGCACCGCGGCTACAGTGCGGACGACATCCTGATCACGGTCGCCGGCGGCGACGCCGGTGGCCACTCGGCCTTCATCCCTTCCTGGAGCCGAGGCCGCGGCTCGCTCATGCAGACCAAGCCCATTGGCGTCTGCATCGACTGTTGATGGGACGAGCCTGCGCGCCCTGAAGGGCGCGCCTGCACGAAACTTGTGACAAAGGAGAAGACGATGATCCAAATGGTGGACCCTGCCGGCACCGGCGGCGGCCAGAGACGCAGCATGGCGCCCAGGCTCGCGGACCTCTCGCGCCTGAAAGTCGGGCTCCTGTCGAATGGCAAGGCCAATGCCGACGCGCTCTTGCACGACACCGCCGCGCACTTCGAGCGCGACCTCGGCTGCTCGGTGACGCAGTTGCTCGACAAGCGCAACGCCAGTCGCCCGGCACCGCCGGATTTCCTTGCCGAGCTCGCTGCCGAGTCGGATTTCCTCATCACGGCGGTGGGGGATTGAGGGAGCTGCTCAACGTGCAGTGTGCATGACGGCATCTCCTTCGAACAGCTCGGCAAGCCGGCGCTGGTGATCTGCACCCATCCGTTCGAACTCACGGGGCGCAACATCGCCCGCACCCTAGGCGTGCCGGACTACCCGTTCGCCATGGTGGACCATCCCATCGGTAGCCGCACGCCAGCCGAGATCCGCGTTCGCGCCGCCGACGCCTTTGCCCAGGGGCAGCGAATTCTCACCGGCGGAGCCTTCAGCGGGAGCGACCAGAAGTTCCGCGCCAGCGGAACTTCCAACGCGCCCGCCAGGGCGCGCGAGCGGG
>VXSY01000165.1:4841-13307 GCA_009837725.1 Gammaproteobacteria bacterium | reverse complement strand
TCGACAACCCAACACCGGCGATTCGCAACGCCAGTTCAGAGCTTCCCTAGCCTCGCCGCGCAAGAAGCGCAGACGCAGTTCATGCGCAGCTTCTTCATCACACTCGGCCTCATCTTCATCGTCCTTGCGTGGGTGTTCTCGTCCTACACGTGGCCGCTGGCAGTGATGGCGGCGATCCCCCTCGGTCTCACGGGTGCGCTCGCCGGCCACTTGCTGATGGGCCTGCCGATCAATCCGATGTCGATGATGGGTCTCTTTGCCCTCACCGGCATCATCGTCAACGACTCGATCATCTTGGTGACCACCTTCAAGCACCTGCGCGAGGACGGTGTTCCCGCGCTGCAGGCCATTGAGGATGCCGTTTGCTCCCGCTTGCGCCCCGTGCTGGTCACCTCCATCACCACCATCGCCGGGCTGTCGTTCCTGATGCTGGAACAGGCGCCGGTGGCAGCCATCTACACGCCCCTGGCCGCGGCCATCTGCTTCGGCCTCGCCTACGGCACGGTGCTGGTGCTGCTGGTCATCCCTGCCCTGCTCTCGGCCATCGCCGAGGCGGGCGAGAAAGCGCCTTTGTGGGCAAGGCGGATGCTGCATGGTCGTGAGCGCCGTGCTGAGCCTGGAGTTCCTGGCGAGAGCGCCACCTCCGGCCTGTAAATTCGAAAGAGACAGACGCAATGAAGCACGAGAGCGAAAAGAGGAAGTGGCCATCGATAGCCGCGATCTGGCGGCGTGGCGTGGGCATGGTGCGCGAGCGAGCAAGGCTCGGTTGGACCGGCGCCAGAGTGTTTCTACTGCTGCTGGTGGCCACGGTGACGATCATCGCATTGCTGGTGGCGATGGCACCGGAACCGGAGTTGGTGGCGCAGGAGGAAACCGCCTGGGACGTAAACACGATGGTGGCCGAGCCCGCCGCCATCGCCCCGGAGCTACGCCTCGTCGGACGCGTGGAAACGCCACGCGTGTCCTCGCTCGCCTCCGCGCTGGCGGCCGAAGTGAGCGAAGTGCCGGCAGTGGAAGGCCAGCATGTGGAAGAGGGCGACGTGCTCGTCGTGCTCGACGACCGCGACGCACGCCTCCTGGCCGAGCAGCGCCGCGCAGATGTGGTGGAAGCCCGCGCCAACCTGGCTTCGCTGCAACTTGCTGGCAAGGACGATCTGGCGACGCTGGAACATCAGCGCAAGCTTGTGGAACTAACGCTCAAGGACCTCAACCGCCACAAGGAGCTGCGGCAGAGCTCTGCCGTATCCGAGACGCTGTTCGACACCATCGAGCGACAGGCGCACCAGCAGGCCATCGCCCTGCGCCAAGCCGAAGGCGCGGTGGAGGATTTCGCCAACCGCCTGGCGCAGAGTGAAGCGCGACTGCGCCGAAGCGAAGCGTTGCTGGCGGAAGCGGAGCTTGCCGTGCAGCGCACGCGGATTCGCTCGCCCTACCACGGACGCGTGGCAAGGGTTGTGGTTGCGCCCGGCGAACGGGTAGGCCCC
This sequence comes from Gammaproteobacteria bacterium, assembly GCA_009837725.1. Lineage (GTDB taxonomy): Bacteria > Pseudomonadota > Gammaproteobacteria > Pseudomonadales > Azotimanducaceae > VXYL01. The sequence goes on along the minus strand of VXSY01000165.1, from coordinate 11,823 downwards.
GGAGAGTTGGTGGTGGAGGTCTATGACACCGCGGCGTTGGAAGTGCGGGCACAGATTCCAAGCCGGGCGCTGGCCGCCGTGCGCAACGCCCTCGGGGCTCGCGTGGGAACCAGCCTGCCGGCCAGGCTCCTCACCGAGCCAAACCTCGATGCCTCCTTGAATCGCCTGTCAGGACAGGTGGACAGCGGCACGGCCGGAGTCGATGGCCTGTTCCGTGTGCAGGGCGGCGCGACGCTGCTCGAAGTGGGCCGCGTAGTGGAGCTCGAGTTGCATCTGCCGGCCGTGGACTCGGTGATCGCCGCCCCCGAACAAGCCATCTTCGGCGAAGACCGCGTGTACCTCGTGGAAGAAGGACGCCTGCGTGGCGTGACGGTGGAACGCGTAGGGCGGACCAACGGCGAGCAAGGCGAGCGCGTGCTGATCCGCTCGGCCGACATCGATCCCGGCGCCGAAATCCTCACCACCCAACTCGGCAACGCCATGACGGGCCTGCGGGTCGCCACCGAGGACCCACCCGAAGACGCCTCGACAGAGGTGAGCAACGCGGCGGTCGCCGCTCGTTAGCGCACTGCCTAATCGTCTCCTTCCGCAAACGTCGTTCTCTCGGAGAGGGGATCCCGCCACAGCGCCGCAGGGCGCGGGGCCACACGCTTACCGGAAGCCTTTCATCGAGTCCCTGCCGGCTGCCAGAGGCGTTCTTCATCCGCAAGCTGCCGCGCCATCACGAACAACAGGTCCGACACGCGATTGAGCCAGCCGCCAATGCCCGTCTTCGCGAGTGCCGGCTTGTCCTCGGCCAACAGCCAGAACGTCCGCTCGGCGCGGCGCACCACGGTTCGTGCCACGTGACAACGCGCTGCCGCTTCGCCACCGCCCGGCAGCACGAACTCGGCAAGGGGCTCGAGCGACTCGTTCAAGCGTTCAGTCATCTCCTCGATTCGTCCTGTCTCGGCTTCCCAATCGACCGCCGAACCACCGGTCGCCACAGCCGCCCCCGCATCGAACAGGCGCGACTGAACCAGCGCCAGCTCCTCTCCGAACTCGGTCGTGCCAGCGGCAAGCAAACCAAGGAAGCCATTGGCTTCGTCGAGTGCGCCCACCACTTCTATGGCGATGTGGTGCTTGGCATACCGCCGCCCATCCGCCAATGACGTGGCACCGGCGTCCCCAGAACGAGTCGTCACACGGTCAATTCGATTGCGAACGATGGGTCGCCTCCAACGCCTTCGGTCAACTCCGTGCATGGTAACCAGAGCCACGGGGTTGGCATCTGCCATACTGCGGGCCGGATGGAATGCTCTAGGAAAGCAACCATGCGTTTTGTTGCATTTGCGCTCGCTTTGGCCCTGGCACCGACAATTGCCGCCGCACCAATCGGAGCCGCGGCCCCAGACTCGGCCATCCTCAATGTAAGCATCGAGCGCGACGGGAAGTCCGTGTTCTCCCCTCGCCTGCTCGTGCGCCTTGGCGAAATGGCGGAAGCCTCGATGTCTACGCCCACGGGCGAGTCGCATCGTCTGGTGCTTTCCGTCAACCGCAACGACGAGGGTGCCTACCGCTTCCGATCGCTATACCTCACCAAGGCTGCCCCCACCGCAAACTGGATCGTGCGATCAGAGCCGGCATTTGTCGCCCAGGATGCCACCCCAGCTTCCCTGGCCCTGGCCGACGCCAGCGGCAGCGAACGGCTGCGCTTCGGCATCCACATTCGCGGCGGAACAGCAGAAGAGCTGCGCGAACTGTGGGCTCGCGAACTGCAAACGGGCACAGCGACACCTATGGAGAAGTAGCGCCCGGTCATCGATCCTGCGCGACTGTTCGGGGCGCGGTTTATGATCGCGCCCGCCTTGTTTCCATCGGAGTCGTCATGCCTTCGTTTGATGTGGTGTCTGAGATCGATCTGCAAGAGGTTCGCAACGTCGTCGATCAGGCGGCGCGGGAGCTGCGGGGGCGGTTCGATTTTCGCGGCGTGGATGCCGGGGTTTCGCTCGAGGGCGAGCAGGTGCAGCTTTGGGCGCCGGAGGAGTTTCAGGTGGCGCAGTTGCTGGACATCCAGCACGACAAGATGGCGAAGCGGCGACTGGACGTGAGCGCGCTGGCGCCTGGCGAGGTCGAAGGGGCCGGCAAGGTGAAGCGGCATATGATCGGCCTCAAGCAAGGCGTGGATCGCGACAGTGCGCGGCGCATCGTGAAGCTGGTGAAGGACAGCAAGGTCAAGGCGCAGACGCAGATTCAGGGGGATCAGGTTCGGGTCACCGGGAAGAAGCGGGACGACCTGCAGGGCATCATTGCAGCGATCAAGGACGCAGACTTCGACTTGCCGCTACAGTTCAGCAACTTTCGCGACTGAGCCTGCAAGGCCGACAAGGATGACGCGCCTTGCGGCGCGTTTGGAGGGCGAGACGCCCTCCCTCCGAGGAGCGCGGCTCACCCTTCACCGCGCCGCAAGGCGCGCATCCCGGAGGGAGGGCGTCCCGCCCTCCAACGCGCCGCAAGGCGCGTCTTCGTATTCGCATATGAGGGGTTGATCTATGCAGCACTGTAAGGAGAAGCGGCCTTCCTCCGAAAACCCCTCCCTGCGGAGCCTTGCGCTGGCTTTTGGGCGGGACGTTCGCCTCCGACGCATCTTCCTCTTGGGGCTAGCGAGCGGCTTTCCGTGGCTCCTAATTGGTTCCGCCATGACCGCGTGGCTCAAGGACGAAGGCCTGACGCGCTCCGCCATCACCCTCTTCGGCGCGGTATTCGTCGTCTATACGGTCAACTTTCTTTGGGCGCCGCTAGTGGATCATGTGCGGCTGCCCGGGCTCCATCGGCTCGGTCACCGCCGGTCTTGGATCGTCTTGTGTCAAGCCATGATGATCGGCTTGACGGTTCTGCTCGCGGTTTCCGGGCCGGCATTGAGCCTCTGGCTCACGGCTGCCCTGGCGCTCGGCATCGCCATTTCGTCGGCGACCCAAGACCTCGCCATCGATGCCTATCGCATCACCATCATCGGCGAGGACGAGCCGGAGCTCATCGGCCACGGCGCCGCCATGGCCACTTGCGGCTGGTGGACCGGAAACTTGCTGCCGGGCACTGTGGCGTTCTGGCTGGTCGCCCCCTTGGGCTGGCCGCTCGTGTATCTGCTGCTGACCGGGGTGATCGCCGCCATCATGGCATTGGTGGTTTTCCTCTTTCGCGAACCGGCCACAACCGCTCGATCATCGACATGGAAGGGCGCGTCCTGGCGCGAGTGGTTGGAACGCACCTACATCGATGCGGTGGCCGAGTTCTTCCGCCGCAACGGCGTCGCGCTCGCCTTCGGCCTGCTCGCCTTCATCTTTCTGTTCAAGGTGGGGGAAGCGTTTCTTGGCCGCACGGTGATCCTTTTCTACAAGGAAGTGGGGTTCAGCGACGCGGACATCGGCACCTACTCCAAGGGGCTCGGCTGGTTCGTGATCGTTCCCTGCTCCATCGCGGCCGGCATCTTCGCTGGCCGCTTTGGCGTCGTGCGCGGGCTCTTGTTCGCCGGTGTTGCCATGGCGGCAACGAACCTCCTGTTCTCTTGGATCGCCGTCGCCGGGCCAGACACGCGCCTCTTTTCGCTCGCGGTGATTGCGGACGGCATCACCTCGGCATTCTCGACGGTCGCGTTCGTGACCTTCATCTCGTACTACACGAGCCGCTTGCACACCGCAGCGCAGTACGGCGCGTTAGCCTCCCTCGGCAACTCCAGCCGCACCCTGCTAGCGGCGTCGAGCGGGATGGTGGTGGATGGATTGGGTGGCGATTGGGCGCTCTTCTTCGTGCTGACGGCGGTGATGGTGCTGCCGTCTTTGGCCGTGCTGGTATGGATTGCACGACGCGTGGCGGTCAAGGTTCCCAGCGGTAGCGGCTGAGGCTCAGCGCGCTCTGCTTGAAGCGAACGCCTTCATCACGGAGGCGGCGGCGCTGCTCTTCGCCGGCAGCACCGGGCAGCGAACTGCGGCCCGATGCGTTGACGACCCGGTGCCAGGGCAGCCGGCTTCCCTTCGGCAAAGCGCCGAGCACACGGCCGACGTGGCGGGCGCGGCGCGGTTCGCCGGCAAGCTCAGCGATCTGGCCGTAGGTGGCGACGCAACCCGGCGGAATCGACGACACGACCTGCCAGACGCGCTGCTCGAAGGTGGGTTCGGCGGATTCCACGCGATACCCCTCGTCACCTCGCCCCTTAAGGACCATCGCAAGGCCCTTACATCATCCAGGGGTTGAATAATCGAAACTCGCCTCTATGATACGCGCGGCTTTGGCACTCTCGCCGCGAGAGTGCCAAAGGCAGCCTGATGCAAGGCTTTGGGAATTGGTTGTCAACCATGGGAGAGAGCTAGGTCATGAACATTCGGCCACTACACGATCGCGTTGTCGTTCGCCGGCTGGAGGAGGACACCATGTCCGCCGGCGGCATCGTGTTGCCGGACAGTGCCTCCGAGAAGCCCTCGCAGGGGGAAATCCTTGCGGTGGGCCCAGGCAAGCTGCTCGACACCGGCGAGCGCACCACGCCGGACGTCAGCGTCGGCGACAAGATCATCTTCGGCCAGTATGCCGGGAACACGGTGAAGATCGACGGAGAGGAGCTTCTGGTCCTGTCCGAAACCGAGATCTTCGGCGTCCTCGAAAGCTAGTCGGCGATTCACGAAGGAGAAACCCACATGAGTGCAAAAGACGTACAGTTCGGCGACGACGCCCGCTCCAAGCTGCTGTCCGGCGTCAACATCCTTGCCGACGCCGTCAAGGTCACGCTGGGCCCGAAGGGGCGCAACGTCGTGCTTGACAAGTCCTTCGGCGCCCCCACGGTCACCAAGGACGGCGTGTCCGTGGCCAAGGAAGTCGAACTCAAGGACAAGTTCGAGAACATGGGCGCGCAGATGGTGAAGGAAGTCGCAAGCCAGACCTCCGACGAGGCCGGCGACGGCACCACCACCGCGACCGTGCTGGCGCAGTCCATCCTCGCGGAAGGTCTCAAGTCGGTTGCCGCCGGCATGAACCCCATGGACCTCAAGCGTGGCATCGACAAGGCGGTCACCGCCGCCGTTGCCGAGCTGCAAGGCATGGCAACGCCGTGCGAAGACTCCACCTCCATCGCCCAGGTGGGCACGGTGTCCGCCAACAGCGACTCCGAGATCGGCGACATCATCGCCGACGCCATGGACAAGGTGGGCAAGGAAGGGGTCATCACGGTCGAGCAGGGCTCTGGCCTCGAGAACGAGCTCGAAGTCGTGGAAGGCATGCAGTTCGACCGCGGCTACCTCTCTCCCTACTTCATCAACAACCAAGACTCCATGTCCGCCGACCTCGAAGAGCCCTACGTGCTCCTCTGCGACAAGAAGATCTCCAACATCCGCGACATGCTGCCGGTGCTCGAGAACGTGGCCAAGGCCGGTCGGCCGCTGATGGTCATCGCCGAGGACATCGAAGGCGAAGCGCTCGCAACGCTGGTGGTCAACAACATGCGCGGCATCGTCAAGATCGCCGCCGCCAAGGCTCCCGGCTTCGGCGACCGCCGCAAGGCAATGTTGCAGGACATCGCGATCCTCACCGGCGGCACGGTGATCTCCGAGGAAGTGGGGCTGACGCTCGAAGGCGCCTCCCTCGATGACCTCGGCACCGCCAAGAAGGTGTCGAGCACCAAGGAGAACACCACCATCGTCGACGGCAACGGCGAGAGGGTCGACATCGAAGGCCGCATCAAGCAGATTCGCGCCGAGATCGAGGAAACCACCTCGGACTACGACCGCGAGAAGCTGCAAGAGCGCCTCGCCAAGCTCGCCGGCGGCGTTGCCGTCATCAAGGTCGGCGCGGCCACCGAGGTGGAAATGAAGGAGAAGCAGGCCCGCACCGAAGACGCGCTGCACTCCACCCGCGCTGCGGTGGAGGAAGGCATCGTTGCCGGCGGCGGCGTCGCTCTCGTTCGCGCCCTGCAGAAGATCGAAGGCATCACCGGCGACAACGAAGACCAGAACGTCGGCATCGCCATTGCCCTGCGCGCCATGTCCTCGCCGCTGCGCCAGATCGCCGACAACGCCGGCGACGAGGCCGCAGTCGTGCTCGACAAGGTTCGGGGCCTCGACGGCAACCAAGGCTACAACGGCGCCACCAGCGAATACGGTGACATGATCGAGATGGGCATCCCCGACCCTGCCAAGGTAACGCGCACCGCGTTGCAGGCGGCGGCATCGGTGGCGGGCCTCATGATCACCACCGAAGCAATGGTCGCCGAAATGCCGGAAGACGCTCCTCCCGCGATGCCTCCGGGCGGCGGCATGGGCGGCATGGACGGCATGATGTAGCGGACTTGCGGGCGCCCACGGCCCGCAATCGGCTTCAAGCCAAGGCTCGCGGCGTCCATCGGGCGTCGCGAGCAACCAAAGGCCCCGTCGAAAGGCGGGGCTTTTCTTTTTCCTATGCAGACAGCACCGGCCTTTTCGACGTTGGCGAGCGGCGCGATGCGTACGGGTGCCTATAATCTTCGCGCCACTAACTCGCAGGGAACGCCAAGGCCAGTTGCATGAGCGGTGAGGAACACGCCATCGAGTTGTTGCTGCGCTCGCCGCGGTTCGACATCGAAGAGATCATGGAGCTCTTCGATGTTGGGGATCGGGAGTTTCGTGAGCTCGCGCGCGCCAATCCCAAAATCGCTCGGCTGCTCGAGGAGCGACGCCTCGGCACTCTCAAGCCTCTGGCCGTGCAGCCGCACAAGTGTGGCGTCTGTGGCGAGTGGTTCCTGCCCTACGGCGCAGACAAGCAGTGTTCCGACCCCTGCAAACGCACCGCACAAGCAGACCGCCTCGTTCGTGCGCAGGAACGCAAACGCACGATTCACGCTTCAGCGCAGCGGCTGACGTAGGCGAGCGAAAGCGGAATGGCCCGCCTCGGGACGCTGGCGCTTGCTTCGGTGGTTGCAGTTGCCGTGCTGGTCGGCGGCGGCTACTGGTTCCTGGTTCGCACGGCCACCGGGCAGGATTTC
>VXSY01000165.1:2445-4831 GCA_009837725.1 Gammaproteobacteria bacterium | reverse complement strand
GATTTCCTGCTCGATCGCGTGGCAGGGGCGGCGCTGGCCGGTGGCCTCCCCGCCCCGTTCGACGGCTTGCGCGTGTTCATGTGCGGCACGTCTGGGCCACTTGTGGCACCTGGGCGGGCGCAGACTTGCGTCGCCATCACCGCCGGTGACTCGCTCTATCTCTTCGACGCTGGCGAGGGCTCGGCGGATGTCGCACAAGTGCACGGCTTGCCCACCGAGACGCTGCGGGCGATTTTCGTGACCCACATGCATTCGGACCACATCGCCGGCATCAACAACTTCAACCTCGCCTCTTGGGTGCAAGGACGCAAAGCGCCGCTCAAGGTGATGGGGCCGGCTGGCATCGAGCGCGTCGTCGCCGGCTTCAACGAGGCGTTCGCAATTGACCGCGGCTATCGCGTCGCCCACCACGGCGAGGACTTGCTGCCGCCGGCACTCGGCGTGATGCATGCGGAAGTCATTGCGCCCGGCGTCGTCCTCGAAGACGACGGCCTTCAAGTAACCGCCTTTGCCGTGGACCACGGGCCCGTCAAGCCGGCCTATGGCTTCCGCATCGACTACCGCGGCCGCTCGGTGGTCGTCGGCGGCGACACCATCGCGACCGCGAACCTGACAGCGGCAGCCAAGGATGCAGATCTATTGCTGCACGACGCCCTGTCGCTGCCGATCATCGCCGGCATGGAAGCTGCGGCCAGGAGCGCCGGCCGCATCCGCGCCGCCACCATCCTGCACGATATCCAGGACTACCACGCCCACGCCGCCCACCTCGCGCCACTAGCGCAGGAAGCGAATGTGCGCATGCTCGCCCTCTACCACTTCGTGCCAGCGCCCCGAAACCACCTGCTCGAACAGTTTTTCCGCCGCGACTTGCCGAGTGATGCGGTGTTGACCACGGAAGGCATGGTGTTCGAGCTGCCGGCAGGGGGAACGGAAATCCACGTTCGCTAGCCGTAGCGGCGAGCGACCGCGAGCACCGTGGGGGGCCGAGGGGCCGTAGGCAACGGGCTTGTCCCCTCCCGAACTCGTCGCAGCGTCCAGCGAGGGACAGAACAAGCCCGTCCCCTCCATGGAACAAGATGCGCAACACGTTGGGCACTTGAAGGATTTGACTCGAAGCGAAGGCCTCGGAGGGAAGGCAGAATGCCTTCCCTCCGGCCCTTCAAGCCTGTTCCCCCTGGTCAGCGAATCGGCGTCCTCGGCGGGTTAGAAAAGCGCTTCGCAGCCCGTCCCCGCCAGGATCCGCTCCGCTGCCGCCCGGTCGTCGCCGGTTAGGCGGGCGTATTCCTGGCGCACCCATTGCAGGCACTTGGCCTGGTACGGGAACGGCGGTTGCACCCAGCGCTGGCCGTCGATTTCCGCTTCCACCTGCTCGGCGCCGGTGTCGATGGCGTGGGCGTTGGCCAAGAGTGCCGGAACGTAGGTGCGGCCCGCTTCAGTGAGCAACGCCGTCAGTGAGGCAGCAACGTTGGCGCGGTCGATCCAATCGTCCTCCTGCGGTTCCAGGCCCGAGAGGTCGTCCACGGACTGCACCCAAGCAAGCACTCGCGGCGCGACGGCTTCCGTGAGGCGTGCTGGCGTGGGATCAAAGGCGGCGAGTTGGGTGAGCTGGCCGTAGAGGCCAAAGTCGGCGCTCGAAGGGCGGGCGCCGAAGAGGAATGGGCCGCCGACGATGCAGTTGTCGAGCACCGCGAGAAAGCGACGGTAGCTGGCCTCGATCACCGGCGCGGTGGTGTCGTTGCTGCCAACCACATAGAGCCGCCCGATCTGGCGCTCGCGGACGAACTGCGACATGGGTGCAATGGCCTCGTCCGAGCCGGCGAGGTTGCGCCAGCGCGGCAGGATTTCACCGGCGAGACGGATGTCGTCGTCGTAATACCAGCGGTAGTGGAACATGGGCTTGGTGAGCCACTCGTCGGCATAGTCCTCAATGAGATAGTTGATGAAGGCGAGCGCGGGGTCCGTGGGAATCACCGAGCGGCCGAGCACCTCCTCCTCCAGCCGCCGGATGATGGGTGTAGAATCCACCACCGCCTCGATGCCCCCCTCTTCGGCTTCGTTCTCGAAGTAGAACGTGGGCAAGAGTTCCACCTTGGGCCTCGGCAGCGTCTCGTCCGCCGGCACTAAGCCGCCAACGAGGAACCGATAGGGGATGCGCCGGTAGCGCAGCACCGCCAGCATCTTGCGCGTATAGGGTGAACCCGGGGCGCCTCGGAGGGCGATGCGGTCATGGATGGCCATGCGATGGGAACCTAGTTCGAGGGAGGGCGCATTTTGCCATCCCGGGGGAGTAGGCCGCGCCGGTCAGCGGCGAGGCAAGAGGGCGTTGGCGATGCCGACGACGGCCAGCAGCACGAGCAGCAGGAAGAGGCGCAGGTCGCTGAGATAG
>VXSY01000165.1:0-2435 GCA_009837725.1 Gammaproteobacteria bacterium | reverse complement strand
ATGCTCGGTGCAACCGGAACGGCGATGGTCTTGGCGAGCGCTTCGATCTTGTAGTCGTGCTTGTCCGAGAACACCGGATTCATGGCGATTTCCAGGAGATCGCGCCGACTTCGGTAGCGGACGATGCCGACGGAGCCCCATGTCTCGGCGCCCTCGATGCCGGTCAGATCCATCGCCTGATGGACGACATCGCCGGCAAACGTCGGATGGCAGGCCCGCTCAAGCAGGGCCGGGAGCATGTGCTCCATGTAGCGGTTCATGTTCGCACCCGCTTCCGGGTCGTCCGCGAGGTCAAGCAAATTGACCATGAGGAACTGGCCGCCATCGTCTTGCTCCATGAAGCGCTCGATGCTAGAGAGCCGTTCGTCGCCCCATCCCATCTGTGCCGCCGCCTCCAGAAACGCCTCCCGTTCCGCCTCCGAGATCGGTCCGGACGTGTTCGTGTACCAAAGGCAGAACAGCAGCCACACCAGGCCCGGAGCGGCCCATAGCCAAAGGCGCGGCGAGCGAAACAGGTCGGTTTTCACGAGGCATTCCCTTGCGGGCCACATGCGGCGGCACGTGGCAGTGTACGATGCCCGTCCGCACGCCCGGTGGGCGACTTCAGGAGGGGAGCAAGGGCAATGGCCGACTACAACACCATCATTCTCGAGCGGCTCGGCACGGACGAGCGACTCGCGCGCATCACGCTCAACCGCCCGGAGAAGATGAACGCGCTCACGGGCGAGCTCTTCACCGAACTCAGCGAATGCCTGCACGATCTGGAGGCGGATCAGGCCTGTCGCGTCATCATCCTCCGCGGCGCAGGACGCTGCTTCAGCGCTGGCTATGACTTGACGCCCGGCCGCGAGCGGCACCCAGGGGAGCGGGTGTACCAAGGCAGGGATGCCAAGGGACGGGCGCTGCTCATGAACGTGCGCACCTCCATGCAGCAGATCACCGACGTGCAGATGTACCTGTGGAACATGGCCAAGATCACCATCGCCCAGCTTCATGGCTACGCCCTGGCCGGCGGCTGTGAACTGGCCATGATGACGGACCTGGTGGTGGCCGCCGACGACACCCAGATCGGCCACCCGGGGCTCAGGGGCCTCGGCACCGCCCGCAACGGCTGCATCTGGCCGCTGGTGCTCTCTATGCGCAAGGCGAAGGAGTATTACTACACCGGCGACAGCATGACCGGCGCCGAAGCCGCCGACATCGAGATGATCAACTACGCCTGGCCGAAGGAAGACCTGGACGCGAACACCATCGAGTTCGCCGAACGAATCGCCAACGGCTCGTCGGACCACCTCGGCATGCTGAAGACGACCATGAACCGGTTCTACGAGAACATGGGCATCTACTCGTCCGTCCGCAGCGCCACCGAGCAGGACGCCATGGCGCAGATGACCGAGTGGGCGTATGAGTTCGGCGAATCCATCCGCGAAGGGGGCCTCAAGCATGCGTTCCAGACCCGCGACGCGCCGTATCAAGGCACCGAGGGCTTCCGCGGCAAGGACTGACGCCGAACGGTTGCAACTCCCGGCAAGGCGTCCTGCCTTCTCCACGCGCCGGTCTCCGAAGAGACGGCCGCTGGCGGCGATTGGCTTGCTGCTAGCGATGTCGTTCGCGACTTCGTGCCAAGTAAGTTCGCCTGCCGAGCCGCTCTCGCCCGTTTCCGACATCGCCACGCGGTTCGAGGAGGTGAAGCACTCGCCGCCGAAGCTGCGCGCCTTCCTGCGTGCCATGCCCAAGGGCGCAGACCTGCACAGCCATCTCGGCGGCGCCATTTATGCCGAGAGCTACCTGCGCTGGGCGGAGGAGGACGACCTGTGCGTGGATGTCTCGCGCCTCGTGCTGGTGACCTGCGACACCGAGGCGCTGGCGCTTTGCGGCGAAGGCCAGCCGCCACCGCCGCTCTGCCACCGTGCGGAGGACCTGGCACGCGTGGCCCACGCCACCAAGGACCGCACCTTCCGCGGTCGCCTGATCGATGCCCTTTCCACGCGCAACTACCACCTCTACGAACGCAGCGGGCATGACCAGTTCTTCACCACCTTCGGCGCCTTGGGACCTGCCGGGCAAGGCCGCGGCGCGAACGTCCTCGCCGAGGCGATGCGAAGAGCCGCGGGGCAAAACATCCTTTACCTTGAACTCATGGCATCGCCCGGCATGAGCGCGGCGGCGGGGCTGGTCGCCGACATGGAATGGAACGACGACCTTGCCGCCATGCGAGCGGCACTGGCGGATGCGGACCTCGATGCCATCGTCACCGGTTCCTCCGCATACCTGGCGGACATGGAGGCCAAGGCACGAGAACTGATGCGCTGCGACAGCGAGTCGCCGGAACCGGCCTGTGCGATGGTCGTGCGTTTCCTTGCCCAGGCCATCCGCACGCGCCCAGCTCCGCAGGTGTTCGCGCAGATGTAGGATGGCCTAGCGCTGGATCGTGC
>VXSY01000068.1 GCA_009837725.1 Gammaproteobacteria bacterium | reverse complement strand
GTCGACAACCCAACACCGGCGATTCGCAACGCCAGTTCAGAGCTTCCCTAGTGGGCCGGGCGGGAACTCGACATACCAAGGGCTTGTGGGGTGGTCGAACTCTCGTGCAAGCCTGCTGCGACGATGGAAGCCGAGCCGTGCGATTGCGCGCTCGATGGCCGGCCCGCCGGCGGATGTCACGAAGTCCAAGTCTCGGCTTTCGTACGCGTTCGCGCTGAAGATGGACACGGCACCGCCGCCGGAAAGGGTGGCCTCGATGCCTGCGGCCTCCAGAGCTTGGCTGACCAACGCAGCCACTTTCGCTACCGGCGTGTTCTGGTCGATCTCCGGCATCGCACTACGGCTTACCGGTTCGTCGGGGTCGTCGCCGTTCACGAAAAAACCGCCTTGTGGTCGCCTCGGGAAGTGCATCCAGTTCCGTGCGGAGCAACTCCCGGAGTCGGCGTACGGTGGGATTGCGGATCTGGAACTCGAACAGGCGGCTGCCGCCCACCATGCGGCTTACCAGCACGCCATGCGCCTCCAGTCGTTGCAGCTGCCGCTGAACCGCCGATACGGCAACTCCGTAAGTGTCGGCGATGCCCTTGCCGTAGCCCGTCCCGTAGGCTTCGAGATACAACAGCACTTGCGCCGCCGACCGATTGCCGCAGATCGCTTCCACGATGGGAGCGCTCCATAGCCGGCCGGACGAATCACTCTCTTCCACAGGCGCGCCCACGTCATCGGGGACGAACTCCGCTGGCTGCCTGGCTTGCTCTTGCGCTTGCTGCATGGAAGTCATGACCTCCCGCGAACCTTACCGCAATTCGAGGCAACATTACCACCATTTGCGTCAAGTCTTGCGGAACCCGACTGATGTCCTCCTTGCGCTGGTGATTCCACGATGTGAGACCAAGAGCCAGCGGCGCCAAGATCGCGCCGGCTCCCGCTCGAACGTCGATCCTCGCTGTCGTTCGATCTACAGAGAGCATGGTCGCTCCCGCACTGCCAACAGTGCCCCCCCTCGATGGTTCCAAAGTGTAGCAGCGGGCCACTAAGGAGCGGGACCACCTGACACCGCCGGCTACCCTCCCGCGTTGAGTCGACAGGGCGCCTTGCCTTGCTGACGGCCCCGTCTGAGCGTGCGGGCGGAGTTGTGAGGCGTCGGAATGGAGGCCAGACTGGGGTTCCGTTTGGTGGATGGAAGAGGCGGATGCCTTTGTTGCCGGCATGGGCGGCAGATTGGCCGGTTGGACATCTGGCGACGAGCGCCGGGCATGTGCCGCATGTGGTGGCGGTGGTGTTCTGCGAAGTCGGCGAGGAGATCTGGATTCCGATCGATGGCAAGCCCAAGAGCGGTGCGAAGCTCAAGCGCGTGCGCAACATCGAAACCAATGGGCACGTTTCGCTCCTTGTGGATCAATACGACGAGAACTGGTCTAAGCTCCGCTGGGTGCGGGTCGATGGCGCGGCCGAGGTGGTGACGATGCCGGCCGACGTCGCCGCTGCGTTTCGGGTCAAGTACCCGCAATACCGGAGCACGCGCCTGGGCGACACCTGCATACGCGTAACCGTGCGGCGTTCGCGGGAGTGGTCCGCGACGACGGCGTGAAGGCCGAAACAGTCGGCCTGTCCACCATCCGCGAGAAGGCCGCGCCGTAGAAGCCCGTGCTGGCTCTTAGCCGTAGCCGCGAGCGAATGCGAGCACGAAGGCCTGGAAGTTCGCGTAGTGAACGACCAACGCGCCCGTCGGGGCGCGCCGGTTGCGACAAGCAGGCGCCCTGAAAGACAATCCCGCGCCCTGCATCCCTTTGGGTCCGTCGATGCCCGCTGCATCCATCGCGAGGTTGTGGAGCACGTCCCGTGGTGCCAGTGCTCTGGCATTGTTCATTGCCAGTGCGTTTGGGTTTGCCGATGGGCCGGCGGCGTCGATCGTTGACGGGCCGCTCAATCCGGCAGGCGGTGCCGACGCCACGGAAAACGCCATCGTGCCGCCGCGCCACGACCATGCATCTGTCGGCATCACCATCGACGGCCGGCTTGACGAGGACATCTGGAGCCGGGTGCCGGCTTACGATCACATGCTGGTCACCACCCCGGACGTCCGGCGCCCGGCGAGGTATCGAACGCAGACGTTCCTTCTCTATACCCAGCGCGGGCTTTATGTCGGTGCCTGGAACGAGCAACCGAGCGACACGCTCATGGGGCCGCTTTCCGGGCGCGATTCCTTCGAGTACGCCGATGCCTACCAGATCGTGGTGGATTCGTCCGGCGCGGGGCTCTACGGCTATTGGTTCCGCGTCAAGCTCGGCGACTCCCTAATGGACGGCACCCTCCTTCCGGAGCGGCGCTTCGCACGCGACTGGGACGGGCCCTGGGATGCCCGCACCGAGCGGACGGACGCTGGCTGGACGGTGGAGATGTTCCTGCCCTGGTCCATGATGAACATGCCGGCCGGCGACGGCGAGCGCCGGATCGCCATCGAGATCGCCCGCTTCGTGCCGCATCTCAACGAAGTTTGGTCGTGGCCGGCGCTGCCGGATACCGAGCCGCAATTCATCTCCCTGTTCCAGCCACTGACTCTGGCCGGGGTCGCGCCGCGCCAGGAGGTCAGCGTGTTCCCCTACGCCGCGGTGAGCGACGATCTTGTGCGGGCAACCGGGGCCACGGATGCCGGCGTGGACGTGTTCTGGCGACCGTCGTCGGCCTTCTTTCTGAGCGCCGGAATCAACCCCGATTTCGGTCAGGTCGAAGCCGACAACGTGGTGGTGAACCTCTCCGCCTACGAGACCTTCTTCCCGGAGAAGCGGCTCTTCTTTCCGGAGAATCAGGACGTCTTCAGCACGGGCGAGTACGGCTACGCCGCCGGGGCGAGCCCGCTGCACACCCGACGCATGGGCGCCTCGGTCGGTTCCCGGCGCGGTCGGCCAGACCTCGGTGACGAGCGCCTCGAAGGCCACGACCTGACCCGCCCGGTGGATTTGCGAATCGCCGCCAAGACGGTAGGGCAAGCCGGCCGTTCCCGCTATGGGACGATGTTCGTGGCGGAAGACGACACAGAGCTCCGCCGGGCCGGTGGCAATGGCAATGTCACCGCGCGAGGGCGCGACTTCGGCGTGCTGCGCTACCAATACGAGGACACATCCGCTGGCGCCCGCAAGGCAATTGGCTGGCTCGGCACGCTGGCGCAACATCCCGAGCGACGGGCGATTACCCAAGCCGTCGACGCCAACTACCGCACGCCTTCGGGGGACTGGAGCGTCGAAGCGCAAGTGCTCGGCAGCGACGTGGACGGGGAGGCGGGCTGGGGCGGAATGCTCGACGTTGTCAACGTGCCGCGCACCGGCGACCAGCACTTCTTCCGCATCGCGAGCTTCGACGACGGTCTCGACCTCAACGACCTCGGCTATCTCTGGCGCAACGACTACACGCGGGTCTTCTACGAGTTCTGGCGCCGGCGGCAGGACTACGACCGCATCCGCGACACCGAAGGCTGGGCCTACTTCCATGCGGACGTCAACGGTGCCGGGCAATTGGTGGAGGGAGTGGCGGAACTGCACTACGGCTGGGGCTTCAAGAACAACACCCGCATCAGCGTGGAACTCGAGTACAACCCGTCGCACTGGGACGACCGCGCGAGCCGCGGCAACGGCACGTTCCGGCTCGGACGGGCGTGGGATGTGTTGGCAAACTGGGACAGCGCGCCGGACGGCAGGTTCAACGCCGGCATTGGCGTCGATCTCGGACGGGAGTCGCTCGGCGGCACGTCCCGCGAAGCCGAAGTGTTTCTAACCTACAGTCCGCTCGACCGCATACGGCTGCGACTGTCCACCGGCTACGAGAGTCGCGAAAGCTGGCTGGTGTGGCAGGGCGGCGCCAACCTGACCTCGTTCGCCTCCGAGCACTGGTTCACGTCGATGGGCGCGGAAGCGTATTTCACGGCCAGGCAGCACCTGCAAGTGCAGATTCAATGGGCGGCGGTGAAGGCGTTCGAGCGCGAACGCTTTTCCGTAGAAGGGGAGACATGGCTTGACCAGGTGCAGCGCGCACCGGAGCTGGAGCCCGACACCTTCGCCATCAGCGACGTCGTCCTGCAACTGCGCTACCGCTGGCAGATTGCACCCCTGTCGGACCTCTTCATCGTGTACAACCGCACGGGTAGCCTGCCGGACGGCGTCGGCCGACAGCGTTTCACCCGCCTCTTCGACGACAGCTTCGGCGCACCCGACGAGGAGGGGTTGCTGCTGAAAGTTCGCTATCGGTTCGGGACGTGACGGGCTGGACGCCCCGGGTTCCCTAGGCGAGGGCATCCTGCCCTGTCGTGCGCCGATCGGCGCACCAGCTCCAACGCCCCGCAGAGTCCCAAGGCGCTCAGTTCGCCCGCGCCGTTGCCAATGGCGCGGTGCGGCTTACGAGACAGGTGGCCTTGCCCCGAATGACGTGTCCGTCAGGAGGGGGTGAGCAGGAACTCGAGCAGGGCCTTTTGCGAGTGCAGGCGGTTGCCGGCTTCCACCCATGCCACAGAACGGGGGTCTTCGAGGAGGTGTTCGCTGACTTCCTCGCCGCGATGGGCCGGCAGGCAGTGCATGAAGAGGGCGTCCTTGGCGGCGCAGTCGAGGAGTTCTGGGGTCACTTGATAGCCGGCGAAGGCTTTGCGTCGGGCTTCGGCCTCTTCGTCGTGGCCCAGGGACGACCAAACGTCGGTTACCACGAGGTCGGCGCCGGCAACCGCATCGCGGGGCGACGGCGCCAGTTCCGCTACGTTGGACTCCGCCAGCAGCCTCGCATCCGGCTCGTGTCCCTTGGGCGCGGCGATGCGAAGGTGGAAGTCGAACAGCTTCGATGCGCGGATGTAGGAGTTGCACATGTTGTAGCCGTCGCCGACGAATGCGACCGTGGCGCCTTGGATCGAGCCGCGAAACTCATTGAAGGTCTGCACGTCCGCCAGGAGCTGGCAAGGGTGAAACCGGTTCGTCATGCCGTTGATGACCGGCACGCTCGACGCCGAGGCGATGCGCTCCACCTCTTCGTGCGCGAGCGTGCGCACCATCACCGCGTCCACCATCTGTGACAGAACCCGCGCCGTGTCTTCCACCGGCTCTCCGCGCCCGAGCTGGGTATCTGCCCGGCCAAGGAACAGGGCGTGGCCGCCGAGTTGGTGCATGCCGGTCTCGAACGCCACCCGCGTGCGTGTGGAGTTGAGCTGGAACACCATCGCCAGGGTCTTGCCGGCGAGGGGCCGGTGCGCGAGTCCCTCGCGGTTCATGCCCTTGAGTTCTGCCGCCCGCGCAACCAGCCCCGCTAGTTCCTGGGCGGTGCAGTCCGGCAGCGTGAGGAAATGGCGCACTGCCATGGCGCGAAGCTCCGGTCAGTCGAGGGCGTCGATGAGGTCCGCCACGATGGCCACCATCCGGTCCGCCTCGGCATCGCTCATGTTCAGGGGCGGCAGCAGGCGGACGACGTTGTCCACCGCCACGTTGATGAGGAGGCCAGCCTGCAAGGCATCGGCCACCAGCGTTGGACACGGCTCGTTCAGTTCCACCCCGAGCATCAAGCCCTTGCCGCGAATCTCCCGCACCCGGTTGTTGCCGGCCAGACGGGTGCGAAACGCCCCCACCATGCGCTCGCCGAGCTCTGCCGCCCGTTCGACCACGCCGCCTTCGGTGAGTTCGTCAAGCACGGCATTGGCCGCCGCACAGGCAAGGAAGTTGCCACCGAAGGTGGAGCCGTGCGTGCCCGCCACCAGCACCTCCGCTGCCGCACCACGGGCAATGCAGGCGCCGATGGGCATGCCGTTGCCGAGCCCCTTCGCCGTGGTGATGACATCCGGCTTGAGATTGCCATGCTGAAACGCGAACAGCTTGCCCGTGCGACCGTTGCCGGACTGCACTTCGTCGAGCATGAGCAGCCAGTCGTTGGCGTCGCACACTTCGCGCAAGTTGTCGAGATAGTCGTCCGCCGGAATCTGGATGCCGCCCTCGCCGAGCACCGGCTCGACGAATACCGCCACCACGTTCTTGTTGTTTGCGGCGATCTGGCGCACGGACTCGACATCGTTGAACGGTGCCCGCACGAATCCGGACAGCAGCGGCTCGAAGCCGGCCTGCACCTTGCGGTTGCCGGTGGCAGTGAGCGTCGCCATGGTGCGGCCGTGGAAACTGCCGTCCATGACGATCACATCCGGTGCTTCGATGCCGCGATTGTGGCCGTGCAGGCGCGCGATCTTCAGCGCCGCCTCATTGGCCTCGGCACCGGAGTTGCAGAAGAACACGTTGTCCATGCCGGACAGTTCCGTGAGGCGCGTGGCGAGGCGTTCCTGCGGGCCGATGAGGTAGAGGTTGGAGGTGTGCAGCAAGGTGTTCGCCTGTTCGCTCAGCGCCTTCGCCACCGCCGGATGGGCATGGCCCAGGCCGCAGACGGCGATGCCGGTGAGGCCGTCTAAGTAGGCCTTGCCGGCCTCGTCGTACACGTGGCTGCCCTCGCCCCGCACGAAAGACACGGGCAGACGCCCGTAGGTTGGCATGATGGACGTCATCGGCTTCCTTCCCCCTTCCTTCCCTGCCCCGGTGCCCTTGCGCCGGAGAAAACTGCCCGCAAAAAAGAAACCGGGCAGCGATGGAGGGCTGCCCGGAAAAGCGAGCGAGCATAGCAGGTTTCGTTTTGGGTGGTGGTTGGCTCTTGCAAAGGCGGAGTGATGGCAGAGCCCTTGCCCTGCCTCCGTCGAGGCCACCGCCCCCACGACCAAGGCCCGTCTTGTTCAATTCGACGTACGTTGAAGCGCTTCGCGCAGGCGGCGCAAGCCTTCGGCGAGCATCGCCTCGCCGCAGCCGAAGTTGAAGCGGGCGAAGCCTGGAGCGCCGAAGTCCTCGCCCGGCGAGAGGCCGATGCCGTGGCTTTCGAGCCAGGTGGCGGGCGAGTCGCGTCCTAGTGCCGTCGCGTCGATCCAGGCAAGGCACGTGGCCTCCACGGGCGTGACTTCGAGGCCGTCCAAGGCCCGCACGGCGCTCTCCAATGTGCGGGCATTGCCGGCCAGATAGGCGTTGACGGACGCCAGCCAGTCGGATTGGTCGTTCCATGCTGCCGTCGCCGCCGCATAGGCGAGCGGCGACACGCCGGCAACGAGACCGTCCATCGCGCTCTCGTAGGCGGCGCGCAGTTCGGGGTCGGGAATCACGGCAACGGCGACGCCGAGGCCCGGCATGTTGTAGGCCTTGGTCGGTGCATGGAGGGTTATCGACCGCCGTGCCAGTTCCGGGTCGACGCCAGCGACCGACCGGTGCCGCCGCCCCTTTGCCAGCAAGATGCCGCAATGGATCTCGTCGCTCACCAGCAGGGCGCCGCTCGAAAGGACCAGCTCGGCGACGCGCTCGAGTTCGTCCTGCCCGTAGATGCGCCCGGTGGGGTTGTGGGGATTGCAGAACATGAGCGCCGAGCCGGCGTCGAGCGCTGCGGCTAGGTGGTCGAAGTCCATTTCCCAGCGGCCCGTCTGCCGGGCCAGCGGGGAACGGGTTTCGGCAAGGCCAGCGTTGGCGGCAACGCGCAGGAAAGGCGGGTACACGGGGGTCGGCACCACCACGCGCGACCCGCCGAAGGCGCGCGCGGCGACGTTGAAGCCGGGCACGACTCCCGGCAGCCAAACCAGCCAGTCGCGATGCACCTGCCAGCCGCAATGGCGCGCCACCCAGCCTTGGAAGGCAGCTATGGCGTCTTCGGGCGTGGTGGTGTAGCCGAGCACGGGGTGGGCGAGGCGAGCCGCCACGGCCTCGATGACGAACGGGGCGGTAGGGAGGTCCATGTCCGCAACCCAGAACGGCAGGATGCCCCGGCCGGCGTACTTCTCCCACTTGCTACTCGAGGTGCCGCGCCGGTCGATGCCGTCGGCGAGCGCCTTGCTGACGTGGCTAGCCCGCATTTCTCACCAGGCTTCGTAGCGAGTGCATCGTCGTCCGTAAACGAGGACTGGTGAGAAATGCAGGCTAGCGCGCCCTGACGGGCGCGTCGGCAGTTCGCGTGCGCGAACTGGAGTCCAGAGGGCTCGCATTAGCAGGGCCCATGGGCGTAGAGGCCCCCCCCGTTCCACGGCGCAAGCTCCTAGGGATGCTTCGGTTCATCCGCGCTACAATGCAAACGACCCAAGGCCAATGCAAGCGGCGGCGCGAGGAGACGCAATGAGCAACGAGACCATGGACACGATCCGGTCGCAGATTCAGGACAACCCCATCATCCTTTACATGAAGGGTTCGCCGCAGGCGCCCCAGTGCGGCTTTTCCGCACAGACCGTGCAGTGCCTGATGGCGTGCGGCCAGCGCTTCGCCTATGTGGATGTGCTCAGCAATCCCGCCATCCGGGCGACGCTGCCGGAGTATTCGGATTGGCCCACGTTCCCACAGCTCTATGTCGACGGCGAACTCGTCGGCGGCTGCGACATCATCACCGAGATGTACCAGTCCGGCGAACTTCAGCCGCTGGTGGAACAGGCCGGCGCGGCTGCGGCGAGCGAGTAATCCGGAGGGAGGTATTCTGCCTTCCCCGTACGGGCGACTCTTGTGGTCGCCCGTGCTGTCGAGCCAACGCCGTACGCCACATCCACACGGGCGACCACAAGGGTCGCCCCTACGGAAGGCTTCAATGCCTTCCCGCCAAAATTCCTCGACGGCAAGGAGGCAAGACCATGGCCAAATCCCCCAACATCCTCTTCCTGATGACCGACCAGCAACGCTGGGACGCCATGAGCGCCGCCGGCACCGGCGATGCATGGGTAAACACGCCCAACCTCGACCGCATCGCCGCCGAAGGCATGCGCTTCAGCCGCTGCGTTACCACCACGCCCATCTGCATCCCGGCGCGGGTGACGCTGGCCACCGGGCGCTATCCGCACAACACTTCGGTGTGGAACAACGTCCATTACACGCTACCCACCGACATGCCCAACTGGATGCAAACGCTCAAGGGCCTCGGCTATCGCACGAGCCTGTTCGGCAAGACCCACCTGCATCCGCACCGAGGCGACCTGCGCGAGCGCGAACACCTGCTGCACGGGTATGGCCTGGATGACGTCAACGAGATCGGCGGCCCCCGCGCAAGCGCCACCGTCGGCAGCCACATGACGGCCATGTGGGAGGAACTCGACCTGCTCGAAGCCTATCGCGCCGACTTCCGCGAGCGCTTTGCAAACAAGGCACATGTGGCGCGGCCTTCCGTGCTGCCGCTCGAACACTACGCGGATGTCTATGTCGGGCAGCAGGCGAAGGGCTATCTCGAACGCTACGACCGAGACCAGCCGTGGTTCTGCTGGGTGAGCTTCGGCGGCCCGCACGAGCCGTGGGACGCCCCGGAACCCTACGCGAGCATGTACGACCCGGCCCAAATGCCCGCCCCGATCGAGCGCCCCGCCAATGCCAACGGCCGCCGGTCAGGCTGGCTCGACTTCTACATGGATCGCTCCTCACCCCACTTCGACGAGGGCGACATCGGCGCCATGCGCGCCAACTACGCCGGCAACGTCACCCTTATCGACGACCAGATCGGCGAGATTCTCGGCGCCATCGAAAAGCGCGGCGAGATGGACAACACCATCATCGCCTTCACCTCCGACCACGGCGAAATGAACGGCGACTGGGGCCTCATCTACAAGATGAACTTCCTGGACGGCGCTCTGCGCGTCCCGCTCCTCTTCCGCACCCCGGAAACTGCCGCAAACGGCGGCGCCGGCGTGAGCGACGCCCCGGTGGAGAACTGCGACCTGGGCCCCACCCTCGTCGAGCTGGCCGGCGCCGAACTCGACCACCCCCAGTTCGGCCGCTCCCTGGCCGGCATGATGAACGGCGCCCCACCGGTGCGCGAAGACGCCATCAGTGAGTTCCGCGGCGAGTTCATGCTCGCCGACAACGACTGGAAGATCGCCCTCAACCGCGAAGGCCAGGCCTATCTCCTCTTCCACCTAGCCGAAGACCCGCACGAAACCCGGAACCTGGCCGGCAACCCCGACTACCACGACACAGAAAGCGAACTGCGCCTGCGAATCTTGGAGCGCATTTCGACGAGCCAACTGAAGGCCCCGTAGGCCACAGACTTGTCGGACTTGGGCGCCCTTCAAGACGGGCGGGGATAAGCCCCGCCCTTACGGGCCCGTGCCGAACTCGTCGGTGCATTCGAGACGGGCGATCACAAGGGTCGCCCCTACGAGGCCCGTGCCGAATTGCGCCTAGGGCAGAGCCTCAAGGTGTGCTGGCGGAGTCTGGGGCGGCCATGTCTGGCACCGATTCCTCCATGGCGACCGGGGCGCAGCGGCAGTTGCTGTTGTGGGAGGTTTGGATGCGGGCCCAGATCAGGTCTGGGTCGTCGCCCATGGGGTAGTCCTTGCGGAACTCCAGCGTTCCGGGTTCTTCGCGGGACCAGCTTTCGTGGAATTCGTGGTTGTTCACCTCGCCGTCTTCGGCGCGGGTTCTCATGCGGATGCGGTAATCGCCGCTTGATGCCGGGCAGCCGTCTTGGCGGATGGTGGTGTCCACGCGCACCTTGTCGTACATCTGGGTGTAGGAGATGGAGAGGTCCGCCTGGCATTCCGGCTGGAACATCTTCGGCTGGAAGGTGGTGGTGTATTCCCACTTGAGTTCGCGGCCGATGTCGAGCTTCCCCTCCTTCTTGCCCTCGAAGACCACCTTGTTGAAGCCGCCGAACTTCTCGTTCACTCCGCGGCGGTCCTTCTTCTTCTCTTGCGCTTCTTCAACCTCCTCCGGGTCGCGCTCGCTGCGGTCGATGGTCATGGAGAAGCGGCCCGGTGGCCGTTCTTCCTCCTGCTCCTGCACTGCCGCGTCTTCCGTCGGCTCGGCTTCCTCTTCGGCGATCGCTGGGGCCACCAGAACGGCGATGGCGAAGGCAAGAAGCGATCGGCTACAAGCGGCTTGAAAGGCTTTCGACGTGGTCATGGCTTCGGTCTCGGTTCGTTTCGCCCCCTGGGTGGTCGTGGTCAGAAATGGTCCGGGCAGTGCGGCGCGTGGTGGGTGGCGAATATGGCGTCCGCTTGCGCCACCGCGGCGTCGTCTCCTTCCAGCAGTCCCCAGCCGCGCAGGCGCGATGCCGAGTGGCGTCCGCACCAGAGCGAGGATAGCGCCTTGGCGTCGAGGGTGAGGTCGGCGCGGCCGGCGCTGCGCGTCGCGTGCGCCCCTTCGCGTCCCGTCTCCACCTTCCAGGTGCCGTCGTTCCAAGACGCCAGCGGATCGTCCGCCAGTGCCAGCGTAATCTCGCCTTCGTGGCCGTAGCCTCGTCCAGCGAGGGCCTTCGGTGCATCCACCACGCGGTACCACGCGCCCTCTCGATCCACGGTGTGCAGCATTCGCGGCTCGAAGAAGAATTCCTGGGCTGGGTCGTCCAAGGGCGCGCCGTTCCAGCGCACGCGGCCGACGAGGTCGTGGCGGCCGAGGAAGCTCCAGAGCGAACGCCAGGCGTCTTGGTTCAGCCACACGAGGTCGCGGATGACGATTTCCTGCGGGCGCGCCGGATGATCCACCTTGCCGGCGCGCAGCGTGTAGATGACATAGCCCTGTTCGGCGCCGGCGTCGTCGTAGCTCACCGCCACCCAGATGGGCCCGTCGGCCTCCACCGGCTCCAAGGCGTTCTGCAGCCAAAGTGCCTTGGCGCGATGCAGGTAGCAGATTCGGTTGGCGATGTAGGCGATGTAGATGCGCTTGACGGTGTCGTAGGCGTCTTCCACCGCGATGCGACGCACATCGCCCGAGCCTTCGTTGCCGTCGAAGAAGCGGATGTCGGCGGTGTCCACCGTGTACTGCCGCAGCATCGTCGTGAGGGCGTAGCCGTAGCGCTGGTAGATGGCCGCCTGCGAAGCCCACAGCGCAGCGATCGGCTGGCCGGCCTCGTGCATGCGCTCGAATGCCTCGGTGTGGATGCGGCGCACGAGACCTTGGCGGCGGTATTCCGGCTGCGTGCCGATGGTGGAGACGCCGGCGAGCGGCATGGCGTTGCCGTTGGCGCGCATGGTGAACGGGATGTTGGTGAAGCTCGACGCCATCTTGCCGTCCACGAAAGCGCAGAGGGTCCAGTCCGGCAGGTTGGCGGTGGCGACGGTGTTGTCCGGGCCGTCGCCGAAGCTGCCGCCATAGACGTAGCCGCCGAGAATGCCCATGTCGCCCATCTCGGCGGCGGTGGCCGGGCGGATTTCCACGCTCATGGTGATTTCTCCGTGGTGGCGTCTTCGATGGCGTATAGGGGGCCTAGTCCGGCCAGGTCCGCAATGGTGCGATAGGTGGCGAACACGGCGTCGCGCTCGACGCCCGTGCTGCCCTCGGCCATGAAGCGACTGTAGGCTTGCTGAACCGCCTGCACGGCCAGCACCTGGGCGGTGAACGGGTCCACGACCACGGACCAGCCGAGTTCGCGCCATGCTGCGGCGCTCCGGGCATCGAGGGAGGTGATGGTGGCGAGGGGGCCGTCGATTTCCTTCGCGGCCGAAGCCCATTGCTCTTCCGTCGCTGGCATCAGCATCAGCAGGTCGGCGCCGGCCTCCCGGTAGAGGTTGGCGCGGCGCACGGCGGCGTCCCACGACTCGTTCCGAACCGCCCCGGTGCGGGCAATGAGGAGGAAGTCGTCGCTCCGCCTTGCCTTGGCCGCAAACTCGACCTTGGCGGCCATTTCGTCGGCGGGGACGAGGTGTTCGATGCCGCGATGGTGGCTCACCCGCTTCGGCGCCACCTGGTCCTCGATCTCGATGGCGGCGGCGCCGGTGGCTTCGGTCTCCCGAATCGTCCGCGCCATGTGGACCGCATCGCCAAAGCCGACGCCGCCATCGACGATCACCGCGAGTTCCTGGGCTGGGAAATGAACCGTGATGTGGCGTGCCACGTCGGTAAGTTCGGTCAGCGTCAACAGCGCCTCACTGACGCCGTGGGAGTAGCCGAGGGCGCCGCCGCTGACGTACACCGCTCCGAATCCGGCGTGAGCCGCGATGCGGGCGGTTAGAGCATCGAGCGCCAATGGTGCGAACACGGTCTCGCCGGCGTCGATGCGCGCCTTGAGGCTCAAAGCCATCGGTCTTGCCAATCCCGCAATGCTCAACTCGCCGCTATGCTACCAAGGGCGCCGAACATCGCATCGGCCTTCTGAGGGAAGGCATTTCTGCCTTCCCTGGCGCCGAAAGGCGCCGGGCCGCTTGCTTGGTGCGGGTGCGGAAAACGCGCCTTGCGGCGCGTAGGGAAGGCAGAATGCCTTCCCTCCAAAGGCCGTCGTTTTTCGAGGGCCACGATATTGGCCAACCGTGAGGGAAATCGCATGGCAACGGGAATGTCCGAGGAGCGGCTCGCCCGCATCGCTGGCCACGTCGACCACTACGTGGAAGAGGGGCGGTTCCCGGGCGCGGCCTGCCTCGTCTCGCGCGGCGGCGAGGAGACGTTCTTCCACGCCA
>VXSY01000228.1 GCA_009837725.1 Gammaproteobacteria bacterium | reverse complement strand
CATGGCACCATCCCATTATCCCACGAGGCAGACTTTGTTCAGAGCTTCCCTAGGGAAGGCAGAATCCCTTCCCTCCAAAGGCCGGGCCGTCTGCGGATGAAGGGCATGGACGTGGTAGCGATCACGGGTGCAGTCGCCGCTTTTATCGTGGCGTTTCTGCTTGCCTTGCTCGTGCGGCTGTTCGCTCGCCGGCTGAGGCTAGTGGCTGCGGCCAACGCCCGCAGTTCGCACGAGGGGGAGACGCCGACCGGGGGGGGCCTCGGCATCGTCGTTGCCTTGCTCGCGTGGTTCGCCCTTGCGGCGCGCT
Organism: Gammaproteobacteria bacterium; assembly: GCA_009837725.1. Taxonomy (GTDB): domain Bacteria; phylum Pseudomonadota; class Gammaproteobacteria; order Pseudomonadales; family Azotimanducaceae; genus VXYL01. The sequence goes on along the minus strand of VXSY01000228.1, from coordinate 13,480 downwards.
TTGGCGAAGGCACGCCGGCTTCGACGCTCCTCGCCAGCGGTGCTGTGGTGGCCATCATTGGCTTGCTTGACGACCTTGAAGACCAGTCGCGCACTCTTCGCCTCGGCTGTCAGCTCGCCGCCGCCGGGGTTTGCGTCGCCTGGCTGTTCCACACCAATGTGTGGTTCGACTTGGCGCTGATCTTGCTCGCCGTGTGGTTCGTGAACCTCTACAACTTCATGGATGGCATCGACGGGCTCGCCGCGTCCCAAGGCGCGGCGTTTGCCCTGGGCGTTCTCGCGGTGGGCGACGCCAACCTCGCGTCCGGCAGCCTGCTCGTGCTACTCGCGGCCTGCGCCGGCTTTCTGTGCCTGAACTGGGCCCCAGCGCGGGTGTTCATGGGCGATGTGTGCAGCGGCTTCCTGGGCCTCGTGGTGTTCGTGTTGGCGCTTTGGCTGCACACGACCGGCGAGTTCTACATCGCCGCCAGCGCCGTCGTCCTCGCGGTGTTCTGGTTTGACGCCACTTGGACGCTGTGTGTCAGAATCGTCACGGGGCAGCGATTCATGGAAGCGCACCGATCCCATCTCTACCAGATCATCTCGCGGCGGCTGGGCCACGGTGCCACCACGGGCCTTTTCTGGGCCTATTGGGCGCTGTGGCTGCTGCCGCTCGCCTGGGTTGTCGGCGCGTGGCCGGAGCTCGCGCCGGCGGCCCTGGCCCTCGCCTGCATTCCCTTGGCACTCGCCAGCGTCCGGTTCCGCGCTGGCCGAGACAACGGTTGACCAGGCACAGGCTGGCAGCATGACCATCGCCTCAAGGCTGCTCGATGCGGCGATGGACCGTCTTGGCCGCCGCCAGAAGCAGGCCATCGCCGCGGTCATCGACGCGATCGTGTTGCCGCTCGCGCTCTGGTCGGCCATCGCCTTGCGGCTCGGCGAATGGAGCCCGGACGTGCAGCGATTCTGGCCCGCCTTTATCGCGAGCGTAGTGGTGGGCTTGCCCGCCTTCTATGCCATTGGCCTGTATCGACACATCATCCGCTATGTCGGAACCCAGTTTGGCTGGGCGGTGCTGAAAGGGGTGACGGTCGCCGCCGCTGGCGTGGCTGCGGTGGACTACCTCTATCACGTGCCCGGCTTCCCGCGCTCCGCGCCGATGATCTTCTGGGTGCTGTCGATGGTGTACGTCTTCGGCACCCGGTATCTCGTCCGCGTGTATGCCGAGACGGTGGCTAGGATGCCGGAGTCCGCGGAAACCGCGGCGGTGTATGGCGCTGGCGCCGCCGGGGTGGAGCTTGTACGTCGCCTGCGTGCGGGGCATGGCGAGGCAGGGGCTTCCGCCGATGTGGCGAGGCCCTTTCCGCTGGCATTCGTGGACGCGAGCCCAGCGCTTCAGGGACGGGTCATCGATGGCCTGCCCGTGGTGGCGCCGGACGCGATCGGCGAGTTGGTGACGGAACGCCACATTCGGCAGATGCTGGTTGCCTTGCCGGGCGTCAGCCATGCCGAGCGACGGCGCGTGATCGCCTCGCTGGAACCGTATCCGTTGCACGTTCGGCTCTTGCCCGATGTGCAGGCCGTGGTGAGCGGCGAAGAGGCGCCGACGCTCAGGGACGTAGACGTGGTGGACCTGATCGAGCGCGATCCGGTGACGCCGATGCCGAAGCTCCTGGCCGGTTGCGTCACGGATCGCGCGGTGTTGGTCACCGGGGCTGGCGGCTCCATCGGTTCGGAGTTGTGCCGGCAGATCCTTGCCCTTTCTCCACGCCTCTTGGTGCTCCTTGATCAGTCCGAACTCGGCCTGTTCGACATTCATCGGGAGCTTGTCGCCCACGCCGATACGGCAGAACTTGGGGTTCCGGTTGCCGCCGTGCTCGGCTCGGCTGGGGACACCGCGCTGTTCGAGCGGGTTCTCGGCGACTACGGAGTGCAGACGGTCTATCACGCCGCAGCCTACAAGCATGTGGGGTTGGTGGAGCACAATGCGATCGCTGGCGTTTCCAACAACGCGTTTGGCACCCGTCGGGCAGCGCAGGCCGCGGCCCTCGCGGGTGTCAGCGACTTCATCCTCATCTCCACCGACAAGGCGGTTCGCACCCGCAGCGTGATGGGGGCGAGCAAGCGCCTCGCTGAGATGATCCTGCAGGCGCTCCAGGCGAGTCAGCCACGCAAGAAGGGCGCTGGTACGCGGTTTTCCATCGTCCGCTTCGGCAACGTGCTCGGTTCGAGCGGGTCGGTGGTGCCGCTGTTCCACGAGCAGATCATGGCCGGCGGGCCGGTGACGGTGACGCATCCCGAAGCCACCCGCTACTTCATGACGATTCCAGAGGCGGCGGAGCTGGTGCTGCAAGCGTCGAGCATGGCGAACGGCGGCGATATCTTCCTGCTCGACATGGGCGAACCGGTGAACATCCGCGAGTTGGCGGCGCGCATGATCCGCCTGCACGGCTATACCGTGCGGGACGAGGCGCATCCCGGCGGTGACTTGGAGATTCGCACTACGGGGCTCACGCCGGGCGAGAAGATGCGGGAGGAACTGTTGGTGGGCAACGAGGCGGCAGAGCCCACCGAGCATCCCAAGATCCTGCGCGCCTTTGAGATCTTCCCTGCCTGGTCGGAGTTGGCGCCCGCTCTTGACCGCCTGCAGGCCGCCTGCGATGCCTTCGATGTGGAGGAAGTGCGGGCGTTTCTGGGCAACGTGGTCGAGGATGCCAATTTGGGCCACGAGCGCGGTGCGGACGTGATCCGGCTGCGACGCTGACTACGCCCCACTCGGAGGACAACGAATGACGGCGGACGCCGTGCCCTTCTGGTTTGACCGCGCGCTCCGGGCGCCTTCCGAGAAGGGCGACCTGCAAGTCGCCGGCACCAACATCCACTATGAGGCGTGGGGCGACAACGACAGGCCCGGCGTCGTGCTGGCACATGGCAGCAACGCCCACCTCGAATGGTGGCGTTTCGTGGCGCCGTTCCTTGCCGACAACCTGCGGGTGGTGGCGCTCGATTCGTCGGGCAACGGTTCGAGCGGCTGGCGCGAGCGATACTCGGGCGACGTGTTCGCCGAGGAGGTGATGGCGGTTGCGGATGCTGCCATTGCGCAACCGAAGCCCTTCGTTGTGGGGCACAGCTTCGGCGGCTTCGTGGCGCTTCAGGCTGGCTATGGCCACGGCGAGCGCCTGGGCGGAATCGTCTTCGTGGATTTCACCGTGATGCCGCCGGAGGCGCATTTCGAGTGGGGCGGCCGGGCGGAGAAGGAAGGCAAGGAGCCACGCCGCACGCGGGTCTATGATTCGCTCGAAGCGGCCTTGGCTCGCTTTCGCCTGTTGCCGGAGCAGCCGGTTCGGCACCCCGCGGTGATGGACTGGATCGCTCGCAACTCCCTGCGCCCGGTCGAGGGAGCGCCCCGGACCCGGCCCGCTACCTCGCCTTCGCTCGGTACCGGCTCCGTTTCCGGCCCAGCCCCACCGTCCTTCGATGGAACCTCCGCCATCGTCCGCTCCGCGTCCGCCGGCGGAGGTTCCATCGAAGGTTGGACTTGGAAGTTTGATCCCACCTTGTTCGATCACCTCGAAATGGGCGGCGGCCAGCGCGACCAGTTCTTGGCGATGCCCTGTCGATCCGCGCTCGTCGTTGGCGAAGACAGCGAGGACGAGGGCGTTCTTGGCGCATCGCACATGGCCGAGATCACGAACCATCGCCTACCCATTGTCACCATGCCGGGCACCCACCATCACCTGATGTTCGAGGAGCCGCTGGCCCTCGCCATGGCGCTCAAGGGCATCCTCTTGAGTTGGGTGCAGGAAGAGTAGGGAAGGGCACATGGGCAGACTGGAAGGGCGGGTCGCCTGGGTCACCGGCGGCGGACGCGGGATAGGTCGTGCGATTGCGCTTGCCATTGCGGCAGATGGGGCGGCAGTAGCGGTGAGTTCTCGCACAGAAGCGGAGCTTGATGTCGTGGCGGGAGAGGTCGTCCGGCTAGGCGGACGTGCCCTGGCGGTGCCGGCAGACGCCATGTCATTGGCGGATACGGTTGCAGCCGAGAAGAGGATTGCCGCCGAGCTTGGCCGCGTGGACATCCTGGTCAACAACGCCGGCGGCGGCACGGGCATTGCCAACGCCGACGAGATGTCGCCGGAAGGGCGCGACGCGGCATTGTTCGCGGCCAACGTGGACCTCAACCTGCTTTCGGCCTATCGGGCCAGCCGTGCCGTGCTTGGCGGGATGGCAGAACGGGGCTTCGGCCGCATCATCAACATCGGTTCCGGCTACGCGAAGCGTTCCGGCGGCGGCCTCGCCTACACCGCCGCCAAGCACGGCCTGATCGGCCTCACGCGGGCAATGGCGGCTGAGGTGGCGAAGCAGGGCGTCACGGTGAACTGCCTGTGCCCAGGCTGGACCAACACCCAACTCGTCGACCTCGATGCAATGGCCCGCGCGCGAGGAACGGATGTCGCCAGCGTGCGATCCGCCATCGAGGCGGACAATCTCCAGAACCGGATTCTCGAACCGGAGGAACTCGGTCCCATGGCCGCGTTGCTGGCGGCGCCCGAATCCGCCGGCATCACCGGCCAGGTCATCTCCGTGGACGGAGGCTACAAGGTCTGAAGGACTTGATGCGGCTCGGCAGGTGTCGTTCTTCTACTCCCTGAGCGAGGCAAGATCGAACATCGCATAGATGCGAGTGGACGTGATGGCGCCGGCGTTGTCCCTGCCACTTGCCTTCAGAGTCGCCTCCCACTCAAAGCCCAGGCGTTCGGCTATCGCTCGGCTGCGACGGTTGTTCTCGTCGATCTTGAGTTCCACCCGCTTTGCACCGCAACCCTCGAAGGCGAGGCGTGTCAAGGCGATGACGGCCTCGGTCACATAGCCTTGGCCGGTGTAGGCCGTGTGCGCCCAGTAGCCGGACTCGAAGCTCGGCACCGCCGGGTCGGCGCCCATCAAGCCGCTGCTGCCGACGATGGCGCCGCTGTCTCGCAGTGTCAGCAGAGTCGTGAAGTCCACGCCTTGCTTCAGCTTTTCCTGCGAGTCCGCGCAGAAGGCTCGCGCCTGGTCGATCCCATACGGGTCCTTCGCCCATGGCATCCAGCGGTGCAGTTCCGGGTAGGACGCCGTGACGGCCGCCAACACCCCGGCCGCGTCCTCCGGCGTCGGTGGGCGCAGGATGAGGCGCTTGGTGACCAAGCGGCTCGGAAAGCGGGCCATGTTTCTCCCCCGGCGGGCTCACCCTGCCGCCTTGGCTTGGAAGCGGGCCTCAGGCCGCTTCGAGTTCCGCCGGCGGGCGCACGAAGGGCTGCGGCACCGGGTCCTTGGTCATGCCCACCACGCCCTTGTAGCCGTGGTGTTCCTCCTCGATGTGCAGGGTCCGCTCCGGGATGACGAACTTGGTTCCCGGCCCGCATTCATGCACCGTTCCGCTGGCCGGGTCCTGAAAGCGGAACACGCCCTCCTGCACATAGAAGTGGATGCCCACGTCGTGCCAATGGATCGGCGTGCCGCCGCTTGGCGCCGCGTCCACCTCGTGCAGGAACTGGCCGTTGCCGCGGATTTCCCGTCGGGCGTCGTCAAGGTCCTCGAAATAACCGTGCTCCACCGTGATGCCCATGCGCCGTTTCCCCTTGCTGCACAAAGCCTTGCGTGTTCGGCATCGTAGCACTGTCTGGCCGGCGTGGCATGATCTATGGATGCCACGTATTTGGAGATGCCAGCATGACCGATTTCGTCAGGACGCCAGATGAAAACTTCGACATGGTGTCCGACTTCCCCCACGCACCGAACTACCACACGTGGCAAGACCTGCGCATGCACTACGTCGATGTCGGGCCGCGCGATGGCCCCGTCATGCTGCTGCTGCACGGGATGCCGACGTGGGCGTATCTCTACCGGGACATGATCGGCCCCCTGGTGGATGCCGGCTTTCGCTGCATCGCGCCGGACCACATGGGTTTCGGGCGTTCGGACAAGCCCACTGACGTGCACTGGTACACCATCGCCCGGCACACCGAAATCCTCACGTCGATGATCACGGCGCTTGACCTGAATCGCATCACGCTGGTGTGCCAGGACTGGGGTGGCCCCATCGGCCTCGCCCAGGCGGCGATGATGCCGAACCGGTTCGAGCACCTCGTCATCATGAACACTTGGCTACACCACGATGGCTACGAATACTCCGACGCCATCCGCAACTGGAACCGAAACTGGCACGAGGGCGGGCTATTCCATCGCGCCGAACCGGATGTAGGGCTGCTGCTGGTGCTTAGCGCGGGTCTCGCCGACCGCCGCACGGTGTTCGGTGCCATTGTCGAGGGCAAGGATCCAGGCCTCACCGGCGAGGCTGCGCGGGTGTATCAGGGCTTTTCCGCACCCTATCGCGGCCTGCCGGATGCGGCCTACAACGGCATGCGTCGGTTTCCCTTGTCCATTCCCATCAGCAGCCCGGACAACGGCAATGCGGCGGCTCAGGAACTGCACTACCGAACGCTGCTCGGCTGGCAAAAGGGCGTGCAGTTCGTCTGGGGATGCGTGGACGACGTGTTCACGGAGGCGTGGGGACGCACTTGGGCCGAGCGCATGGGCAGTGCCAGGTTCGACGGCATCGAAGACGCTGACCACTTCCTGCAAAGCACGCATGGTGGGCGCGTCGCCGAACTCATCATCGACGGTCGACGAGCGTAGGTTGCTGTGCCCCCCGGAGGGGCCCCCTTTTTGGGGGCGAGGGGCTCGCATGGGCGGGCCGAAGCAGCTACACGAGCACGCCGTCAGCGCGCAGCTCTGCGATCTCGTCGTCGGCCATGCCGAGAATGCCTTGCAGCACCTCGTCGGTGTGGCCGCCTAGCTGCGGCGCCGGCAACCGAACGCCGTTTGGGCGTGTGGTGAAGCGCCAAGGGATGCCGGTGTGGGCGCGGGCGCCCACTTCCGGGTGATGCAAGCGCTCGATGAAGCTGCGGGCGTTGAAGTGCGGGTCTTCCACCACGTCCTTGCAGGTAAAGCTCGGGAAAGCCGCTATGCCGCGTGCCTGCAATAGGCCCGTGACGAACCAGCGGTCGTGGCGGCGGGTCCAGTCGCCAAGGCAGCGTTCGAGTTCGTCTTCGTTTTGCTTGCGCAGTTCCAAACTCGCGAAACGGTCGTCGTCGAGCCCAGGCACGAGCTCGGCGAGGGAGGCGAACTCGGCGTCGGCACAGGCGATGGTCACCCACTCATCGTCGCCAGCGGCCGGAAAGCACCCATGCGGTGCCATCCACGGGTCGCGGTTGCCGATCCGCTCCGCTTGCCTTCCGGCCAATGCTTGCTCCATCCAACCGTTCACGTTGAGTGCGGCGGTGGCTTCCCACAGCGTCACGTCCAGGTGTTCGCCGACGCCGGTTTGGTCTCGACGCAAGAGGGCTCCCGCAACGGCGCAGGCTGCGGTGATGCCGGCCGTGGGGTCGGGCATTGCGACGCCCGTTTCCTCCGGGCCCTCACCCGGAAATCCAGATGCGGAGGAGAGTCCCGACAGAGGTCCGGTGGCGGGCCCATAGCCCATGTATTCACGGTAAGGCCCCGTCTGCCCATAGCCGCTCACAGAAGCCAGGATCACGCGCGGGTTGATTTCCCGCAGCACGTCGTAGCTTAAGCCCAGACGTTCGAGGACGCCGGTGGCGAAGTTCTGGAACACCACGTCCACCTCGGCCACGAGCCGCTTGACGAGCTCGGGGCCTTGCGGGTGGCGCAGATCCACGGCCACGCTGCGCTTGCCCTGATTCCACTGGTTGAACATGCCGTTGGTGTTCAGGCTCGGTTCGACGTCTGGCGGTGCGGCGTTGCCGCGGCGATAGAGGTCGGGGCGCACGGAGGATTCCACCCGGATCACGTCCGCGCCGAGATGGGCGAGGTTCATGCTGCCGAAAGGGCCTGCCCAAACCCAGGTGAGGTCCAGCACGCGCACGCCTTCGAGCGGGCGTTTGGGCGCGGACGGACGGTCAGTTTGAGGTTCCGACGGCGGAGGCGATAGATCGGAATCGAGCAACTCTCTCGTGTGCTCGCCGATGTGTGGCGCCGGTCGGCGATATTGCGGCCTCTTGCCGTCGATGAGCATCGCCGGGGCCATGTAGGCAGTGCCTTCATCGCCCGGCGCCTTGGTGAAGAACCCCCGTGCGGCGAGATGCCTGTCGGCGGCAAGATCGGCGAAGGACATCACCGGCGCCATGCAAATGCGGTGTTTCTGCGCGGCATGGTAGAGGTCGAAGGTGGCCCATTCGGCGACGAACTCGGCGATGAAGCCGTGAATCACGTCCTGGTTCTCGTTGCGCCCTTGCGTCGTTGTGAACACATCCAGCGTCGCCCACTCGGGGCTGCCCATGAACTGCACCAGCCGCTCCCACTGATCCTGCTCGATGCAGGCAAGGAAGATGGCGCCGTCCTTGGTGTCGAAGATGCGCCACGGAATGAGCGACCGAGGCACCGTGCGCTTCATCACGATGCCGTGATAGGTGTACACGTGGATGCCGAACTCCAGCACCGACGCGACGTACTCCACCACCGAGAAGTCGATCACTTCGCCGAGCCCAGAACGGCATCGATCCCGATGCACCGCCAGCGCCACCGTCGCCCCAGCCACGCCCGCCATCAGGCTGCAATGGTGGCCATGCATCTTCAGCGGCGGATAGCTCGGCTCCGGGTGCGACATGGGGCAGAGTCCCGCCCAGCCACCACCATGCGACAGCGTGAGTTCGGAGGCGGCCAGGTTGGCATACGGCCCGCTAAGCCCGAACGGCGTCATTGACAAAACCACGAGATCCGGCCGCGACGCACGCAGAGTTGCTTGATCGAGCCCCAGCCGCCCCGCCTCATCGGCACGCAAGGAATGCACAAGCACGTTCGCCCAACCAACGAGGCGCGCAAGCTCCTCCCGCCCAGCATCGGCCTCGAGATCAAGACAGACGCTGCGCTTGTCCAGATTCACGGCAAGAAAGAGGCCGCTCTGCTCTTCGTCCACATCCCCTGCAAACGGCCCAACCCGCCGCGCCGGGTCCCCCTCCGGCGCCTCCACCTTGACGACATCGGCCCCTTGATTGCCCAGATGACGCGCCGCATACGCGGCAGCAACACCCGTTCCAACCTCGAGCACCCGCATCGCCGGTAGAAGGTCCGGCGCGAAATCCGGTGCTTTTGTTGGTGGCTGACCGGTCATCGAAGTGGCTCGGTGTCCTCGTTCAGGATGTCGAGATAGGCGTCGTAGGCGAACAAGCGGTTGCGCCGGCGGCCGGTGATCTCCCGCGCGATTCCCTGCTCGACCAAGGTCTGCATGGCGCTGGCGGCGGTTGGCAGGGACATGCCTGTGATCGCGTGTACCCCAGCCAGGGAGACAATCACCTGCGAGCCTAGCGCGTCATGGACACGCAACAGTGAACTGGCGCGCCGTCCGGCACCTTCAAGGCGCTCGCCGTCGGCCGCGAGGAGCTCGTCGAGCCGGTGGCAGGTGTCCACGGCACCGGTCGCGGTCTCTTTGACGCCCTCCAGGAAGAACGCCAGCCACGATTCCCAATCGCCGGTGAGGCGCACTTCATTCAGTTGGCGGTAGTACTCGGTGCGGTGCTTCTTGAAGTAGAGGCTGAGGTATAGGAGTGGTTGCTGCAAGGCGCCCGCGTCGTGCAGCAGCAACGTGATGAGCAGGCGCCCGACCCGGCCGTTGCCATCCAGGAACGGATGAATGGTTTCGAATTGGACGTGCGCGAGGGCGGCACGGATGAGCACCGGGAGCTCCCGTTCGTTGAGGAAGCGTTCGAGGGCCGCCATGCAGTCGGGAACCTCGGTGTGTGGTGGTGGCACGAACACCGCATCGCCTGGGCGGGTCCCGCCAATCCAGTTTTGTGACCGGCGGAACTCGCCGGGCGCCATGTGGCTTTCTCGACCTGTCGAAAGGAGTACGCCATGCACCTCACGGAGAAGGCGGATGCAAGGGGGCAAACCGGTTTGCATGAGCTGGAGTCCGTGCTCTAGCGCGGCCACGTAGTTGGAGACTTCCACAGCGTCATGCAGAGGAACCCCGGGCGTTTCTTTGCGTTCGAACATGAGAAGATCGGACAGGGACGATTGGGTGCCCTCGATTTGCGAAGAGAGCACAGCCTCCTTACGGACGTAGCTGTAAAGAAACCGCCCCAGAGCCGTCCCGGTTCCTCGCATACGCTCGGCACCGGCCCGCCTCCGGCCCAGCCCCACCGTCCTTTGGTGCAAGCTCCGACGGTGTTCGCTTTTGCTCTCACCGTCGGATGTTGCACCAAAGCGTGCAGGGTTCGGCAGCAGCGAGGTGATGGCGTCGAGCCGCCCCAAGGCCAGTGTTGCGGTTTCGAGGGACCGCTGCAGGGCTGCGTCGAGCATTACCGGCGGGTGCGGTGGCAACGGAGCGGGCACGAATGCACGCGTCTCTTCGCCCGAAGCGGTCGATACTTGGTATGTGCCGGTGGAGGTTCGGTACATGGTCGGGTTTTGCGTGAGTCACCCTTCGGGGCATGACGTAACGCAGGTTTCTTGAGTTGCGGTGTCGGTTATTGAAAACCAAGCGCGAAAATTTAGCAACGGCTTGCCTTGCTAAAGTTACTTCATTTGCGGCGCCTTCTATTAAGAATAGGCGAACAAGTTTTAGCAGCGGATTGCGTTAGCTAAGTTCTTTGCGTAACGGAAGCCGTTGCGAAAACTTCGCCGCCGAAACTTGCATTACGCCTCGCTGTCGCCCAGGAAGCTCTTGATTTGGTCGGAGAGGTTGGTGCAGGCCTCGGGTTGGACGCGGGCGATGAAAGGGATGGGGACGACGACGGCCGGGATGAATGAGGTGCCGACGGCTTCGGAAGTGACCTTGCCGACGGCGATGCCCTCGGATACGTCCCAGATGGAGGCTTCGTAGTTGGAGGCGTCTTCCCACGAGAGGAAGCCGAAGCAGGCTGGCATGCCGCCGGTGAAGACTGTGCATTGCACCGTGCCGGCTTGGTCGGTGCGTTCGGTGGTTCCCTCGATCCACACCAGATAGCGCACGCCAATGTCGCGGATGCGATTGCCGACCAAGGGTTCGGCAATCACTTCGCCAAGTTTGTCCATGGTCAGTGGCGCGGTGCGGGGCTCGAACCACGGGAACACGGAATCGACGAACTGTCGCTCCGCCAGCACCGAGAGGCTGCCGTCGCCGGCGGCCACGCTGTCGCTGACGCAGGAGATGAAGTCGTTTTCGGTTTCGCCCTGCGTTTTGTGCTTGCGAGAAAGGATCACCACGGACTGATCACCCAACGGGCCCGTGCGAGCGAAGCGGACCTGGTCGATGGTGGGTTGCACGCATCCGCCCAAGGCGGTCGCCAGCAGGAGCGCGCCCGCCAGCAGCAGCGGCGGGTGGAACCGGCAACGGCTCACGCGCCGAGCCCCCGGCCTTCCAGCCATTCCCGAACGCCGTCAACCGTCGGAAAATAGAACGACAGGAAGGCGGCGGCGTCGCGCAGGGCCCAAATGGTGGCGTCGCCGAGCGCGTCGTCCTGGGTGCCCACCGAGCCGTAGTTGTCGCTGTTGGCCTTGCCGTAGCCGAGCAGGTCCCAATCGGCGATCAAGGTGCCGTCGGTGGCGAAGAGCTTCATGCGGTACTTGATCCACACCTCGTAGAAGTCGCCCTTGGTCTGCGCCGGGATCGCGAACTGCATTTCCTCGATGGTGGGCGCGAGCACGGCATCCACCTTGGTGCCGGAGCTCGCCAGCGCGTCGAGGAAGGGGGCGGCATTCTCGTTCTCGAGCGTCTTGCCCTTGATGCGCGTCACGTCCTGGAACATGGCGTCGAAGACGCGCTCGAACACCGGCACCTGCGAAGCGCCGAGGTCGATGCGGTACTCGCCATGGTCCGGCACTTCCTCGACATGGACGTAGGTGGTGAGTGCATCGTCGAAGTACACGCCCATCTTCACCGGGATGGGAGCCACCAGCGGGCTCGGCACGGTGGTATTGACCGTGACGGAAGCGCCGCCAGCGCAGCCGACGCTGACGGCACCCAAAACAACGACGGCCACGGCACCGCATAGCGCCCGCACGAGACTTTCGCGGCGGCGCGCGGCTAGACCAGCGACCGAGAAGACGGGGATTGGCACTCGTTCAGCACCCCCTGCGACGACTGTGCAAGAGCCTACTCGAAATGCCTAGCCGTGTCCGAGCAACCGCGCCCGACGGCGCGTAGGTTCGCTGACCGGGAACCGAGCAGGGCGAGGCGCCCTTCCGGAAAGGCTGAGCTTCGGGCGAGCGGGTCTCCAGAGTGAGGGCGTCTCTCCAGACAGACGCAGCTTCTGGCGAACGGGATCCTCTTGGGTGAGGGCGTCTTGCCCTCCACGCGCGGTGAGGCGCGGCCGTATGCATCAGCCTCACCCTGTTGGGCGCTTGGCCGGGGGTGGGGGCAGAGTGTCCCAAGGGCTACTCATAGCTCGCAAGGCCCACGAACGTACCGCAGTTGCGCGCCGTGAGTTCGCGCATGAGGGCGGCGAAATTGGCTGCCGACTGCGCCTGTCCCAGCACCGGGAAGCCGATCGCGTGAACTCGCACGCGGCAGTTGCCGTCCTCGTCGGCGGCGTTGAAGCGGTCGATGGTGTCCACCACGACTTCGACCGAACGGCCTTGGAAGTCGTCGCCAAAGACATAAACGCTGATCTTCTTGTCCGGCGCATAGAAGGTGGTGATGGCCTTGGTCACGCCTTCGACTGGACTGGAGTTGGAGAAGGCGTTCCAGGTGCGCAGGCGACCGACGATGGCGCGGCGACGGGCGGGGGTGTCGGGAATCCAGGTGTCCACGTATTGGCTGAACATGTAGTTGCCCATGTCGTTCATCACCTGTATGCCCTTGACCGTGGGGTAGATGTCGAGGGTTTCTTGCAATTTCTGCACCACCAGCGGCCAGGCGAAGTTGTACATGCTGCCCGAAGTGTCGATGACGAAGATGATGTATTCGCTGTCCACGGGGATGCCGCCGATGGTGTTGTCGAGGCGGCTGAAGTTAAGGCCGAGCAGGCGCTCCATCTCGTCGGTGAGGGATTGCTTGGCTTCCGAAAGCTGGTTGTGGCGTGCCACTTGCTGGACGGCTTGGTCCTCGGCGGCACTGAACTGGCCAAGGATGTCGCTCACCTGCTGCTTGACCCGTGCGAGTTGGGAAAGCTCCTGATCGAGTTGGCGCTGCTCGTCCTCGATCTGTCGCTTCAGCACCCTCGTCTGCCCCTCGATGTCGAACTTCGATTCGCGCTTCAGGGCGACGATGCCGTCGAGTTCGAGATCGGTCTGTTCGAGCACGATGGGCTGCACGGTCTTGACGATCATCAGCAGCAGGATGATGGCGCCGAAGCCGCAGCAGATGACGTCCAGAAAGGAAAGACCGATCTCCTCGATGTCGCGCCTTCTCATCTGGGGCGAGCCTCGGTGCGACAGGCTTTGGTAGGGGTGGCATTCGGGTAGAGGGCCTTGGGGGGGAGGGCATCTTGCCCTCCCAACGCGCCGTCCGGCGCGTCTTCGGGGAA
>VXSY01000009.1 GCA_009837725.1 Gammaproteobacteria bacterium | reverse complement strand
ACATGGCACCATCCCATTATCCCACGAGGCAGACTTTGTTCAGAGCTTCCCTAACACCAACGTGCCGGCCGGAGGGCGCGGTCGTCCCACACGCAACTCGGAGTGAGGGCCCGTCACGCTCCTCCCGCCGAAGGCGAAGCAACCAAGGGCCCAAAGGTGCAACCAGCCTCCTCCCCGCGAGACGGGCCCCTGTGTGGTGGCGGCGAACGCTGCCATGTTCCTTGTGCGTCAGCGACCCGCCGTCCTCGGCGGGGTGGGAACTACGAAGCCCGTCGTTGTTCAGGGGCTGTCGGGGAGGGTGCCCCTTCGGCATAGAACGTCCGTACACGTTCGACGATGGTGTCCACGTCGTGCCGACGCAGTTCGCGCACGTCGAACAGGATCAGACCTTCGTTCAACTGGTGGTTGCGGGTGCGGATGCTTGGGGTGTTGGCGGCCAGGTGCTGCACCAGGGCCTGCAGCACATCGGGCGACTCTCTGAGTGCCACCCGGCGGATGGGGCGACCGGCGCGGTCCGGGAGGATGAGCGCGTTCGCGAACGACGACAACCCGGCGTGGAGGGCGGCGAGAATGGCCTCGTCGTCGTTCGCGGATGGTTCGAACCTGTCGAGCGCCGCCATGAGGCCCATGATCTGTTCCTTGCCCACCTTCATGGCGCGGGCGATGCCTCGACCCTGCAACTCACAGGCTTCGATGAGGTCGCGGCGACCGGCGATGAAGCCGCAGGTTGGGCCACCGATGGCCTTGCCGCCGGAGTACGTGACGAGATCGGCACCGGCGGCGATATAGGTGCGGATATCGCTTTCGGCAGCAGCGTCCACCAACACCGGAACGCCACGGCCGAGGCAAGGGTCGAGCGGCAGTCGATTCTGCTGTACTGCGTGGTGCGACTTAACGTACACGATGGCCTTGGCGTCCGCCGACAACGACGCCGCGAGATCGGCCTCCGTCACGGCATCGAGGGTGCCAAACACCACCGGCCGGCCGCCGCCCAAGCGGATCATCTGGGTGACTTCGGCACCGAAGTCTACGTCGTGGCCGCGTTGGATCAGGATGTCCCTCGGTGCAGGAACATCGGGCACGCGACGAATCTTCTCGAGGTCGCGCCCAGTGAGGATGGCGGCGACGCCGAGGGCGATGCCGGCGGCTGCCCCGGTGGTGATGCAGGCTGCCTCGGCGCCGGTGCGGGTTGCGATGTGTTGGCTGGCGGCATGGCGGAGTTCGGCCAGATCCACATGCGCTTGGGCGGCCTCGGCCTGCGCTTGGGCCACGGTCTCGTGTTGTGCCGATCCGCCGAGAGCGGTCATTTTGCCGGCCGCATTGATGACGGTCTCGACGCCGATGCGGCGAAACGGGTTCACAGGGGCGCGTCGCGTTCGTAGTAACTGCTGCCGATGGCCACGCCTCGCGTCTCGATCCGTCCCGGCACGGTGCGCAGCTCGCCTTCGGCATCCTCTACCTGCCACGGTTCGGCGGTCTCCTCGAACACGGTGGCGTATGCCGGCTTGCCGATGGTGAAGCTTCCGAAGCCGAGGTGTTCGAGGCCAACGGCCCCCGCAGGGGCCAGGGTGACCGCCCGCACGGTGTCCGCCAGCGACATGCCAAGGGCGCGCAGTTTGCTCATCGTGCGTGGCAGGGACACCGCATGGCGATCGAGGTTGCCGCGGTGCAGGTCCGAGCTGATCGTGTGTACCGGCAGGCCCTGCGCGAACGCGGTCTCGCAAACCCGGAAGCTGAACGACGAACGGCCATGTCCGACATCGACGATCACACCCCGTTCCACCGCATCGCGAAAGGCCGGTATCACCCGGTCGCGATAGCCTAGAACGCCGCCTACCTTGCCGTGGTAGGTGTGGGTGACGATGTCGCCGGGGCGCAGGAGTTCGAGCACGTCGTCGATGAGCGGCGGCGCGTTGCCAATGTGGAGCATCATGGGCTTGCCCACCAGTTCCGCCGCCTTGCGCGCCAGCTTCACCGCCTCGATGCCAAAGCTGCCGGTGTGCGAGGCGCTGGCGAGCACCTTCACGCCCACCAGCCAGTCGTGGCGCTCGAATGCGTGCACGACACCGGGCAGGTCGCAAAGATCCGGGCGCGAGGCGTGGCCGCCACCCAGATTCGGCAGGCCCGGGCTGCCGATGTTGATGAATGCGAACACCCGCGTTTGCTGCGTCTCATGGACGAAGCGTGGGAAGGCGTCGATGGTGGTCGCCCCCGACGAACCCGCATCCACCACACAAGCCACCCCCTGCCGTGTGCCGATGCGGTCGGCGTCGAGGCGCGGCGTGGCGAAGAGCGGGTGGCTGAAGACGTGCGTGTGCAGGTCGATGAAACCGGGTGCGACGAAGGCGCCGCGGACGTTCACGACGCGGTCCGCCGGTCGGTCAAGCGTTTCCACGACCACGTCGTCGGCGATGTGCAGATCGCCTTCGCAAGTCGTGCCGGCTGCCACGTCAAACCGCTTGCCGCCGGTGATCGTAAGCGTCGTCATGGCTCCTCTCGTTTGCCTCGTCTCCCTTCGCGACTATAGCCCGGCACAAGGCCCGCAGTTCGCGCCAGCCCCGAACAACCCCACCAAACCAGACCCTGCCACGCGAGGCCCTCGCTGGACGGAGGGCGTCCCGCCCTCCAAGCGCGCCGCAGGCGCGCACGCAGCGAAGCCGGCCAAGGCCACCGCCGCCCGCGTCCCAGACAACGCCAACAAAGCGCCAACCTCGAACAACGCCAACAACGAAACGGCCTCGACTCGCTGACGCCTGGCATACCTTGACGTGCAAGCTCCCAGGAGCCTGTCGGACTTGGCACCTGCCTCAGAGGTCGTCCAGCACTCTGGTGGCGTCGCGCACTTGCTGCCAGTGTCGGCGCACGTCGCGATAGCGCAGGACGGCGTTCGCATCCGCCGCGATGCGGCGCGGCGATGGCACCATCGCATCCGCGGCCGCGTCGTAATCGGACTGAATGCCGAGCGCCACAGCCAGGAAAATCGCCGCACCACGACCCTCGACCGCTTCGTCCGAGCATTCGAGGGGTGTGCCCAAAACGGCTGCCAGGATTTGCGGCCACAGCGTGCTGGTGGCGCCGCCGCCGGTGAGACGGACGCGCGTTGGCGGGCCGCACCAGCCGACGACCTGGTCCGCGATGTCGGCGATGGCGAAGCTAACGCCTTCCAGCACGGCGCGATGCAGCGTGGCGTTGCCGTGACGCAAGGCCAGGCCCAGAAACGCGCCGCTGGCGGCGGGACGCAACTCCGGCGCAACCTGACCCGACAGGAACGGCAGAAAGCGAACGCCGTCCGCACCCGGGTCGATGGCAGCGGCACCCTTGGCCGCGCTCGCATAGGCCCCTGGTCGGTCGTCGGCGCGGGTGACGTCGAGCAGCCAGTCCACTGAGCGGCCGCCCTGGATGGCGTTGCCGCCGATGATGTGTCGGTCCGGCGGCAAGGAGTAGAAGCGATATGCGTTCGCCGGCGGATCGATGCTTGGCGTACGCACGACCGCGTGCGTGCCGAGGGTGATGGCGTATTCGCCAGGGCGCGTGGCGCCGGCGCCTACGTTGGCGCAAATGCCGTCGTGGGCGCCAACCGCTACCGGAATGCCCTCGGTGAGGCCGGTCTCGCGGGCGGCGGCAGCGGTAAGCCGGCCCGCAATCTGCCACGGCAGCGCGGGCGTGGGCAGCAAGTCAGGCGGCAGGTCGAAGTGCTCGAGCAGTTGCGGGTCCCACTGCGGCGCGTCTGGCCCGGAGGACCAGTCCGTCATGTGCGCTCCGGTGAGTCGAAAGAGCACGAAATCCTTCGCGTAGAGGGCACGGCGGCAACGCCTCGCAATCTCGGGCGCTTGGCGGCGCAGCCAAAGGAACTTCGCGACGAGCGCCGCGCCGTAGTTGGCCAAGTGCCGGCCATCGGACCGCCAGGCACGCAGGCTCGCGAGTTCCGTGCTGTGCCGCTGATCGTCCCACGGGTGTACAAGGACCTGGCCAGCGTGGTCCAAGAACACGCCCGCCCCCGCCCGACCGCACAGCGACACACCGACCACGTCCTTCGCAATCACGCGGCCCGACAGCAGCGCGCCGATCAGCCTTACCGTGCCGTTCCACCAGTGATCGGCATTCTGTCCGTCAACGCCCGGCTTGTGCCGAACGGCGGCTTGCTGTAACAGTTCCCCGTTCGGTGCGAATGCCGCCACCTTGAGGCGGGAGGTGCCGAGGTCGACGGTGAGGAATGTGGCCATGGCGACGAGTGTATGGGAGACGGCGGCGGAGCGGCGGCGGGAGCTCGACGCCCAGGGCTACCTCGTCGTCGACAAGGTTGTGCCGCGGGAACTCTGCGAAGACGTCCTTGCCGCGACGGCGGACTTTCTGGGGATCGTTGCCAACGAGCCCGGCAGTTGGCGAACTCGCACCACCCACGGACATGGCATCGTGCCTCTACACCACCACCCGGCGCTGTGGGCGCTGCGCCAGTGGCCGGAGATCCACCGCCTGTTCGGGCAGCTCTACGGCACGGACCGGCTCTGGGTGACCATGGATCGGGTGTCCTTCAAGGCGCCGGCAGACCAGCAGGTTTGCGAAGCAAACTGCCGACGCGCCCGTCAGGATGCGCAGGCGCCCCGGATGAGCGCGTTCCACTGGGACGCCGATCCGCGCCAGCCGAGGTCCGAGGCGGGGTTCCAGGGGCTCGTGTACCTGCGCGACACGGCCCCGGAACAAGGCGCATTCTGCTGCCTACCGGATGTGTATGCGCGCCTCGATGACTGGCTCGGCGATCGGCAGGTGAGGGAGGCGACAGAGGCCCTCAACACCGGCGAGCACCGAGTGGAGGCGGTCGGTGGCGGCGCTGGGGCGATGGTGATCTGGCATCGCCACATGCCGCATTCGTCGGCCCTAAACCACGGAACGGCGCCGCGCTGGGTGCAGTACGTGGCCATGGACCCGGTCGGCGACGAAGCCACTCGCAAGGAGCGCATCCGGCTCTTCAGGGAGAAGCGGCCACCGGCTTGGGCGGTGCGTCAGCGGGTGCCGGGTCAGCAGGACCCGGAGCCGGGCCCAACTGCAGAACTGACGCCGCTCGGGCGGCAACTGGTGGGGTTCGACTGAAGGAATGAGGGGAATCCTCAGTGCGAAGTCCCTACGGCAAACCTGATTCCCAGGTTGCCACCCTGGTTCCCTTGCCTGATCTTCCACTATCGACCGAAAACGCGCCGCGTAGCCGACCGCTGCTTCGCCTGGCCATCCCGGTTCTTGACAGAGCCGCCTGCGAAGGCGAACGTTCCTGCCTATCCAAGAACCCGGGGGAACGCACCGTGACATGCACGGGTACTCGACTCGCAGGTTGCGGTCGTCGAATGGATGGATTGACGACAGCGTGAGGGGCACGATGAGGCACACAGCGGGGCGGTCCCTTGCCCTGACCTTTCTTGCGGCCCTGCTCGTTGCGACGTGTTCCGAGCCACCACCGACGCCCGACGAGCCGCCCCGGCGGCCCGCCAAGCTGCACACGGTCACGGGTGGCGAGCAGCGGCGAACGGTTGAACTACCTGCGGTCCTCGACGCCACAGCCAAGGCGCAACTGGCCTTCCAGCAGCCGGGACGGGTCGCAGCCCTTTCCGTGCGCGAGGGGCAGGCTGTGGGCGCCGGCACGGAAATCGCCCGCCTGGACCAGCGCGAGCTCGAAACCGGCCTGACCAAGGCCAAGACGAACCACCGTGCTGCCCGCACCGAGTTCGAGCGTGTCGAACGACTGCTGGACACTGGCGCCATCCCCCGCGCCACCTACGACCAGCGGCGGACCGATCTTGAAATTGCGCTGGCGAGCTTGGACGAGGCGCAACGGCGTCTCGACGACAGCGTGCTGCGTGCGCCGTTTCCTGGCGTCATCGCCGAGCTGCACGTTGACGCGCACCAGAATGTGGGGGCGCAGCAAGCCGTCGCGACGCTTCAGGCACGCCGCTCCGTCGAGGCCGTCGTGCAGGTCCCCGCCACGCTTGTGGCGAATTCCGGCCGCCTTGAGCCACGCGAGACGGTGGTGATTCTCGATGTCGCTCCGGACCGCCCCATTCCCGCCAGTTTCCACTCTACTGCGACGCGGGCGGATCCTGCCGCGCAGACCTTCGAGGCGCGCTTTGCCTTCGAGCCACCGGCGGACCTGCGGCTCCTGCCCGGCATGAGCGCCACCGTGCGGTCCTCCGTTGCCGCCGATGCGCCGGGGCGTCCAGCCATTCCGATCGAGGCCGTCATGAGCGACGGGGAGCGACGCTACGTGTGGGTGGTGGACGAGTGGATGAGCGTCGCCAAACGCGAAGTGACGCTCGGCCCCGGCGTGGGTGCAACGCTCCCGGTGCTCGAGGGGCTTGTGGCAGGCGAGACGATCGTGGCAGCGGGGGTATCCTCCCTGCACGAGGGCATGCTGATCCGCCGGCACGAGCCGTGAGTCGCCCGTGAACCTCGCCGAGCTCGCCATCCGCAGCCGGTCGGTCGTCTGGCTGCTCGTCGCCGGGGCGCTCGCCGGCGGCTGGTACGCCTACGAGAACATGCCCAGATTCGAGGATCCGGAGTTCACCATCCGCACCGCGCTCGTGGTCACGCGCTACCCTGGCGCGACCGCCGAGGAAGTCGCGGCCGAAGTCACCGAAGCCCTCGAAACCGCGATTCAGGAGTTGCAGGAAGTCGACCGGATCACGTCCACGTCGGCGATTGGCCTGTCCACGATCAGCGTCGAGATCAGCTACGAGTTCTCCCGCACCCGCGCCGACCTTCAGGTTGTGTGGGGCAAGCTGCGTGCCCGCGTGGGCGATGCCGTGGGCACATTGCCGCCGGGCGCAGGCACCCCGGTCGTCAACGACGCGTTCGGGGATGTCTATGGGCTCTACTACCTGCTCACCGGTGAAGGCTTTTCCGCAGCCGAACTCGCCGACTATGCCAAGACGCTCCGCACGGAGTTGCTCGCCGTTCCTGATGCCGGCAAGGTTGCCCTCTTGGGCGAACAGCGCGAAGCGATCTACGTTCAGGTCGCCCGCGACCGCGCAGCCGCCTTGGGCGTGTCGCTCGAGCGCGTGTACGCGGACTTGGCGCAGCACAATGCCGTGGTGCCCGCTGGCGACGTTCGCGTCGGCGACAGGCGCCTCGCCATCCTGCCCACCGGTGCCGCGGACTCCGTCGCGGCGATCGGGGACGCCGTGGTGTCCATCGACGGCGCTTCGTTGGTGCGCCTGCGCGACATCGCCACCGTTTCCCGAGACTACGTCGAGCCAGCCAGGCACTTGATACGCTTCAACGGCCAACCGGCCATAGCGCTCGGCGTCGCCAACGTCACCGGCGCCAACGTGGCGCGGCTCGGCGAGGCCATCGACCGGCGGCTCGCCGAAACGGAAGCCACGCGGCCTGTCGGCATCGAGGTGCATGAGTTCTACCACCAGGGCAAGGTGGTCGCCGCAGCCGTGGACGGCTTTCTGCTGAACGTTGCCCTCGCGCTCGTGATCGTCCTGCTGACCGTGCTCGCCTTCATGGGTGCGCGTTCTGCCGTCGTCATCGGCGCCATGCTGCTGCTGACGGTTGCAGCTACGCTGGCGACGATGCACGCGGTCGGCGTGCCCATGCACCGCATCTCGCTCGGCGCGCTCATCATCGCCCTCGGAATGCTCGTGGACAACGCGATTGTCGTCACCGACGGCATCCTGGTTGGTCTCGGCACCGGGCGCGACAAGCTCTCGATTGCGAAGGACGTGGTGAATCGCTCGAGGTGGCCGCTGCTCGCCGGCACCGTGGTCGGCATCCTTGCGTTTGCCCCCATCGGACTCGCGCCTGGCCGCACGGCCGAGTACACGGGCGACCTTTTCTGGGTAGTCCTGATTTCCTTGCTTTGGAGCTGGGCGCTCGCTGTGACGGTCGTGCCCCTTCTGTGCTTTCTCTTGTTCCCGGCCGGGCAAGGGACGGTGTCCTCGGAGGGTCGCGAGGGCACCGTCCTTCGCTTGTACCGGTCGCTCCTGCGCGCGAATCGGTGGCTGGTGATTGGTGTGGTTGCGGGGTTGTTCGCCCTCACGCTGTATGGTTTCCAGCACGTCAAGGACGGATTCTTCCCCGCATCGACGACCCCGCAGCTCGTCATTGACTACTGGTTGCCGGAAGGCACGGACATCGCACGCACCCGCGACGACCTGATCGCCCTGGAGGGGGAGGTGGCAGAGTTGGAGGGCGTGGAGGCAGTGCAGACGTTGATTGGCGCCGGCGGATTGCGCTACACGCTCCTTTATTCGCCGCAGCCGTCCAACGCCGCCTACGGCCAGCTCTTGCTGAACCTAGACGACTATCGGCGCATTGACGACCTGATCCCGCGCATCCACAGACTGCTTGAACGCCGTCCCGACGCCCAGACAAAGGTCTGGCGGTTCCAGCTTGGACCCGGCGCTGGCTCCAAGATCGAGGCCGTGTTCTCCGGACCGGACCCCGTCGTGTTGCGGCGGCTGGCAAGCGCCGCAAAGGCCGTCATGGCGGCTGACCCTCGAGCGACCGGCATCAAGGACGACTGGCGCGAGCCGGTGAGCGTCATCGCGCCGCACTTTGCCGAAGCGCGAGCACGGCAGCTTGGCGTCTCGCGGGAGGACCTCGCCGACGCCCTACGCACCACCTACTCAGGCCGCACCGTGGGCGTGTTCCGCGACGGTGACACCCTCCTCCCCATCATCGCCCGTGCGCCCGCCAGCGAACGCGCTGACGTTGCCGGCATGGACGGTGTCCAGATCCCGAATCCGTCCTCAGGGGGCATGACACCACTTGCGTCGGCCGTCGACACGGTCGAGACGACGTGGCGCAGCGGTAGGCTCAAGCGCGAGGACCGCGTGTGGACGATCAAGGCGCAGTGCGATCCGCTCCCCGGCGAACTTCCGGCGGACCTCCTCTCGCGGCTGCGGCCCCGCATCGACACGCTCGAGTTGCCGCCCGGCTACAGCCTGCGCTGGGAGGGCGAGGCCGGCGACAGTGATGAGGCGAACGAAAATCTCACGCAGGCGCTTCCGTTGGGGGGCTTGGCGATGGTGTTGGTGGTCGTTGCCCTCTTCAACGCGTGGCGCCAATCCCTCGTGGTCTTCCTCGTGGTTCCTCTGGCGCTCATCGGTGTAGTGGCGGGTCTCCTCCTCACCGGCACCGCGCTTGAGTTCATGGCACTGCTCGGCCTGCTTTCGCTGTCTGGGCTACTCATCAAGAACGCGATCGTGCTCGTGGACCGGATGGATGTCGAGATTCGAGAAGGCAAGCCACGCTGGACGGCTCTCCTCGACGCTGCCGCAAGTCGCGTGCGGCCCGTGATGCTAGGGGCACTTACCACGGTGCTGGGTGTTCTGCCCTTGCTGGGCGATGCGTTTTTCCGTTCGATGGCCGTGGTGCTTGTGTTCGGGCTCGGGTTCGCGACGTTGCTCACGCTGTTGGTGGTTCCTGCGCTTTACGCGGCATTCTTTCGAATTGGGACCAACGAGTCGTGAACTTTCCGAAACGCCAGGCGGTCGCCGCCGACAGCAACTAGTGTGCCGTCCCACAAGTTCGTGGTACTTCGGGATGCCAAATGCAGGCACTCAACGACCTCTCGGGGTGAGTCCCAGGCGGCACATCCTCGCTTTCTCCGAATTCTTGCACCAGCCAAACGTCCAGCTCGAAGGGTTACGTATTTCTGGGACGCCACACTAGGGCGTCATTGCCTTTGCCACAACGCATCGCTGCCATCGGGGGGGCGCACGAGAATGAGCACCGGGGGCGCCAGTCACCCGAACGGGTGCAACGCTCTGCTGCTCAGTGCTGGTCTTGAGCGTCGCGGGTGCCGCTGTGGCGGCGGTGGATCGGGCGCAGCACGTTTTGCACGGCGGGGATGGCCATCAGGCGGCGCTCGACCCGTTGCAGGTGGTCCTTGTCCGAGACCGAGAGTGCTAGGCGCACGCTGGAGAGTTCGGAGGAGTGCTCGTCCACGGTCAGGTTGCTGATGCCCGCATCCACCTGATTGGCCGTCGATGCCAGTTCCGCGATCACTCCCTTGCGGCGGCGCACGGTGAGCAGAAGCACCGTGTCGAATTCCCCGTGTGTGGTGTCGCTCCACCGCACCGGGATCAGCTCCCGGGGTGTGCGCCTACGCAGGTCTGCCACGTTCGGGCAAGTCTCTACGTGCACGACCAGCCCCTTGCCCGGCGTGACGTGCCCGGCCACCGGTTCTCCGGGCACCGGACCGCAGCAGCGGGCGTACGTGATGACCAGGCCCTCGCCGCCACGGATGGCGACCGGACCGCCCTGATCGATGTCCACGGCCTCGTAGTCCGGGTTGTCGGCTTCCAAGAGCTTTTGCGCCACCATGTAGGCAAGCAGGTCGCCCATGCCGATCTTTTCCAGCAGATCGTCGAGCTTGCGCGTGTCGAATTCGCGGAACACCTTGCGCAGACGACGGAAATCGAGCTGCTTGATGGAAGTGCCGGCATTGGTGAGAGAGCGGTCGAGCAGCGTGCGTCCGAGGCGGATCGACTCCGACCGTCGCTGCACCTTGAGCGCCTGGCGAATGGCCGACCGGGCGCGGATGGACACGGTGAAGGTGAGCCAGTCTGGGTTTGGCCGGGCGCTCGGTGCGGTGACGATCTCCACCGTCTGTCCCGATTCAAGCTGCTGCGACAGCGGCACCTGCACCCGATCCACTCGGGCACCAACGCAGTGGTTGCCGATGTCGGTATGCACGGTGTAGGCAAAGTCGATGGGGCAGGCGCCCCGCGGCAGCTCCAGAATGTCGCCGGCCGGGGTGAACACATACACTTCGTCCGGGAACAGGTCGATCTTCAGGCTTTCGATGAACTCCAGCGAGTTGCCGGCGCGCTGTTGCAGGTCCAGGAGACCCGCCACCCATTGTCGAGCGCGCACCTGGCTGCCGCCGCTGCCGTCGTCCTTGTAGAGCCAGTGCCCGGCGATGCCGTTTTCCGCCACGGTGTCCATGGCGCGGGTGCGAATCTGCACCTCGATGGGGACCGCGTTCATGCCGAACAGGGTCGTGTGCAGCGATTGGTAGCCGTTGGCCTTGGGAATGGCGATGTAGTCCTTGAAGCGGCCAGCGACCGGCTTGAAGGTGTTGTGAACCACGCCAAGGGCGCGGTAGCAGGTGTCCGCCTGCGCCACCAGAATGCGAAAGCCGAACACGTCCATGATGTTGTGGAACGACTTGCGCTGCGTCTTCATCTTTCGATAGATGGAGTAGAGGTGCTTCTCCCGGCTCACCACCTCCGCTTCGATCCCTTCCCTGCGGAGCGCCCCCTGCAAGGTGTCGCGGATGTGGGACATCAGCGCCTTGCGGTTGCCGCCGCCCTTCTTCGACTCGACTGCCCGGCGGATGCGGTCCGCCCGCAGCGGGTAGAGCGCCTGAAAGCCCAGGTCCTCAAACTCCACACGCACCAGATTCATGCCCAGCCGGTTGGCGATGGGGGCGTAGTAGTCGAGCGTCTCGCGGGCGATGCGGCGGCGTGATTCCGGTGGCATCACGCCGATGGTGCGCATGTTGTGCAGCCGGTCCGCGAGCTTAACGAGAATGACGCGCAAATCCCGCGCCGTCGCCATCGCCATCTTCTGGAAGTTCTCGGCTTGGGCTTCGGCGCGGGACTGGAAGATGGAACCGAGCTTGGACACCCCGTCGACGATGTCCGCCACCTCTTCGCCGAACTCCTCGGCCAGCGCAGACTTCGATGCGTCCGTGTCTTCGAGCACGTCGTGCATGATCGCCGCCATCACCGATTGGTGGTCCATCCGCATCTCGGCAAGGATGTGCGCCACCGCCAGCGGATGGGTGATGTAGGCGTGCCCGGTGCGGCGAAACTGCCCGCCGTGGTAGCCCTCGGCGAACTGGTAGGCGCGCTCGATTTCCTCCACTTCGTGCGGGGGCAGGTAATCGGCGAGCGTGTCGAGCAAAACGTGGATGTCCGCCGGCGCCGCGTCGCGGCGCGCCTGCTGGCGCATTTGGTTGACGAAGTAGGAGCCCTCAGCCGGGGAAGCATCCAAGGGCGTCGATGCGGGGGATTGCGGCCCGTTCTCCTCGGCGGCCGGACGCGTGGCCTGTAGGGAGCCCTCAGCCGGGGAAGCATCGAAGGGCGTCGATGCGGGGGATTGCGGCCCGTTCTCCTCGGCGGCCGGACGCGTGGCCTGTAGGGAGCCCTCAGCCGGGGAAGCATCGAAGGGCGTCGATGCGGGGGACTGCGCTGCGTTCTCCCCGGCCGCCGGACTCGTGGCTGGTGTGGAGCCTGCGGCCGGGGATGCTTCCGGGGCCGTTGGCGCGGGAGTGGTTACCGGGCTGGCGAGCGCGGCTTCAGAAGTCGTCGGCGCGGTCATCTCCGTAACCGAAAGGCGTTTCGAGCGGCGGTGGCTCCTCGAAGTGAACGTCGCCGGCTTCCAGCACCTCGTCGTCGATGAGGCCGGCCGCGATTTCTCGCAGTGCGAGCACCGTGGGCTTGTCGTCCTCTTCGTCCACCAGAGGCTCGACGCCATAGCGATGCAGTTGCCGCGCCCGGCGGCTGGCCACCATCACCAGTTCAAAGCGGTTGTCCACCTGCTCCAGACAGTCTTCAACGGTCACGCGAGCCATGCTCTTGCCCCAAGCTCCTGAAGAACGAAACAGCGCCGCACCATAGCACTTCGTCGCCCAAGACGCGAGCGCCCGGCAACCAACGGAAAGAGATTGAAACATCGTCATGTCCGGCCGTTGCAGCCGGGAGGAGTTCACACCCTCGTTGAACGTCACCACTCCGAAGGGCGCCATGCAACGGCATGACCCCATAATGCGGTCGCCCAAGCAGCTTGAGAGGCACAAGTGCCGGACTTGATCGAAACCTTTGCCGACGGAATCGCCACCCTCACCATGAACCGCCCGGAGGCGCGCAACGCGCTGTCGGCAGAGATGATGGCGGGGCTTCAGGAGGCCATTCCCCGTTTGGGGCAGGATCCCAAGGTGCTCGCGCTGGTGCTGACAGGCGCGGGGGACGCATTTTGTGCCGGCGGCGACGTGAAGGGATTCGCCCGCACTTCGTCCGGTTCGCAAGGCCCGCGCGAACGACCTTCCTTTCAGCAGCGGGTTCTGGGCCTGCGCGCAAGCACCGAGATGATTCGCTGGCTGCACGAAATGCCGAAGCCAACGCTAGCCGCGATTCCGGGGCCAGCCGCCGGGGGCGGGCTCTCCTTTGCCCTCGCCTGCGACCTCCGCATCGCCGTGGAAACCGCCTTCCTCACCACCGCCTTCGCCAAGATCGGCCTTTCCGGCGACTACGGCGGCACCTTCTTCCTGCCGCATCTGGTGGGCGCGGCCAAGGCGCGCGAGCTTTACTTCCTCTCAGACCGAATCCCCGCCCGAGAGGCGTTGCGCCTTGGCCTTGTCAACGAAGTCTTCACCGCCGACGACTACGAAGCCGGCGTCGCCACCTACGCAAGACGTCTGGCGGAACTGCCAACCGCAGCCATCGGCCAAATGAAGAAGAACCTCAACGCCGCCGAACGAGGCTCCCTCTCCGAGGTCCTGGACCTGGAAGCAACGCACATGACTCTGAGCTTCGACTCCGACGACCACCACCGCTCCGCCGCAGCATTCGTCCGCAAGGAGCCTCCTGCGTTTCGAGGCCGCTAGGTGCCGCGCCCATTCGACCATCGCCGTACGGAAACCACCCGTAGCTTTGCTAAGGTGAGTCGGCGACTCGGCCGTCCCCGCCGCGCTCCCAAGGCGACACACACCATGCCAACGCGACAAACGGCGCCTTCCGAACCAAGCCAATCTCCCACACGCCCCCATGGCAGTCTCCCACCCCGAAGCTCTCCCCTCCACCGGCTAAAGTGGTAACGTCCAACAACGGAAAACAAGACCATGCAAGCCGCCGTGCTAGGGAAGCTCTGAACTGGCGTTGCGAATCGCCGGTGTTGGGTTGTCGAC
>VXSY01000023.1 GCA_009837725.1 Gammaproteobacteria bacterium | reverse complement strand
CTCGTAGGCGAAGTCGAGGCCAGCGGAGTAGGTCGCCTGATCCAGCCTGTCTGGCAGGGGAACGTCGAACAAGGCAAAGGCGTCGCCTCCGAGTTCCTGCAACTGCGCTCCGAACCCGACGTTGGTGGGCGCATCGAATTCACTGGCGCCGAAGGCTGCCTGCACCATCGGCAGGCGTGCGGCCACGGCGACTCGAGCCTTGGCCCTGGCTTGCTCCACTCGCGCCACCGCAGTCGCGATATCGAAATTGGCTTCGAGCACCAACGCAACGACCCGGTCCAGGTCGGGATCGTCGAACGACTTCCACCAAGCGGCAGCGCCGACCGATTCGCCTTGCTCACCAATATGCTCGGCAGCGCCGTCAGGCGACGGTTCCGTTGCCGCCTCGGCAAACGGCAGCGACGGCAGTGCCGTGCAGGCGGTAGCCAAGAAACCTGCGATCGTCGCGAGCGCCGTCGTCGCGTGTCGCGCCCTGCGGCGAACGCCCCCCCGAAATGCCTGCAAGAGGCACCAGCGATGGTGGTCTTGTGCTTTCGGTTTCGCCGCGGCCAAGGCGCCAGTTTCCCCAGACAGTGCCTACTCCACAAACGCCGGCACTTTACCAGTTGCGGCAAGCACCGGGGCGTGTCCTCGTTGGGGCGAGGCTTGTCCCGGCCGTGCTTGGGGCAGCGAAGGGTTTCGGGTCAACCGGCACGGGCGACTACAAGGGTCGCCCCTGCGAAGGCTCGTCTCGCCTCCCATCCGAGGGGCCATGTGGCCAAGGTTCGACGGGCGGGCTAGACCGGGTTCCTCACTTCCGCCACGCGCAACTTCAGCTTCCGGTTTGGGGCAGAAGTGGGGAAGGGGTTGATGCCGAGGCGGTAGTTGGCGGGCTCGATCTCGAGCTTGAGGTGGTGGGCGATCAGCAAGAGGTTCACTGGCATCTGCAACTCTACCCAGCGGTGGCCCAAGCAGGTGTGGGTGCCCAGCCCATACGGCGCATAGGCGCCGGGCGTCGCCTGTTCCTGACGCTCGGGCAGATAGCGGTCGATGTCGAACTTCTCGGGTTCGGGGAAGTGCTCGGGCGAATAGTGGGTTGCGGTCTGGCAGACCATCAACTGGGTTTCCGCTGGTAGCTCGAAGCCGTTGATCTCACAGCGATTCATCACCGTTCGGAACTGCCACGGGATCACCGGGTACATGCGCTCGGATTCAAGAAAGAGCCGGTGCGTCACATCCATGCTGGCGAGGTTGAAATCCTCCGCCCCAGGCTCGCGGCCATTGCCGAACAATGCATCGGCCTCGCGCCGCACGCCCTCGTGGACTTCTGGGTCGCTTACCATGGCATAGACCGCAAAGGCGAGCGCACTGCCGAGATAGATGCTCGCCACCATGGCCGCGACGAAGGGAAACGCGAGATCCGTTTCGGGCAGGAGCTGGGGGTCCGACTCATGCAGCTTCAGAATCGCGTCGGCGATGTCTGGCTCCAGGCCAGCGCGCTGAGCGGGGGTGTGCGAAGCGTGAATCGCCCGAATCATGCGCGGAATGTGATGCCGCGCCCGTCGCATCTTCGGTGTCTTGAGCATGAACTTGGGCAACGCCCCCATCACGTGCGTGATGAGCGCGCGGTGTTCGTAGGCAACCAACTCGTCGGCGTATGCGGAGGAGTCCACGCCCATCCCAAGGTGCGAGACCTGGCTGCTGATGAGGTTTTGGAAGGTGGCTGAGGCGCGAAGCAAGTCGCCCTCCTGCCAACGGCCAACGCCCTCCTTGCAGTGGTGGATGAGTTCCGGCAGTCGTGCCGCCAGGCTCGCCCGCGAATAGGCGCTCCGCAAGGACTTGCGCATCCTGTGGTGTTCCGGGCCATCCATGCCCGGCATGGTCCGCGATGCCCCGAAGACCTCCTCAAGGCCGCGAATGTAGTCCTTGGAGCGCAGGTAGAAGCGGCCTTGCCGGTTTACCCATTGATTCGCCTCCACACCGAGAATCGCCACCGTGCGCTTGCCGTCCATGCGCATGGGCACCTCCACCACGGAACCGAACTCCTCGTAGATGCCGTGCAGTGCCTTCGGGATGTTGCCCGCGCGGAAGTCTCGCTGCCGCCACACGTCGAGGACGCCCATCTTTGGGATCGGCTTGGCGGGTGTGACGCTTCGCGTCAGCGGTCGATAGGCACTCTCCCGAACCGACAGGTACACCGAGCGGCCCACCAAGTCGAGCTGCGTGAGGGTTTCGATACGGCGGAGGCTCTCCTCGTACTCCTCAGGAGGGAGAACGAGACGGAAGCCGTCGCACGCGTGCATGAGGCCGACCAGGATCGCGTCCCTGGGATCCGGAATGCTGTCTACGACGAGCAGGTTCAGGATGCGCGCCTTGGCCTCCAGTTGCGTCGTGCCGTCCCCGCTGCTGTAGGAGTGTGACCGCGACACCTCCCGCGAGAGCGTCCAGAAGCCGCCGGACTCGTAGTCGAGGATGCCCGTTTGCACGAGTCGGCCTAGCGACGTGTTGACGATCTCCTCGGCGCCACTTGCTGCGATCCGCTCGATCCAATACTGGGCGTTGGAACTTTGCTTGGATTTTGCGATTTCCGCCAAGGTCGGATCGAGCAGCTCATCCCCGGTTGGCGTTGCGTCGAGCAGACGCAACGACTCAAGGTCGGTGTCGATGCGGCCTTCGAGGGAGAGGCCGGCGATCACGGCGCCCGCCATGACGCAGGCGAAGTCCCAGCCCGGCACCATCTCGAGATAGCCGGTCTCTTCGTTGAGCATCAGTAGAATCAGCTCTTCGGCAAGCCCCAGTCCGTCGGCTTGGGCCATCTGACCTCCTCATCATGGCGACGCTGGCGCACCTGACCTGATCCGGCGCTTGTTTGGTAGCTACTGCTGGCCTTCGGCGGCAACAATAGCAGATATCTAGCTTTTTCCACGCGAAACGGACATTTGACCGTCAGAGCGCCGGTGGGTCGGCGGAACCGCTTCAGTGCTGATATGTCGGCGGTGGTCATGGATTGGCCCCGAAGTTCGACCCCGTTTCTCCACAAGCCACCGCGAGTGCTTTCCGTGGGCTTGACAGTCCCGCTTTCCGGCTCCGCTCCGGACTCACCGGCGCGATGAGTGTCGCAGGGGTGACCGTTGAGGTCGCCCGCGTTGGTGTGACCTACGGCGTTGGCTTGGTCAACACGGGGCGACCGCAAGGGTCGCCCTTGCGAGGGGGCGAGAAAGCCGGTCCATGCGTGGGCTGTCCTCGCACTACGATTGCGGGCGTGGTCGCGCGCCGGCGGACCGCAGTTCGAGAGCGTGCGCATCGCCAATCCCCATGTACGACGGGGTCTTCGAGCATCTACAGGGGGGATCCGGCCTCGGTGCGCCTGATTGTGGGGACGATCCTCGGCGAGGAGATCGAGAGGTCGAGTTCGTGCCGCACCGAAAGCGCGGTGCGGGCAGAGCTGGCCGAGTTCACGGCGCAGCGGATCGACTTCGCGGCCACCGTGCGCACCGCCGACGGCGAACGGCTGCAGCTACGGCTAACGCGGCAAACCTGCTGCGGTTGCTTCGCCGCTTCCCACACAGGTAGAATCGCGCGCTTGCTCCAACAAGACCCGTCAATATCCGAATGAAGACCATCAGCACTCGCCCGCAGGATGCGGAAAGGGAGTGGTTTGTCGTGGATGCCGAGGGCAAGACGCTCGGCCGACTGTCGAGTCAAATCGCCCATCGGCTGCGTGGCAAGCACAAGGCCGCCTACACGCCGCATGTGGACACGGGCGACTTCATTGTCGTTGTCAATGCCGAGAAGATTCGCGTCAGCGGCAAGAAGGAGACGGACAAGCTCTACTACCGCCACTCCGGCTATCCGGGCGGCATCAAGAGCACGAACGTGCGCAAGCTGCGCGAGGAGCACCCCGAGCGCATCCTGGCGAACGCCGTCAAGGGCATGTTGCCGCGCAACCCGTTGGGGCGCGCCATGTTTCGCAAGCTCAAGGTATATGCGGGGCCGGAGCATCCGCACACAGCGCAGCAGCCGCAAGCACTCGAACTCACCTGACAGCGTCGGTTAGCTGCTCGCAAAGTTCATCCGCACGCCGCAAACGCGCCATCCAAGCGATCTGGCGGGCAATCAGCACTTAAGGCTCATCCTCCATGGCAGAAAGCAACACATTCGGCGTCCCCCGAAACGGGCGAGGCAACACGCCGAGCAACTACGGCACCGGCCGGCGCAAGACTGCGGCGGCGCGGGTGTTCATCCGGCCGGGGAACGGCAGCATCCTCGTCAACCGCCGCCCCGTGGACGAGTACTTCGGCCGTGAGACGGCGCGCATGATCGTCCGCCAGCCCCTCGATGTGACCCGCACAGGCGATCGCTTCAACATCGCCGTCACGGTGCGGGGCGGCGGTGGCTCGGGCCAGGCCGGCGCTATCCGCCACGGCATCGCCCGCGCGTTGGTGGACTACGACGAAACCTACCGCAAGCCGCTCAGAGACGCTGGCTTTCTCACCCGCGACGCTCGCGAGGTGGAACGCAAGAAAGTGGGGCTGCGCAAGGCGCGCAAGCGCCCGCAATACTCGAAGCGCTGAGTACGTGGAATTGAGCGAATTGGCGCACGCTAGAGCCTTCAGTATGTGCGGCGACCAGAAGTTCCGCGTCAGCGGAACTTCCAACGCGCCCGCAAGGGCGCGCGAGCGCATGGTAGCATCCGCGCCCGATCCGTCGGGACGCTTGAACCCCGCGAGCAACGGGAGGTGCTTGCTTGGCCGCTGAAAACGCGCCGGCCGATGTGCCGGCCCATGGGTCCGATGGCGCCGAGGCGCCGGAAGTGAACGTAGGGCGCCGCTATCTCCTGATCGGAGCGACAGCCGCTCTCAGCGGAGTCGGCGGCATGTTCGCGGCGGTGCCGTTCGTGAAGTCCTGGGTGCCAAGCGCCAAGGCCCGCGCCGCCGGCGCACCGATTCGGGTGGACATATCCCGCTTGTCACCAGGCGAAATGCTGGGACCCATCCCGGCATGGCGAGGCCAGCCCGTGTTCATCGTCGCCCGCGACTCGGCTGCGGTGGAACGTCTCAAGCAAGACAACCCCGACCTTGCCGACCCAGCATCGGAGAACGCCGAGCGTCAGCCCGAGTACGCCCGCAATCCGTGGCGTTCGAGAGCGGCGGAAGTGGGCGTCTATCTCGGCATCTGCACCCACCTCGGCTGCTCGCCGAAGTATCACGGCGAGGTCAAGCCGGAAGGTTTCGATCCGGACTGGCAAGGCGGCTTTTTCTGCCCCTGCCACGGCTCCCGCTTCGATCTCGCCGGCAGGGTGGTGAAGGGCGTGCCCGCACCGGACAACCTTGATGTGCCGCCGTATTCCTATGAGTCCGACACCGTGATCGTGATCGGCATCGACGAGGAGAACGCCTGATGGCCGAGGGCAACGTCAAGCCCACTGGGCCCATAGCGCGCCTCACGGGGTGGCTCGACGAGCGGATGCCGCTCACCGAGACCATCGAGTACCACGCCACCAAGTACTACGCGCCGAAGAATTTCAACTTCTGGTACTACTTCGGCATCCTCGCCACGGTGGTGCTGGGGCTGCAACTCGTTACCGGGATCTGGCTCACCATGTCCTATGTGCCGAGCGGCGAGGGCGCCTTCGCGTCGGTTGAGTACATCATGCGCGATGTGGAGTACGGCTGGCTCATCCGTTATCTGCACTCCACCGGCGCCTCGGCCTTCTTCGTGGTCGTGTATCTGCACATGTTTCGGGCGCTGGCCTACGGCTCCTACCGCAAGCCGCGCGAGCTCTTGTGGCTGATCGGCATGGGCATTTATCTCGTGCTGATGGCGGAAGGCTTCTTCGGCTACCTGCTGCCCTGGGGCAACATGTCGTACTGGGGCGCACAGGTGATCGTGTCGCTCGCCGGCGCCATCCCCATCGTCGGCGCCGACCTCATGGAATGGGTGCGCGGCGACTTCCTCATGTCGGAAATCACCCTCAACCGCTTCTTTGCCCTGCACGTGGTGGCGCTGCCGCTGGCGCTGGTGGGCTTGGTGTTCGTCCACATCGTGGCGCTGCACCACGTCGGCTCCAACAACCCGGACGGTATCGAAATCAAGGCCAACAAGGATGCAGACGGCAAGCCCGTCGACGGCATCCCGTTCCACCCCTACTACACGGTGCACGACTTCCGTGCCACCGTGGTGTTCCTGTTCCTGTTCTGCGCGGTGGTGTTCTTCGCCCCGGAGATGGCCGGCTACTTCATCGAGAAGCCGAACTTCGAGCAGGCGAATCCGCTCAAGACGCCCGAACTGATCGCACCGGTGTGGTACTACACGCCCTTCTACTCCATGCTGCGAGCGGCCACTTTCCCGTTCCTCGGGCTCGCGGCGAAGTTTTGGGGCCTCGTGGTGATGGGTGCGGCGATCCTCCTGCCGGCGGTGCTGCCCTGGCTCGATCGCAGCCCAGTGCGCTCGATGCGCTACAAGGGATTGGCCTCGAAGTTGTTTCTGGCCGCGTTCGTCCTCAGCTTCTTCGTGCTCGGCTACCTCGGCACGATTCACCCGACGCCCATCGCCACCGCCGTCGCCCAAGTCTGCACGGTGATCTACTTCGCCTACTTCGTGCTGATGCCTTGGTACACGCGGGTGGAGAAGACCAAGACGCCGCCGGAGCGGGTGACTTGAAGGCGCAGGGCATGAGGTCGGCGACAACGCGCATGGCAGCGGTGACGGGGCGCGCTCTGCGGCGCGGAGGGGCTGCGTTGGTGGCGCTCTGGGGCTTGGCGGGGTTCACCGCCGAAAGCAATTGGGTGATGGAGCCCATGCAGCCCAACCTCGAGGACATGCCGTCCCTGCAGCGGGGCGCGGCGCTCTATGCCAACTACTGCCTCGGTTGCCATTCGCTGAAGTTCCAGCGCTACGAGCGAACGGCGGACGACCTCGAGATTCCGCATTCGGTGGCGCTCAAGAACCTGGTGTTCACCGGGCAGCAGATCGGTAGCCTCATGATCAGTGCCATGCCGGACGAAAAGGCCAAGGGGTGGTTCGGCACGCCACCGCCAGACTTGACGATGGTGGCCAGGGTGCGCGGCCCAGAGTGGATCTACAACCTGCTCACCACCTTCTATGCGGATGAGTCGCGCCCTTTCGGTGTCAACAACAAAGTGTTCCCGAACATCGGCATGCCGCATGTGCTGATGGGCTTGCAGGGGGTGCCTGCGGAGCAATGTCGGGGCAACCGGCCGGTGGACCTGCTTGCGGGCGAGGCGCTTCTCGTGGAAACGGAAGACGGCTACGAACCGGCGCGCGAACTGAATTGCGACTTGCTGCCGGTGACGGACGGATCAGGCGCGTATTCGCCCGAGGAGTTCCGGCAGGCGGCGTACGACATCACCAATTTCCTCTACTACGTCGGCGAACCCACCCGGCTTGAGCGCGAGCGACTCGGCTACTGGGTGCTCGCCTTCCTCGCCGGGCTCTTCGTGGTCGCTTGGCTGCTCAACCGCGAGTACTGGAAGGATGTGCGCTAGTGTCGCGTCCCGAAAATACGTCACCCTTCCGGCTGGGCGCTGGCTGGCGCACCGATGCCGAGAAAAAGGAGGATGTGCCGCCCGGACTCTCCCGCCCGAAAGGTCGGCCGGGACGAGGATTGGGCATCCCGAAGTACGTCGAACTTATGGGGCGGCACACTAGCAGCCCGTCGGATTTCGCGGTCTCGGCGAAGTCCGACGGGGTGATAGGACGGCTTGGGCTTGGGCAAGAAGCGTTGTCCGAAGGCAACGGTTCTTGTGGCGCTAGCCCGGCTGCGGGGAGCGGGAGACGGCAATGGACCTGAACGTCCGGCGGGCCTCCATGACCCTCTATTCGTCGCCACGCGACCATTACAGCCATCGCATTCGAATGGTCTTGGCGGAGAAGGGCGTGACGGTGGATGTGGTGGAGGTGGACCCTTCCCGCAAGCCCGAGGCCCTCGCCGAGGTGAATCCTTACAACACGGTTCCGACCCTAGTGGACCGCGACCTCGTGCTCTACGAGAGCAAGGTCATCATGGAATACCTCGACGAGCGCTTTCCGCACCCGCCGCTGCTGCCGGTGTATCCGGTGGCGCGGGCGCGCAGCCGCCTCCTGATGCACCGCATCGACACCGACTGGGGCAAGGCGGTGGACCTGCTCATGATCGGCAAGGGGCGCGAAACGGTGCTCACCCGCACCCGGCAGGAATTGCGCGAGGGACTGGTGGCCATCGCTCCGGTGTTTGCCGACAAGCCCTTTTTCATGAACGACGAGTTCACGCTGGTCGATTGCTGCGTCGCGCCGGTGCTGTGGCGCCTGAAGGCCATCGACATCAAGCTGCCGGAGCGACAGGGGCGGCCGGTGAACCGCTACATGCAGAAGATGTTCAAGCGCCCGTCGTTCCTTGCCAGCCTCACAGAGCTCGAGCGGGAGATGCGCGAGTGACGCCTCCCCGCCCGTATCTCGTGCGGGCGTTGATCGATTGGATCGTGGACAACGACTGCACACCCTTCGTCGCCATCGCCAGCGACATCGACGGCGTGAGCGTGCCGCCGGGAACCGCCAAGGACGGTCGCGTCGTCCTCAACCTCTCCGCATCGGCCACCCGCAACCTCGAAATCTCGAATGAAAACCTCACCGTGGACTGCCGCTTCGACGGCCAGTCGTTCCACGTCACCGCCCCCATGGGCGCAGTCGTCGCCGTGTTTGCTCGTGAGAACGGCGAAGGCATGTCCTTCGAGCCTTTGCCGGTCGGACAAACGCCAAGCACGGACGACACGCCGCCCACCAAGCCGCCACCGAAACAGGGCCCCAAGCTCACCCTCGTGACCTGACCACCGTCGTCCGCCGGCCGACACCTGCGACGGGCTCGCCTAATTGACGTACTCGAATACCTTGACGATCTTGCGTACGCCAAAGACCTCCTGCGCCAGCTCCACCGCGATGTTCGCATCCTCGCGGCGAACCCGACCCAGCAAATACACCACACCGTCTTCCGTGGCGATGCCTATGTCGCTCTCGATGGCGCTTGCCAACAGCCTCGCGCGCACCTTGGTCGAGATCCAGGAGTCGTTTGTGCGAGCGACGTAGTTGGTGGGGCCGCTCACCTGGATCTCGTTGTGGACCCTGCGCACCTTGCGAATGCCCTCGAGTGCGGCGGCAGCCTTGCTGCGCAGAGCGCTGTTCTCCACTTGTCCGGTAAGCAAGACGATGCCGTTGAAGCACACCACGCCGACATTGCCGGCGCGGAGCAACTCGTCGGCCTCAAAGATGCGCCGCCGTGCCATCCGCTCCACTACCTGATCGTCGAGGATCACCCCGGGGGTACGGGCATGGGGATCGTCTGTGGTGATCGACGAGCAGGCAGCGAGGCCGAACAGCAGCGAAAGCGCCGCGAAGCGGGGCAGAAGGTCAGAGGGCATTGCGAATCCAGTCCCAGTGAACGCGCGCCCTTGCGGGCGCGTTGGCAGTTCGCTTGCGCGAACTGCGGGCCGTTTGCACATCGACTCCATTACAGGGCGCTGCGAATCCAGTCCCACTGAGTACGGTAGCTTGACTTTGACCCCGATACCACGTCAAACCGCACGCCGCGCAGGCGGTGCTCCGGGTGGTCGCGACGGTATAGCTCGGCGGTTCGAGCGATGCGCTGGCGTTTGCCCGGATCGATGGAGCCGATGCCCGAGGTCCAGGCCCCCGTGCCGCGAAAACGCACCTCGACAAACACCAGCGTCTCGCCATCGAGCATCACGAGATCGAGCTCCCCCGTGCGCCTTTCGTAATTGCGGGCAAGCGTCCTCAGGCCCCGACGGCGCAGCATCCGCTCAGCGGAGCGCTCCATCCGCCGGCCGAACCCCCGGCGCCGTTTGCAAAGACGCGCCTTGAGTGCAGCGAATGAGGTACGCCGTCTCGCCGAGGTGGCGTGGGGGCCTGCCTTGGGCCGGTGCCGGCGCCTCCGCCAGTGCCGGAGTCGTTGCCGGATGCGGCCGATTCCGTCGCGGCCCTTCAATGCTTGGCGACGTCCAACTCCGGCGACCACGGCTCGAACCGGCCATTGACCACCCGGCTCCAATGCACTTCGCGCGCCACTCGCAGGTCCGCGCCGATGGTGAGGGTGCCGGTGCTGCCGAACACCACCGGCAGCAGCGCGCCACGTTGAGGCTGCACGAAGCGATGACCAACGCGAAAGGCATCGACCCCCAGCGCCTGCAACGCGGCGACGGTCGCCGTGCCGGAGAACGAGCGGCGCAGGGCACCGGCAATGGCTGGCTCGCGAGGTTGCCAGGGCACGCCACAGGCACGGACGCCACGCAATCGGTTGAGGCCCACCCCTCGCAGCGCGGTGGAAGGCACGTAGAGGGGCAGCTCTCGCGCCGAGTGAAAGTCCAGCGCCGGCGTCAGGGCAGCCATCTGCGCCGCGCCGACCAGCGCGACGATTGCGTCGATGTCGTCCCGCCGCCATGGCGCGAACACAAGCTCGCGACGCAGCAATCGACCGAGCTCTTCGCGCCTAGCCTGGCTCGCGGCGACGCCCAGCCCCTCGCCGACGGCACCGGTGACGCTGCGCACGCCAGCAACCTCACCGCCGTCGATGATCTCCGGCGGCTCCGCAAGTGTGCCGAGCTCCGTGCGCAGGCGACCTTCGGCTCGTTCGGACCAAGCGGCGGAAACCCCAAGCAGCAGTACCCGTTCCAGCCTCGCCGCGCCGATGGCTTGGGCGATGGCGGTTGCCTCGTCCTCGATGGCGTAGGCAAGTTGCACCAATCTCGAAGCGCGGCCATCGATGGCGTTCAGTGCCACCGTTGGTACCGACGGGGGCAGTGCGGCAATGGCTGCCACCGCGTCCTTGCGGAGCGGACCCACAACCAGTTCCGCGCCGCGGGCGACGGCGCGACGATAGGCATCCACGGCACCATGTCGCGCTGTGTCAACGACGGCGAGAGCATCTTCGGCACCCGGTCCAGCCATGAGATACGCAGCCGTGAAGCCGTCGCGAATCGACTGTCCGGCACTCGCCAAAGGGCCCGACAGCGGCACCAAGAGCGCGATCCGAATGCCTCGCCGGGCGTTCCTAAGCGCTTCCAGATCGGGCGGTGGCGTTTGACTTGCCATGTGCCCCCGATGCGTCTCGCGCCAATCCCGCCACGCGTCCAAGCGCTTGCGCGTGCTGAAAGCCTCGTATTGCGTCAGCGCCAACGACCACCATGCGCGCTCTTGTGCGGACGCGGCGTGACTCGCCAGCACGGCTAGGCGGCGCGGATCGACGCGAGCGACGCTGCGCCATATGCGCTCGCTCATAGCGACACTCGGCGTCGTACTTGCCTCCATCAGCAGCTTGGCCGCGCTTTCATGGTCACCCAAGCGTTCCGACAGCGCTGCTCGCAGGAGTGTCACTTCGCGTGCCTGCTCACGACTCAGGGGTTCGAGGTCGGCAAGCCGTTGTGCCGCCACCACTTCGCCAGTGCCGAGCGCGATCCGCAGAGCGGCGCTCTGCCACTCGAAGTGCCGCGATGATGGCAGCGCCGAGTGCAGCGGCTCGCCGTCGCCCTGCTTGAGCTCAGCCGCCAACTGTTGGGCGGTGGCAAGGCGTTCGCGGTCTGCGGTGATCTGTGGCGGCGGCAGGCGTTCGAGCAAGGCGTCGAGGTAGAACTCCGCCCGTGCGGCTCGAGGCAGGTTTGCACCTTGCGCCAGCAGCCGTTCCGCGTCGCTCAATGGCCGTTGGGGCGGCGGCGCGACCGGCGCAGCGCACGACCACAGCACCACGGCGAGAACGAGATGAACGACAATCCTCACGAGCAGTACACGGGCCGGCAGGACGGCACGGCGGAGGGCCTTCATGGCGAACGAAAGCGCGGGTCGGCTGTATGTGGTGGCAACGCCCATCGGCAATCTGGCGGACATCTCCGGCCGGGCGGTGTCCGTGCTGCGATCCGTGTCCTTGATCGCTTGCGAAGATACCAGACGCACCGGCCGACTCCTCGCGCACCTCGGCGTCTCACCACCGGGGCTGGTCGCGCTGCACGACCACAACGAGCGCGACGTTGCGGAGGCTGTGCTGACACGCATGGAAGCGGCGGAAGACGTCGCATTGGTGTCCGATGCCGGCACACCGCTGGTGTCGGATCCCGGCTTCGTACTGGTGCGGGAAGCCTGGTCTCGAGGGCTCGACGTGGTGCCAGTGCCGGGTGCAAGTGCAATCACGAGCGCCGTCAGCATCTCACCGATTCCCACCGGACGGTTTCGCTTCGAAGGCTTCCTGCCGTCGAAGGCGACCGCACGCGATACCGTGTTGGACCGGCTTCTCACCGCCGAGGTGGCGGTCGTCTTTCTGGAGAGCCCCCGCCGCATCCGCGCCACCCTCGCCGCCATCGAAGCGCACGGTGGCGGAATGCGCGACATCCTGCTGTGTCGGGAACTGACGAAGCTGCACGAGTCGGCGACGCTGGGCGTCGTGTCCGAGTTCGTCGCTGAGCCAGATCGGGTTCGCGAGCAGGGCGAGTACATCTGTGTGCTCGCACCGGGATCGGCGCCGGAGCCAGACTCAGCGGCGAACCTGCTGAGCGCGCTCTTGACGGAGCTTGCCCCGGCGCGGGCGGCGCGGGTCGCAGCGCGCATCACTGGACGGCCGCGTTCGGAGCTGTACGCCGTGGCCATGGCCCTCGCTGGAAAGCATCGTCCCACCGATGATCGGACGGGTTAAGCTAGCGGCGAGCCGGTCCAGGCAATCGCGCGTTCGTCATCGGCGAACGTGAGGAAAGTCCGGGCTCCACAGGACAGGGCGCCAGGTAACCCCTGGGGGGCGTGAGCCCACGGAAAGTGCAGCAGAGAGCAGACCGCCGCGCCGAAGGGCGCGGCAAGGGTGAAACGGTGCGGTAAGAGCGCACCGCGAGCGTTGGCAACAACCTCGGCTAGGCAAACCCCGCCCGGAGCAAGGCCAAATAGGAGTCATGGCGCGGTCCGCGTTCGACTCGGGTAGGCCGCTTCAGGCGACCGGTGACGGTCGTCGCAGATGAATGATTGCCCGCGACAGAACCCGGCTTATGGACCGGCTCACCACATCGCAGTTTCGCGTAGCGGAATCTGCCACGGCGCTCCGTAGGGGCGACCCTTGTCTCGCCCGTAACCGGGGTGGCCAAGGTCGTGGAACACGAACACGGGCGAGGACAAGCCTCGCCCCTACGAGCCCGCGCCGTTTTCTCCGGTGCAACCTCCCAGGCGAAAGGTGAGAGCGTCGTGGATTAGCGCGCATCGGTCGTGTAGAGTACGCGCGTCGTAGCCCTTGGTGAGCACTTCGCAGTCGGGTCGAACGCCGGCGTCTTGACGCTAGGTGGCCGGAGGCCAAGTTGAACGGCGAGGCAAATGCGCGGCGAACCGGATCATGGAGACCCAGTGAAGAAGATCTACGTTGGAAACCTCCCGTGGGCGACGGGAGACGAGGAATTGGCGGAATTGTTTGCCGCCCACGGTGAGGTGATCTCTGCAAGGGTCATCACCGACCGTGAAACGGGACGTTCCCGAGGCTTTGGCTTTGTCGAAATGGACGACTACGCCGCGGACGATGCCATCGCCGAATTGAACGGGCGAGACTTCAGGTCTCGCCCGTTGCGCGTTAGCGAGGCGCACGGACGCGGGGGCGGCCCCGGCGGCGGTGGCGGTGGCGGCCGCGGCGGGTACGGCCGACCTCGCGACTGATCGTCGAAGCGCCTCCTTAAGGGCGCTCAAACATCGATTCCACGCCGCTGGTTTTCTGGCGGCGCCGGGCCTCTTTCGTGCGCAGGCACGTCAAGGCATGACGGGCGCTGGCGAAGAGGCTAGTTTGTTGGTGGCGCTGTTCGAGGCTGGCGCTTTGTTGGCGTGGTCTGGAACTCGGGTTGCGGGGGCGTTGGCCTGCTCCGCTGCGTGCGCGCCTTCGGCACGCTTTGGAGGGCGGGCGCCGCCAAACCC